>DATHYN010000095.1:0-15236 GCA_035459145.1 Anaerolineae bacterium | reverse complement strand
GCGGCGGTGGCACAGCCACAGGCGGTAGCGCAACCACAAGCGGTGGCTTGAGCGATAGCGTGTTGGTCATCTTCGACGGGGGCGGCGGTGGCACAGCCACAGGCGGTAGCGCAGCCACAAGCGGTGGCTTGAGCGATGGCGTGTTGGTCGTCTTCGACGGGGGCGGCGGTGGCACAGCCACAGGCGGTAGCGCAACCACAAGCGGTGGCTTGAGCGATAGCGTGTTTGTCGTTTTCGACAGGGGCGGCGGTGGCGCAGCCACAAGCGGTCGCTTGGGCGTGGCCAATCATGCTCAAGTTTTCAACATAAAGATCCGATGGTGCGGCGGGAATCGTCATGATGCGGTTGGGGGTAATACCAAATTGTTGTTGCGCATAGGCAGTAATGGTTTCGGTAGGATCGCTTTCAATAGCGGTACGGAAGTTGACATCGCCCCAAGCTTTGGCTACGATACGGCCCCATTCGATTTCGGTTAATTCACGTGTTTGCATAGTATCTCCTGAAATATAGGTTAAAATAAATTAATTATAAAATAGGTAGTGCTTGGTTAATGTATGGTACTATTGCGCACAATGATGCTTAAGAAGATATATTGTATGCACAAATAGGTTGCCACTAAAATTAATAGGCACGATTACAAACAAATAGATAAAAACGATTTGTTTGTTAAGGGATAATGTTTTTTTTAGAAATCAACTAAGCGACTAGGAGTAGTTTAGCATATTTAGTAGAGCGTGTAAAGGTGTAAAATGATGAATCGAGAGGCAGTGAGAAGGTGTTTGTTGGGGATGAATGAGGTGGTGGAGGAACGGCCGTTTGGCCCCGATGTGGCCGTGTTCAAAGTGCGGGGGAAAATGTTTGCCTTACTGCCAGATGATGAGCCGGTGCGGTTGAATTTGAAATGTGAACCGGCGGAAGCGTTGTTGTTGCGGGGGATGTATGAGGCGATCCAGCCAGGTTATCATATGAACAAACGGCATTGGAATACGGTGACATTTGATGGGACGGTGCCGGATGAGGTGTTGCAGCGGATGATGGATGATTCTTATCGGTTGGTGGTGAGGGGGATGAAAAAGGTTGATCAGAGGGAGTTATTAGGGGAAAATTGAGGGCATATGATTTTTATGAACCAGCCCATTTTTTAAGGAGATTTTGTTATGGTATTGATAGGTTTAGTTGGGATTGTATTTGTTTTTGCTGTTTATCAACATTATCAAGGCAAGCAACGGGTGATGGCCGAAAATAAGAGTGTGAAGTTAAAGGCACAGGTTAATGTGTTGGAGATGGTATTTTTGACGGTGTTTATTGGTCTGTTGTTATGGTTTGGTTTTAATGGTGATGCTGAGGCGTGGGATCCAAATCTTCAGATGGGGACGATGGGCTTGGCGGGGCTTATTTTACTGATCGCTTTTTTGAATTTAATATTACCGACTTATTTATTGAGTGAGGGGATACAACGGCCGTTTCGCTTCATCAAAAGTAAAGATATCGAAGAGGTGGAGATAGATGCTGAGGAAGAGCCGATTATGGTATCGATGTGGGTGCCACAGCCGGGGAAAATGATATATGGATTGCGTTTGTCACAGGGGGCATCGATAGAGCGGTGGCGGCGGACGCGGCAGACGTATCTGCTGGCCGAGGCGGATGAGATTGATATTGTGCGGCGGCGGTTGCCAAAGAGAGGACGGCGACGGTAGTGATGTAAATAGAGAACGAAGCCGAAATAAAGGTGATTTTAGGAGTGGATCCCCGCTTTCGCGAGGATGACAGCCCTGAAGGGGCTGTAGATGAGTTGGTTGACATAAGAAAAGCGGACAGCATCTACGCAGGTATGACAGCTGTGTTAAACGACAGGTGGACGCCGTTTGAAGATGAGACGGGGCATGGTAATGCCGACGGCGAGGGCGGCGAGGATGAGGCCGGTTTGGATGGCGTTGGTGGCGGTGATGGCAAGGACAGGGGTGGCGGTGGCGGGGGTGATGATGGCCAGTTCGAGGATGCCGAGGAGGGTGGTGAAGGCGAAGCGGCCGGGCACCATGGGAATGATGCCGGGGATAGCGAAGAGGGAGGTAGGGGTTTGTTGGTGGTGGGCGAGTCGTTCGGCGAGGAAGCCGACGGCGGCGGCGGCGAAGAGGGTGGCGAGGTCGAGGCGCCAGCTGTAGTTGAGGAGGGTGGTGCGGAGGACGACGCCAACGGCGCCGGCGACGGCGCCGCCTAGCAGTTGCTGGGGAGGGACATTGAACAGAATGGCGAAGCCGGTGGCGGCGATTGCAGCCCATAGGCCGTGTTCGCCCCAAGCGAGGTGGGCAGGGGGGAGGGCTAAATCTTGTGACCAGCCGGTGAGGCCGAGGGCGAGGGCGATGCCTAAAGCGATAGCTAAAGAGATCAGGAAGCCGCTCATGCCGCGGGCGATGCCGCTGGTGGTGTGGCCGCTGATTAAATCTTGGGCGGCGTTGATGAGGGGGACGCCAGGGACGAGGAGAAGGACGGCGGCGCTGAGGGCGACTTGGGGGGCGGTGGTGACGTGGGGGCCGAGGAGGATGGTGGTGAGGCTGGCAAAGAGGGCGGCGAGAATAACGATAAAGAGAGCGTTGACATGCCGTTTATGCAGTTCTTGGCGGATGAGCATGGCCCCGGTTGAGGCGAACATGGTGAGGCCAAAAGTGGGTAAATCGGCACCGAACAGGCGGCTGAAAGCGGCGCAGGCGAGGCCGACGGCGAGAGCGACTGTCCAGCGGGAGTAATGTTTGTCGGGGGTGTCAATCTGTTTGAGCCGTTGGCGGACTTGTTGGCGGTCGCGAAGGCGGCCGGTGCTGATGTCGCGACTGAGGTCGTTGAGGATGGCGATTTGGCTCATATCGACGCCAAAGTGGGTGACGCGGCGGGTTTTGGTGCGGAATTCATGATTGCTGTGGGCGGTAATGGTGATATGTTGGGTGGTAATGATGACATCGAGCCAGTCACAGCCGAGGCCGGTGCCGATGTGATGGACGGTTTCTTCGACGCGTTGACTGTTGGCGCCATGTTGGAGGAGCATTTGACCGGCCCAGAGGGCGAGGTCGATGATGTCACGCAGTTCATGGTAGGCGAGTGGGGGTTTGTGGCCGTGGTGGGGGGTGCGTTCAGCATGTTCCCAGGCGTCGATGATGGTTTGGTCGGTCATGGTTAGGAGATGTGGGCACCGGTATCTTGGTTGGGGTCGATGAGGCGGAGGGGGATAGCGTCCGTGGCTGGTTGTTGGCGGGGGTGGTGGAGGGCTTGGGATTGGCCGATGACGGCGTCCCAAACGTCGCCCATGGTATCGGCGAGGGCGAGGGGGCGGCCGAGTTGGGTGGCAACATCGACGGGGGTGAGGTCATCAAGGGTGATGCGGTCGGGGTGGTCGAAGGTGATGCGGGGGAGGATGAGGAGGTCGCCGTACTGTTGTGCTTGGAGTTGGTTGAGAATATCTTTGCCCATGAGGAGACCGGCAACGGTGATGGTATCGCCGAAGCGTTCGTTGTTGATGACGATGATTTGGGTGGGGATATCGGTGAGGGTTGTGAATTCGGCGGCGGCTTGCCGGAGGGTATCGGCGAAGAGGGTGGCGGTGACGAGGGTGATGGTGCCGGGTTGGGAAATGGGTTGGTCGTACGCTTTGATTTCAGCTTGGACATCGAGCCATTCATCGAGGAAGTGGCGGACCATGCCGAGGCCGTTTTCATGGAGTTCTTGACCATCGTAAGCGTCGATGGGGGGGACGGTACGGCCGCTGACGAGATACCACTCATCGGTGGGATAGACGAAGCGGTAGTCCCATTTATCTAAAAATTGTTGCTGTTGTTGTTCAACAAAGGCGAGGGTGTTGGCGGCTTCTTCGGGGGTGTGGGGGCGCATGGTGTATTTGTGGTGGCGGGTGAGGCCGACGGGGACGACACTGATGGATTGGACGGTGGGGGCGAGGGCGGCCAGTTCACGGATGGAGCGTTCGAGGTAGGGGCCATCGTTGAAGTCGGGGACGATGACGAGTTGGGTATGGACTTCGATGTTGCGCTCGGCCAGCCAGCGCAACTGCTCCATAATATCAGGCGCGGTGGGATTACGGAGGAATTCGCGCCGTTTTTCCCAATCGGTGACATGGACAGAGACGTAGAGGGGGGAGAGACGCATATTTTCGATACGCCACCAATCATGGTCAGAGAGATTGGTGAGGGTGACGAAATGGCCTTGGAGGAAGGAGTAGCGATAGTCATCGTCTTTAATGTAGAGGGTGCGGCGGAATTTAGGGGCCATTTGGAGGACGAAGCAGAATTCGCAGAGGTTGTTACAGCGACGGATATCGGTGTCGAAGGTGGGGTGGTCGAATTCGAGGCCGAGGGGTTGGTTGTAATCTCGGTACGCTTCGTAGAGGAGGTATTCATTTTCGCGGCGGATGAGGAGGTCGAGTTCTTCGGTAGCGCTGTAGAACTGGACATCGATGACATCGGTGACGGAGTTGTCGTTGATAGCGAGGAGTTCGTCACCGGGTTGGAGGCCGAGTTCAGCGGCGAGGCTATCAGGTTGGATGGCGGCGATGTGGCCACCATTAACGGTACGGATATCGAGTTCTTGATAAATAGGCATTAGGAGACCGACTTTGGTATAGAGAGAAGTGATAAAATATGTTGGACGACTTCGGCAGGGGATTGTTTGGTGGTGTCGAGGATGATGGCGTCATCGGCGGGGCGCATGGGGGAGTGGCGGCGATTGCCATCGAGTTGGTCACGGCGATTGACATCGGCGAGGATAGCGTCGTAATCGGCGTCTTCGTGGCCTTGGTCGCGTCGGTCTTCCCAACGGCGGCGGGCGCGCTCTTCGGCGCTGGCGGTGACGTATAGTTTGAGGGGGGCATCGGGCATGACGACGGTGCCGATATCGCGGCCGACCATGACGACTTGGCCTTGTTGGCCGATGGTGTGTTGGCGGCGGACGAGTTCTTGGCGGACGCCGAGGATGGAGGCGATGCGGGAGACGTTGGCGTCGACGGCGGGGTCGCGGAGGCGCCAGGTGACATCTTGGTCATCGAGGAGGACGGTGTAGACGCGGCCGTCGTCCTGGTTGCCGGGGGGGAGGATGCGCATATTGAGTTGGGTGGTGAGGTGGGCAACGGCCGTTTCGTTTTCGAGATCAATATTCGCATCTAAGGCGGCTAAGGTGGCGGCGCGGTACATACAGCCAGTATCGAGAAACAGATAATCCAAAGCTTCGGCTAACATGCGGCCGACAGTTGTTTTGCCCGATGCGGCTGGGCCATCAATGGCGATGGTGGTGGGGTAAGCAGACATAACACCTCTTTTAGGAACGGTTTGATGAACGTTTGTTGTTATTGCGAGAATTTTTATTGCTATTACGAGAATCTTTATTACTGCTACGAGAATCTTTATTACTGCTACGAGAATCTTTATTTTTATTTTGTTGGTAGGTACGTTTTTTCAACTTTTTGCGCGTGTCTTTGGTGCCCCGTTTGCGTTGGACGGCCCGTTTACGTGATTGGGTTGCTTCGCGGAGGAGGCCGATTTCTGGTTTGGTGAGGTGGCGCCATTCGCCCGGTTTGACGCCGGAGAGGGTGAGGGGGCCGAGTTGTTCGCGGATTAGTTTGCGGACGTTATATTCGAGTTGAGCGGCGACGCGGCGGATTTGCCGTTTGCGCCCTTCGTACATGGTAATGGTGAGCCAAGTATAATCTGGGTGTTGGTGGGTGATGACGATATCGGCGGGGGCGGTTTTTTGGCCTTCGAGCCAGACGCCTTGACGCCATTGATTGATTGTTTCGTGATTAAGGGGGCCTTCGATTTTAACGCGATAGACTTTGGGGTGTTCGTAGCGAGGGTGGGTTAATTTGTGGGCCATATCACCATCATTGGTCATGAGGATGAGCCCTTCACTTTGTTTGTCGAGACGGCCGACGGGGTAGAGGTGGCCGGGGAGGTTGATGAGGTCACGGACGGTGGTGCGTCCTTCGCCGAGTTCATCTTCGAGGGAGCTGATGACGCCGACCGGTTTGTTGAGCATGATGTAGACAGGAGGTTCGATAGTGAGACGTTGGCCACGGATTTCGATTTTATCGATACTGGGGTCAGCTTTCATACCGAGCTGGGCAACCTTGCCGTTGACGGTGACTTGGCCCGCTTCGATAAATTTTTCACATTGACGGCGGGAACCGTAGCCCGCTTGAGCGAGTAGTTTTTGGAGACGTTCCATGGATTGTTTATTCTTCCTCTTCTGGTGTGGCTAATGGGGGCAAATCATCCAATGAGCGCAGACCAAAGTATTGTAAAAAGTCGGCCGTGGTGCCATATTGAATAGGGCGGCCGGGTGTTTCTAGGCGGCCTACTTCTTCGAGCAGGCCTTTGCTAAGTAAAGTGCGGAGAGAGCCATCAGAGTTAACGCCACGGATTTGGTCGACTTGGGGGCGGGTGATGGGTTGGAGGTAGGCGACGATGGCGAGGAGTTCGAGGGCGGCTTGGCTGAGGCGGGAGGTGACTTCGAGGCCGAGAAAGGTTTCGATAGCTTGGCTGGCGGCGGGGGCGGAGGTCAATTGCACGTTGTTATCTGTCCATTGGAGGCGAAAGCCACGGTTTTCATATTCAGTTTCAAGTGCTTGCAGTTGTTTTTGCACAGTGTTGGTAGTGGTGTCGAGGGCGGTGGCGAGACGGTGGAGAGAGACAGGGCCACTAGCGACGAGCAAAATACTTTCGAGCAAGGCGTTAGGCGATAAATCGGTCATGATTACAGGTACAATGTTTAGGGTGAATGGGATATAATTATACAAACTGATCAATTATACAGGATACTCATTCATTTTGGTAGGGGAATTAATTTTTAGATAATATAGTAGTAGACGAAGGAAGGGCATAATGAGCAAAGAGAAAGCGTTGGCATATGCGGCCGAGCGGCGAGATGAGCAGTTGGCGGCCTTAATCGATTTTTTGCGGATTCCGAGCATTAGCACACAGCCGGAGCGAGCGGAGGATGTACGCAAGGCGGCGGATTGGTTGGCGGCGCATATGCGTGAGGCGGGGATTGAGAATGTGGAAGTGATTCCGACGGGACGGCATCCATTGGTATATGGTGATTGGTTAAAAGCGGGGGATGGGGCACCAACCGTGTTGGTGTATGGTCATTATGATGTTCAGCCCCCGGATCCGTTAGAGTTATGGAATTCGCCGCCGTTTGAGCCAGTGGTGAAGGATGATTTTATTTATGCGCGAGGGGCGGCGGATGATAAGGGGCAGGTGCATATTCATGTGAAGGTGGCTGAAGCGTTTTTAGGGAGTGTGGGGGAGATGCCGTGCAATGTAAAATATATTTTTGAGGGTGAGGAGGAGAGCGGTGGGGAGAGTTTGTCCCAATATGTGGCCGAGAATCAAGAGAAATTAGCGGCGGACGTGGTGCTGGTTTCGGATAGTCATATTTTATCACCAGAACAGCCATCGTTGGTGTATGGATTACGGGGAAATGTGTATTACCAGATGAACATTACGGGGCCGGATCATGATTTACATTCGGGGTCGTATGGAGGGGTGGTGGATAATCCGTTGAATGTAGTGGGGCATTTGATTGCGAAGTTAAAGGATGAGAATGGTAAGGTTTTGATTCCTGGTTTTTATGATAAGGTGCGGGAGATTAGTGATGAGGAGCGGGCGTTGTTGGCGGTGAAGCCGTATGGGGAAGAGACGTTGTTAGCGGAGACGGGGGCGCCGGCGGCGTGGGGTGAGCCGGAGTTTACGTTGAATGAGCGGATTGGGGCGCGGCCGACGTTGGATGTGCATGGGATTATTGGGGGGTATACGGGCCGAGGGGGGAAGACGGTATTGCCATCAACAGTGCATATTAAATTGTCGATGCGGCTGGTTCCGGATCAAGATCCGGCCGAGATTCAAGCGGCGTTCAAGGCGTACATTGAGGAGATTATGCCGCCGACGATGACGTATGAGATTATTGGTGAGCGGGGGGCACCAGCGGTGGTAGTCGATTTATCGATTCCGGCGGTAGAGGCAGCGAAGACGGCGTATGGGACGGTGTTTGGTCGGGAACCGATTTTTGTGCGTGGAGGTGGATCGATTCCGGTGGTATCGGATTTCAAACAGCATTTGGGTTTGGAGACGATTTTGATGGGATTTGGTTTGCCGGATGATCGGATTCATTCGCCGAATGAGCGTTTTTATTTGGGGAATTATTACAAGGGGATTGAGACGGTGATTCACTTTTTGGATGAGTTAGGGGAGGGGTAGGTTTTAAATAAAGATTGGTGTGAGAGAGGGGCATCACCGGGGTGATGCCCCTCTTTTTTATTGGTTATTGATTAGCAATGGCTGTTTCGATGAGGGATTGGGGGAGTTGGGGGATATGTTTAGGGGCGGTTTTATTGGTCAGGTTGAGCGGGGTTGGGCAGTTGGTGTCGGCGAAGAGGTAGTTATCATGGCGGATATCGATGTTGTTGGTGAAGGCGCCACCGGTGAGGCCGACTCGGCCGAGGTGGTGGCCCAACGTTTTTACAGTTGTGCCATTAACCTGCAAGAACATTTGATTAGCGTGATTGGGGTTATTGACGATGGCTAAGGTGTTGAGGCTATTGTTGAGGCTAATTTCTTGGATATCAACAATGCTCCAGCCGGTATTGCTGTTAAAATGAGTCATTGCCCAGCGATTATATTGAGGCAGAACTTCAAACGCATAGAAATCGGACCAATCGTTGTTGAGACCAAAAAGAAGGCCATAGTAACCATTGGCATTATTGCCGATGTGGCCCGTTGTTTCCACTTTTTCGCTGGAGTTCCAGTAATCATTGCGGGTAACGGCGAACCATTGGTTTTCTTGGGGGAGATAAAGTTGATAATGACCGGGATCGGTGTAGCCGTAACGGAGGCCAGATTGGGTTATGCCACTGGGCCAGCCACTGTTAGGGTTATCAAAAGTATCAGAGAAGGCAGAGCCACAATATTGCTTATAAGTGATGGGTAAATAGGTTGCGCCTTGATATGGAGCGATAGAAGCGTTGATGGTATAAAAGCCATCTTCGGGCATAGTCGTTACCGTAGCGTAATGCAGATTGGGGCTATCTTCATGAGTAACATTGATTTGGAAACCAATTGAGATGGTTTGTTGTGGGGCGATATTGGTTGTCCAGCTAATGATATTATCAGTGATAATTGCGGTGTCTTGGGATGTCCAGAGGGTGTCGGTGTTATAGGTGAGTCCGGTGGGGAGTGGGTCATAGAAATGAGTTGTTTGGGAGGTTTCACTATTATTGTGGAGGGTGAAGGTGTAATTAATGGGGAAACTGAGGACAGGGTTATCGGTGGAAAAGGCAACGCTGGTTGTGAGGGCACAATCATTCGCTTTTTCATCGGCACCGATATCAGGGGCACCATCATTACGTGGTTCGCCATCGATATCAATGGTGGGAAGATCGTTGGTGATAAGTCCATTGTCTTGAGCGATAGAACTACAGTTCATTAGGTGGTAGGTATTATCTAGTTCTGGGTCTTGACTGTAATTGGTGGTCATCAGATGGGGGTCACCATCTTCGATAATAGAGTGGGTAATATCATTGGTTGACCAGTCATCCCCATTGGTGGCTAAGTCATCCCCATTTGGATTCCAGATAATGTTATTGATGGCATTCATCGTTAGGGAATTGTTGTTAATGCCTTTATGCCAAAAAATCCCATAATCATTATTGTTAACGATTGTATTGTGGATGATATCAAATGAAGCTATGGTGGGGGTATATTCTATATAAATACCCCCATCAAAATTATCGGCAATAATGTTGTTGATTATTTGGGTATTAAATGTTGTATTGCCTGATTGATTATGCCAGTAATAGCCGTATTGGTTGTTGTTGTGGATCATACTTTCTTCAAGTAGTATATTGATGTGACCGCCACCATCACCAGTTTGTTCAACACCAACTTGATTAGAAGTGACATTGACACGTTTAAGGTGGGCTGTGGTTTGTGCGGTTTGAGCGTTAGCTTTAACAAATATACCCGAATCAAGATTATTAGCGACAGTGGTATCAATAATATCAACAGACATAATGCCATAATTGGAAAAAAGGATCCCTATATCGTTGTTGGTTATATTACTATTGGTGATTTGACCAGTTACGGTGCCATTTGATTGTGTGGCTAGGTGTAACCCGATATGGGAATTGCCAGATAGATCAAGATCTCTGAATTGAAAATCGATATTATAGTTGCTCGTAGAGAAAAGAACTAAGCCCCGATAACCATTTCTAATGGTGAGATTTCTTACGTGGCTAATATGAGTAAAGGGGTGATTATCACCATTGAGATAGATGCCGTGATAGCCAAAGGTAGTAACATTTTCCATATCAATAATGGTGTTATTGGTATCGGCGCCAATGATGTTAACCGCGCCAGTGACAGTGATGGGAAATTGTTCACCAGTGGCAGTTGTGTAGACGCCGGCGGCGAGATGAATGGTATTGTTATTATTGAGAGGGACTTGGGTAAGGGCATGGGTGAGGGATTGCCACGGATTGCCGGAGGAGCCATCGCCGGTGTTGTCGTCGCCGGTGGAGGGATTAACGTAGTAGTTGTCGCCACCGGTGGTGGTTTGTTGGTATTGGGAGATGAAGAGGCCGAGGGTCGCGGTAATCAAAAGAAGAGTGAAGAATGATTGGATGATTTTTTTCATTAGATATTGATCCTTTATTGACTTTATTCAAGAAGAAATTAAGTCCCCTGAGATTTTACCCTACAAAATCTCAGGGGAGAGGTGATTATTTATAGTTAGAGATGGCTGTTTCGATGAGGGATTGGGGGAGTTGGGGGATATGTTTGGGGGCGGTTTTATTGGTGAGGTTGGATGTGGTTGGGCAGTGAGGGGCGGCGAAGAGGTAGTTATCATGGCGGATGTCGATGTTGTTGGTGAAGGCGCCGCCGGTGAGGCCGACTCGGCCGAGGTGATGGCCCAACGTTTTTACAGTTGTGCCATTAACCTGCAAGAACATTTGATTAGCGTGATTGGGGTTATTGACGATGGCTAAGGTGTTGAGGCTATTGTTTAGGCTAATTTCTTGGATATCAACAATGCTCCAGCCGGTATTGCTGTTAAAATGAGTCATCGCCCAGCGATTATATTGAGGCAGAACTTCAAACGCGTAGAAATCGGACCAATCGTTGTTGAGACCAAAAAGAAGGCCATAGTAACCATTGGCATTATTGCCGATGTGGCCCGTTGTTTCTACTTTTTCGCTGGGGTTCCAGTAATCATTGCGGGTAACGGCAAACCATTGGTTATCTTGGGGGAGGTAGAGTTGGTAATGGCCGGAGTCGACGTAGCCATAGTGGAGCCCCGATTGGGTTGTGCCACTGGGCCAGCCGCTGTTGGGGTTATCAAAGTTATCGGTGTAAGCCTGGGTGCAAAATTGGTTGAAGACGGTAGGTAAGAAGAGGGGTTGGCTGGTGATATCAGCATTTAGGGTGTAGATACCATTTTCGGGTGAGGTGTGAATGATGGGGGTGTGGATATAGGGGTAGTTGAGTGTATTCATCTCGATTTGGAATTGGAGAGTGATGGTTTGTTGGGGCATGAGGGTGGTGGTCCAGGTGAGGGTGTTGCTGGTATAGATGGGGGTGTCTTGTGAACTGGTGACAGAGAGGTAGGTGGCGTCATTGGGGATATGGTCGGTGAGGGTAATTGTTTGAGAGGCATTAGAATTATTGGAGAGGGTTAGGTGGTGATCGATAGGGGTATTGGCTTGAGGATAGTTAGGTGAGATAGTTAAATGGGTGTCTAGCGCACAGGGGCCGGCGAATTCATGGGCACCGATATCAGTGTGGCCGTCATGGCGGGGAGTGCCGTTAAAATCGTTGGTAATGTAGTAGATATTCAAACCGGCATTAATGGCTGGGGAACAGGGGCGAGGGGTGTGGTCGGTGTTGAGGTGGGGAAGGCGGTAGATATTGCGAGACATGAGTTGCGGGTAGGGTGTATCGAGCAGGGAGTGGCTAATGTGATTGATGTTCCAAGCTTGATTGGTGCTGTGCAGGTTCGTGGCTGAGGGGTTAGCAAGGATTGTGTTGACGACATTCATTTTAACGGGGGTGTTTTGGTTATTCCAGTAGATGCCGTAATTTTGGTTGTTGACGATGGTATTGTTGATGATGTTGATGTGGGATTGGGTGTAGTTAGGGGCCGAGGGGCCAACATAGATACCACCAGCGAGGTTGTCATTAATCACATTATTATGTAATGATGCGTTAAAATCGGCCCCGGTTTCAGATGTGTTCCAATAGATACCGTATTGATTGTTGTTATGTATGTGTGAGCGTTCAAGATGGGCATTTAGTTCACTAGCGGTCTCTTGGTAGAAGCCAATTCCATTGAAAACGATGCCGTGCTCTTCATTATAAGCGAGAGTAGCGTTTTCGACATGAAGGTTTAGTTGACTACGGTGGTCGCTGGTACCGGCATAAATGCCGTTGGAATTGTAGGTAGAAGTGACTTGGCTAATATTAACGTGACTGGTGCCCTCGCTACGAATTAACAAGCCTGAGCTACCATTGTTGGTGGCGATGATATTATTAAGTGAGGCGGTTAGATGATCAGTTGGGCTCCAACTGATCACTAGGATACCTGATTGCCTGTTGTTTTCAACATGGACATTATCGATGATATATTCGATGGTACCACCGACATTGGCCATCCCCAGAATACCAGATTCTCCATTACGAACGGTTAAGTTACGAATTTCGGTGACATGTTCATAGGTATTATTGTAGGCTTGAAAGAAGATGCCATCTGTATAGCCGGAACCGATGTCTAAGATAGTGGTGGCGGGATCTTCGCCGATCAGGGAGATGCCATCTGGCAGGTAAATGGGGTAGTTATGGTCAAGATCGTGACCGTGATAAATGCCGGGAGCAATATGGATAATCGCTTTAGTGCCTTGAGGTATTTGGTCAACGGCGTAGTCGATGGAACGCCAAGGGTTGCTGGCCGAGCCATTGCCGTTATTATTGTTGCCATTATTGGTATCGACGTAGACATTGAGTTCGCCAACGGTAGGAGATGTATAGGCAGAGGCGGTGTAGATAGTGATAAAACTAATGATTAAGATGAGAAGGAGTAGAAAAAATAATTTGTGGGTTGGGGTAGAGGTTGATAAGGGTTTATTTTGTTGATCAGGTGTCATATGATTACCTTTACTGATTATGGATAGGCGAAAATAAGCATGACAACAGACAAGGTTGGCTAGATGTACCAGGTTTGTTCGGCACGTAGCGTTGGGGTTGATAGTCGTTACGCAGTTATTTTAGGGGGTGAGATTGTGATTATTGTCGGCGTGGGGAGAGGGGCATCATTGGCGTGTTGGCGTAAGCAAAGGCAAAGTTGAGCCAAGGGTAGTTGCTAGCAGATAATTAATCAGGATATTTAGGATTGAGAGTAATTGATACGAACGACCATTTCAATGGTAGTTAATCTGTGATTAAGTTAGAGAAATGGTTATTTTGGCTATCCGAGAATTTGTTAAAACGAGATTTGATTATAACGAGGAGTGGGCTGAAAGATAATAGTACTGTGGTAATGGGTGTGATTTTAAGCTTTATAGCCAGTGATGATATCACCATCACCCATGCAGTAGGCGTAGGGCATGGCGCGGGTGTTGAAAGCGTAGCCGACTTGGCCGCGGGCGTCGACGGCGATGAGGCCGCCGAGGCCATTGACGCGTTGTTCGAGCCGGCGGATGGCGGCGGCGCAGGCGGTGGGGGTGGAGAGGCCTTGGCCGACGAGGTCGCAGACTGTTTTACTGATAACGACTTTCATGAGGGCTTCGCCATGGCCGGTGGCTCCGGCGGCGGCGGTCCAGTTATCGGCGTAACCGCCGGAGCCGACAAGGGGGCTATCGCCAACTCGGCCGGGCATTTTGTTGCGCGTGCCACCAGTGGAGGTGGCGATGGCGAGATCGCCGTTCATATCGAAGGCGGCGGCACCGACGGTATCGCCGAGGGTGGCGGTAGGAGGAGATTGGGGGGGAGGCCCGCTGGTGAGGCCAGGGTCGATCGTTTCTTTGTCATGGATATCCATTGGTTGCAAATCTTCAGCGACGACGAGGAGATCGTTTTGGTGGCAGAGAGGGTAGCCGATTTGGCGGGCGAAGGTCATGGCACCGGGGCCAACGAAAAAGGTGTGGGGGCTGTCGTGGAGGACGCGGCGGGCGAGGCTAATCGGATTTTGGATGAGGCGGACGGCGGCGATGGCGCCGATGTCGAGGGTGTTGCCATTCATGATGAAGGCGTCCATTTCGATATCGCCGACGGCATTGGGGTAGCTGCCGCGGCCGGCATCGAGGACGGGGCAATCTTCGAGGAGGCGAACGGCCGTTTCCACCGCATCGAGGGCAGTGCCCCCATCTTTCATGAGTTGATGGGCTTGGGCAACGGCTTGGCGACAGGCAGTGAGGGCTTCATCGATACGTTTGGTGCCTAGACGCCAATCGCCGGCACCGCCGTGGACAATGATAGAAGGTTGGTTGATGTGCATAGCGGTATCTCCGTAGTTGCTCAATAGTGGGTAGAAAAGTGTTAGTAATGTGAGTTCACGGGCAAAACTCGGCTCGAAATGACGTTAAGCGTATTGAACTCAGATTAGTAGTATAGCGAGAAATGGGGTGGATGGCTATTATTTGTGGGGGGAGGTAGAGTATACTATTATAGTCCATCATTATTGTTCTAAATGTATTAAGCAATCTGTAAATCAAGAATAGTGGACAAATTTAGGCAACTGTTATAGGAGCGGTTTCGTTATGGACGAGAAAAAAGTGATGGGGTGGGGCAGATTCAAAGCGGTGATGAAGAATGAGTATGTGCGGTTTGGAATTATGTGGTGGGGGGCGGTGGCGCTGTTTTTTGCCCCGCTGGCGTTTGGTTATTGGTTGCCGCGAGGGGGAGGGGATTTGGTCTCTTTTTTGTGGCCGATGTCCCATTTTTCGGCACGGGCGGTGGGGGATGGGATTTTGCCGTTTTGGAATCCGCATCTTTATAGCGGGGCGCCGTTTGCGGCGGATAATCAGACGGGGTTATTTTATCCGCTTAATTTGTTGGTTTATCTGGTGGGGGGGCCGCCATCGTATCAGATGATGATGTTTTTGGCTGTTTTTCATGTGTGGTTGGCGGGGTTTAACTGTTATGTGTTGGTGCGGGGGTTGCGGTTGCCGGTGGTGGCGGCTGGTTTGGGGGGGA
>DATHYN010000094.1:0-11805 GCA_035459145.1 Anaerolineae bacterium | reverse complement strand
CCCCCGCTTCCTCCCCCATCACCACCCGCAGCTGCTCTAAATAAGCGGGCGCACTCACCCGCGCCAACGTCCTCAAATAGGCCGCTTGCAATGCCTCGTCCCCATATAACCAATCACTTTTTATCCGCTGGCTCCCGCCCCACTCGAATGCCACCTGCTCGATGAATGGCTCTAAACGGCCGTTCTGCCCATTATAATAATACCCCCACTCACTCGGCCCCCGACTCACCACCCCCCACCAATCCATCAACGCCATCAACTCTCCATACTGTTGCCGATTAAATACCGCCCCCGCTTCTTGTCTCCCTCGCTGCAACCCTTGCCACAACGCCACCCCTCTCTCCCTATCAGCCTCATCTCCCCCTCCGTCACTTACCACCTCTAAATAACGCCACATACCCTCTCCCCAACCTAAAACTGGATCCGCCATCACCGCTTCTTCACTCCCTCTAACCGCCACCGCCTCCCAATAATCGCTCTCCTCAAACCGTATCACCGGCCCCACCAATCGCCGATTCCGCGCCAGCATCAGCTCGCTCACTTCTTCTTGCCACCAATAAATCCCCTCATCTTCCCCATTAATCTGCAAACGTACATATCCACCTTGATGGCTTATCAACCCCTCGGCCGTCAATACCTCCTGCCACCCCCACTGTCCCACACCCTCACCCACCGCCCACGGCCACAATCGCACCCGCTCCTCACCTCCCCCTCCCAATAAACCCTCTCCGCGCAACCACAATGGCCACCCATTCACCATCTTCCCCTCACTTAATTGCACCTCCACCCCCAACCGCCGCCCTCCCCACGTCATCTCCACCGCCTGCCACCCCTCCCCCGCTAACACGACCCCCAACCGCTCCCCCGCCGCTTTCTCTCTCAACAAAATCTGGTACGTTTCAAAATCGATATCAATCTGCATAATCGGGACCTCTCCCCCACTTCGGCCCCATCCCACCCCACTTCCCCACGCCGGCCGCCATCCCGGCTGGCTCCACCAAATACCACCCATCACCACCAATACCAACCACAACCAGCCCGCCCACCGCCGCCGATCACTCATCCCCCCGTTCTCCTTCCCTACTATCCGCATCCTCTCGTCTCTACCCTAACAACTGATTATTTTGTTCAACAAAACTAAACTCCCCATCCGCAAACTCCGCCCGCAACCCTTCCAATAACGCCGTCAATGCCGCCTCATCCGCACAATGGATCAAATAAGATGCCTGTACCCCACCCGCAACTTGATCAAAACGGCGCATATCCGCCTGTGTCGTATGCTGTTTCAATAACCTATTAATCCGACTAAATGCCTTCTCCTCCTCCCCCGTACTCACATTCAAATACAAATTATTGCGCGGCGCCCTCGGCACCAACAACGTCCGCACCACCAAATAACTCATAATCACCCCCACCCCAATCAACACCGCCCCCCGCTGATCCGCTCCCAATCCCAATCCAATCGCTATCGCCAAAAATAGATAAACGAGCTCTTCCGTCTCCTTAATCGCTGTCCGAAAGCGAACAATCGACAACGCGCCCACCAACCCTAACGATAACGCCAACGATGATTTCACCACCGCAATAATTAATGTCGTCACCAATGTCAATAAGGGCAAATTCTGCGCAAATTTGTTCCGATTAGACAGCGATTGTCCATATACCGTATAAAACCACGCCACCCCATTAGCCAACACGATACCCAACAATAAATTAATACTTAAGGTCGTTAATGATAATGGTGCCGCTGGCGTTAAACTTAATAAATCATCCATTAGCTACCCTCGGCGCACTGCCTGTACCATCTTCTGCCGTAGCTTCAACACCATTCGCGGCCCATAATACCCCTTCGCCACCGACAAATTCGCATACACCAACGTCCCCTTCCCCAACAATGTCCCCGGATTCAACACCGAATTACAGCCCGTTTGCGCCCCATCCCCTAAAATACCACCTAATTTGGCCAAACCTGTGTCATATGTTTGTCCCTCAATAACAATCTTCAATGTCGGCCGTTTGCCCGTCGTCCCATCTTTCTCACTCACCATCGTCAAATTGCTCAGCTTCGTCCCCGCCCCCAAGTTAACCCCCTGCCCTAAAATGCTATCCCCCACATAATTAAAATGTGGCGCGTGCGCCCCAGGCAATAACAAACTGTGCTTCACCTCGGTCGCATGTCCCACAATCGCCCCACTCAATATCACACTATTTTCCCGTACAAACGCCCCATGCCGCACCACCGCCCCTGCCCCGATATAACTCGGCCCCTGTACATAAGCCCCCGGCTCAATCCGTGCCCCTTCCCCAATATACAACGCCCCCTCCCCTAAATACGCCCCCTCGGCCACCTCCCCCAATACCACCCGCTCACTCCCCACCAACCGCGCCACATGCCCCTTCAAATTCTGCAATCCCTCCCACACATAGGTACAATCCTCAAAAAAAGCGGCCACGTCTGTCTGGCTCAAATCAAAAAAATCTGTCGGTGCCAACATCCTCTACCCTTCCTCTTCCTCTAACCATCCGCGCCACAACTCCGGCTGTGCCACTAAATCACGCCAATTTTTATCCAAAACTGGCTCATGTAACCAGACGGAGACTTGGATAAAATCCAACAGCAACACTTGCTCATTATCATTCATCCGCTTAATATCTTTCGCCTTCACATTGGTGATCATCTCTTCATACGTATGCTCACATTCTGAACAATGCCACAACAACTGCCGTCGACTCAAATCGATTGTCAACAACTTCTCCTGCCGACATAATATACACCGAAACGGTGTCTCTATCTCTTCTCGTACCATAGCACCTTCCAATTTTTTCTGTGGTCGTTGTATGCCTAACCGGGGAATGACCGCTTGCGCTTCCCCTCCGATATTGATAACCGCCACCGGCGCATCACTTGGCGCCAACGTCTTGTCGTCACGGTCGAGGAGAAACGGCCGTTCTCCTCCCATCCATTTCGGTAACGGCAACTTCACCTTCTGCCCCCGCCCCGGCAAAATCACTGGCGCTACCTCCGCCTCTAATCGCGCCTTCAACCCTTGCCGCCCCGCTGACTCCCCATGCACCAAATAAATCTCACGCGGCCCAAAATGTCGCGCAATCTGCACCAACTCGCTCGCATCCGCATGTCCACTCAATCCAAATCGCCGCACCTGACACCCCACTTGATACGGCTCACCATTCAAGGTCAACATATCTCCCGTCCCTAACTCCTGCAACCGCCGCCCCGGCGACTCCTCATCTGTATACCCCGTAATAAAAATCGCATTCTGCGGCTCTTCTATTAGCTGCTCCGCATAAAATACGGATGGCCCTCCAAATAACATCCCCGAACTCGCTACAATACAAGCTGGTCGCCCCAAAATGCGCCGTCTCTGCGGGCTCTTAACCTTCATCACCCGTCGATCTTGCCAAAAAACATGTCCCGACATCTCTTGTAACGCCGGCGCCAACCATTCTCTCTGCCGATTGTAAACGTCACTAATCGCCCGCACCAAACCATCAGCATAGATCGGGAACTGTGGCGCTTCCCCCACCATCTGCGCTTGCCGCAACGCCAACATCACCTCTTGTGCCCGCCCCAACGCAAAGGATGGGACCAACGCAATCCCTCCACCTTCCACCACTTCACTCACATTCTCCACCAATCGTCGCTCTTCCTCCCACCGTGGCGGATGATCATTGTCCCCATAGGTCGATTCCAAAATCAACACATCCGCTTGGAAAGGGGGTGCCGCAAACCCTGTCACCGCTCGCTGGTGCGTCACCGATACATCCCCCGATATCGCCAAACGCCCCTCGGCCGTATCCATCAACACACTCGCCGCCCCCAACAAATGCCCCGCCTGACTCAAACAAACCGCCACCCCATCCGTCAAATGATACCACCGATTCAACAACAACGGCCGCATCATATCCACCGTCCGATTGACATCCTCCCGCCCATACAACGGCGTCTCCGACTGCAATGTCTGCAAATAAGCAGAATCAACCAACATAATCTTAGCCAACGCCGCCGTCGGCCGACTCGTATAAACGGGCACCTCCGGCCATCGTTGATGCACCACCGGCAAACCAGCTAAATGATCCGCATGGGCATGGGTCAAAATAACCGCGTCCAATCGCCCCTCAATCCGCTCCAAATCGGGCAAGGCAGCAGCCCCCTGCTTATTCGGTCGCATCCCCGCATCAACCAAAATCTGCCGTCCCGCTACTTCGATTAAAATTGAACTGGCCCCGATCTCATCGGCACCGCCTAAAAAGGTAATATTCATACCATGAAAAGTAGCCTATTCTCGCCCATAATGCAAATAAAAAGCGCCCAAATATCCCTATCTGGACGCTTTTCACGTAATCACAATCCAAACTGCAAACCATGGAAGCCGAAATATCTGCACCAACTACCCACCAACAGATAATTCCGGCCTCCACAGTCTTCAGTCAGGGCCAACTTCAACCAACGACTCCCCCAACTAACCTTTCAACAGCGCCAACGGCGGGCGCACAATCAACATGCCCCGCTCCGCCTGACGCAACACTTTCTCCGTCACACTCCCATAAACCCATTTCTCCACACCGCTCCGCCCATGTGTCGCCATCGCCACCAAATCGAAATCAACGCTCATGCGCAAAATCTCGCTCGCTGGCTTGCCCCGCAATGTCATCACCGTCACCGGCACATCAAAATTGCGGAAACGTCGCGCCACACTCTCCAAATACGCCTGCCCTTGCGCATAATACCCTTCCAATACCGCCGTCCCCAACCCTCGCTCCATCGTCTCCAAACCACGCAATTCACGGTATCCTAACTGCGTCAAATCAGCATCAACCCGCAATAACGTAATCTCGGCCCCCAACGCCTGCGCTAATTCAAAAGCCGGTTCCAACGCATACTCCGCTAAATTAGACCCATCTAATGGCACTAAAATACGACGAATTGGCCGATCATCACGCAATACCAACACCGGACAAGACGCTACCCGCAACACTTTCTCCGTCACACTCCCTAATATCCACCGCGTCATCCCCGAATACCCATGTGTCGACATCGCAATCAAATCTGAATCCTGTACCACCGACTCCTCCCAAATAGCACTAGCCACATCCCCACTCCCTATCTCTATCTGAACATCCACATTGGGATGCAAATACCGATTCTGCATATCAATTAAATACCGCTCCCCATTACGATTAGACTCTTGTACTAAATCTTGCGACCAACTCCAATCATACCCCGCTGTTGTCGCCGAATACTCAATCGGCACCGGTGGCACTACTTCATGATGAATAGGCACATGGAACAAAGTCAGTTGCCCCTCATTCTGCTGGGCCAACACGGCCGCCAATGCCAACGCTTTTTCGGCTACGTGTGAACGATCTAATGGAACTAATATCTTTTTAAACATGACGGACTCCTTTATCTTTGTGTAACTGTTATCAACAACCTATTTCACCTAAAACGGTTCTTCTCCCCAATCCGCTTCAAAAGAATAAGTATCTATACAAAGCTCAGCTTAACATACATTTATATAGATATCATAGTGACAAAAAGCAGTCCTTATTAAGCAAAATGTCACCTTTCCCCTCTGGTAAACAAATGTCATATCATATCCTAACCAATGTCACCCCCATTACCTGACAATTGACACTTCGATTATGTCCCGATTTGTTCTATAGTTATGTCATCAACAAAAAACAAACAGTTACCTCCTCAACCACATCAACACCAACTCACGTAACTGCTAAATCAAGTTGATACTTATCACAATCAAACTTTTAGAGGCTTTAGGATAATAAAGCCATTAACCTGGAGGTTAATTCTCATGAACACAATGAATACATTAACAACCCGCAAGGGTACAATTGTTCAAGACCCACCTTTTATTAAATTGTTACTGAATGACAAGCGCGCCGCTTGGGGCTGGTTAATCGTACGGCTCTGGTTAGGCTACAAATGGCTCGACGCCGGTTGGCATAAAGTTGGCGAAGAAGCTTGGACCGGCGGTGGTATGGCTCTCAAAGGTTACTGGGAACGTGCCGTCATCATCCCCGAAACGGGTCGCGCCGCCATCAGCTTCGATTGGTACCGCAGCTTCATTCAATTCTTGCTCGACATTGAAGCTTATACTTGGTTCGCGAAATTGGTCGCTTATGGTGAAGTTTTAATCGGTATCGCTTTGATTCTTGGTCTGTTCACTGGTATCGCCGCTTTCGCTGGTGGCTTCATGAACTGGAACTTTATGATGGCCGGTTCTGCTAGCACCAACCCCATGCTCTTTGTTGTCGCTCTCGGTTTGGTCATGGCTTGGAAGGTGGCTGGGTTCATCGGTCTCGACTACTTCGCTTTGCCCGCCCTCGGCACCCCTTGGAGTGACCTGCTCCCTGAAGAAGTCGAAGAAGCGAAACCCGCTCTCGCCTAACTTCAACTACAAAAAAATAACTGTATACTATATAATGAGTAGTAAATGATTAGCAAAGGGGCGGCGATAAAATCGCCGCCCTTTTTTTGCCGACAACCAAAAAGGATAACCACATGCAAGAACAATTTGTCTACCAATGGATGACCTCTAACCCTTTAACCGTTACCCCACAAACATCAATCCCCCAAGCCCATACGATCTTACGTCAAAACAAAATCCGCCGCTTGCCCGTCCTGCAAAATAACCATCTTGTTGGCATCATCACCCTCGGCGACCTCCGCAACGCCGAACCCTCCGACCTCACCACCCTCTCCCAATGGGAAATCGACCAAATAATGCACGATATCATCGTTGGCGATACCATGACCCCTGACCCCATGGTCATCCACGCCGATGACACTGTCGGCCAAGCCGCCCTTACCATGCTTACCTATAAAATCGGTGGCCTCCCCGTTGTCAATGACCAAAATGAATTAGTCGGTATCATCACTGAATCCGATATTTTCCGTGTTGTCATCGACACTTGGCCTGTTAATGCCAAAGTTGAGGAGTAATCATGACCACCTTTGGCCTCCCCCGCGAAATACGTCCACGCGAAACCCGCGTCGGCCTCACCCCAGCCGGTGTCACTACCCTCACCCAAGCGGGACACACCGTCTATGTTGAAACCGATGCGGGGGCCGCCGCTGGCTTTAGCAACGAAGCGTATGCCAATGCTGGCGCTAACATCGTCTACTCGCCCGCTGAGATTTATGGCCGTGCCACTATCGTCGTCAAAATCGCTCGGCCCACCGCCGATGAGCACAATCTCTTCCGCTCTCAACAGATCATCTGCTCCTTTCTAAACCTCGCGGTCGCCTCCCACGATCTGTTCGATGCCCTTGTTGAACATGAAATCACCGCTCTAGATTATGAAATGGTGACGGAAGAAGACCAACTCCCCCTCCTAACTCCCATCAGCGAAATTGCCGGTCGGCTAGCCCCACTCATCGCTGGGCATCTACTCATGCACCATCATGGTGGCCGTGGCACGCTCCTCAGTGGCTTGCCCGGTGTCCCCCCAGGTGCCGTCGTCATCCTCGGCGGTGGCGTTGTCGGCACCAATGCCGCCCGCGCTTTCCGCGGCCTCGGCGCCCAAGTCACCGTTATCGACGCCTCCACCCGCCAACTCCAACAAATTGACCACCTCTTCCAAGGCCAAATCACCACCATGTTCGCCAATGAATACAATATCAACCGCGCCTTACCGTTCGCCGATGTCATTATCGGTGCCCCTGCTATCACCGGCACGCGCGCCCCAACCCTCATCACCCGCGACCACCTCACCCATATGCGTCCTGGGGCTGTCTTCATCGATTATGCCATTAGCCAAGGGGGCTGTGCCCAAACAAGTCGCCCCACCACTCTGCGCGACCCTACCTATCAGGTTGAAAATGTCATCCATTACTGTGTCCCTAATATCACCGCCGCCGTCCCGCGTACCGCTAGTTACGCCTTAACCAATGCTGTCCTCCCCTACCTCCTCGCCCTCGGCCAACACGGCCTCCCCACCGCCATCATCCACCAACCCAGCCTCCAAAGCGGTATCAATACCTACCAAGGCCACCTAGTTCACCCTCGTCTGGCCGCCGCCCTCGGCCAACCCTTGACCCCCTGGCCACAATCAGAATAAAGAGATATCTTATGAATTGGGAAAAAGTTTACCGCCAAAAAGTGACTGATAATATCAACGCCGTCGCCTGCGTCGAATCCAACCAATCTGTCTACATCGGCGGGGGCGCTGGCGCCCCCGCCAGCCTCGTCGATGGCCTCGTCGCTCGCGCCGCCGACCTCAAAAACGTCGAACTCCTCCACATCCTCACCTTCATCGGCGCCCCCTACATCGCCCCTCACTACAGCGACGCCTTCCGCCACAATGCACTTTTCATCGGCCCCAACGTCCGCCAAGCAGTCCAAGAAGGGCGCGCCGATTTCACCCCCGTCTTCCTCTCCGAAATCCCCCGTCTCTTCCGTAACAAAATTATCCCCCTCGATGTCGCGCTCATCACCGTCTCCCCCCCCGATGAGCATGGTTTCTGTAGCTTCGGTGTCGAAGTCGGCTCCACCAAACCGGCCGCCGAGTCCGCTAATCTCATCGTCGCCGAAGTCAACCCCAACATGCCGCGCACTCTCGGCGATAGCTTCATCCACGTTAGCCAAATCGACCACATCGTCGAAGCCAACACCCCCCTCCCCGAAGCCCCCCTCGGCGGCGCTTCCCCCACCCATCTCAAAATCGGCCAACTCATCGCCGAAATCATCCCCGATGGCGCCACCCTCCAAATGGGTATCGGCTCTATCCCCGATGCCGTCCTCCAAGCCCTCACCAATCACAAACATATCGGCGTTCATACCGAACTCTTCTCCGATGGCGTTATCGACCTCGTCGAAGCGGGTATCATTACCTGCCGTCAAAAAACATTCCACCCCGGCAAAATTGTGGCTGGCTTCCTTTTTGGCTCCCAAAAATTGTACGATTTCGTCGATAATAACCCCCTCATCGAACTCCATCCCACCGATTATGTCAATGACCCTTTCAATATCGCCCAAAATGAAAAGATGGTCGCCATTAACTCCGCCCTCCAAGTCGATCTCACCGGTCAAGTCGCCGCCGATTCGATGGGCCCTCGCTTTTTCAGCGGTGTCGGTGGCCAAGTCGATTTCATGCGCGGCGCCGCTCGCTCCAAAGGGGGCAAACCGATTATCGCCCTCCCCGCCACTGCCAAAGGAGGCACCCTCAGCCGTATCGTCCCCACTCTCTATCCCGGTAGTGGCGTCACCACCACCCGTAACGAGGTCCATTACATCGTCACTGAGTTCGGTGTCGCCTATCTCTATGGCAAATCGGTACGCCAGCGGGCCGAGGCCCTCATCAATATCTCCCACCCCGACTTCCGCGACCAATTACGCCACCAAGCCCACGAAGTCGGCTATCTCTAACCAACCTTGCCCCTCTCACCCCTTCATCACAATACGCGTCACTTCCCCAATCGGCGTCTCCTTCATCGCCGCTTCCGCTTCCGCTGGTAACTCAAATAACGTTCTCCCCTTCATTCGCGCCTGTTCCCGATCACGCGTCGCCACCACCGCCACAATCATCTCCAAATATTGACGCTCACTAGCGACCGTATCATCCAACGTCTCAAATACACCCTCCCAATGACGCAAACTCCGTAACTGCAACAACGGCTCGGCCAACAAAATAAATACGGCATTATGCGTCGCCTTAAAAATAGCCTGCATAAATTGCCGATATGCCGCCATAATCTTTTGCTGACCCGTTCGATATATGGCCGACCCCTCTTCTGACATCATTTGCGTCTGGGTCACCTGTTCAAAAACAGCCATCAATTGCTCTTTCAATAACTCAATCTCCGCCAACTCCTCATCCGTCACCATCGCCGCTGCCTCGGCCAACACCTCCGGATAAATCATCTGCTCAAAATGCTCCACATCCCACGCCGTCGCCTTCGCCCGCCGCAACGCTAACAACAACGCCGCCCCAAACGCCGCCACATTCGACTCCGTCACAAACACCCCCTTACCATGCTGGGCCTCAACCAACCCCCGCGCTACCAACAACCGTGTCGCGTCCCGAATCACCGCCCGACTCACCCCAAACTGCTCTCCTAACTCCGGTTCTGTCGGCAATTGGCTCCCCGCCGCCCACTCTCCCCTCACAATCGCTTCCTGTACCGTATCCGCTATCTGCTCAGCCAATGTTTGCTTCTTGAGTGAGCGGAAAAACTTCTTCGCTTGTGCCATAATTCTTCTCTCTTAACGTATGAACTCGTAAATAGATAACCAATGATAGCATTATTAGCCAGCTAACGACAAACCAAGCGGCCCCCACACCCCACTTTTCAGCAATATAGCCGATAACCAACCCACTACTTATCGAGCCCACATGCCCCATCAATGATTGCACCGATAATAACGAGGAGCGTTGCGCCGAGGGTATCGCTTCATTATAGATCGCCCCGATGGGTGAATTCATCACCCCCATCACCATATAAACGGACCAAAAAGCGATAACCGCTGCCCAAAACGATGTCTGTTGGCTTAAAAACATCAATAAACCAGCCTGCACGACGCCCATAACACCCAGCAACAGCCCATACTGTTGTTTAAACAAACGGCTTAATGGGGTGGCCATAATCGACCCCACCACCCCCCACAAAAAGTTCCCCCCCATAATAATCCCAAACCAATGGGTTTGCCCAACCCCATGGGGTTGCCCCTCCTCACCACCTAATAATACGGCAAAGAATGGTTGCCAAAAGGTTTCCAACGCCATCAAACTTAAACCCATAATCACCGCACCGCCTAACATCCACGGCAAAATCGGTTCCTCTCGGCACACCCCCACCGCGTCCCTAATAATCGTTGGCACTTGGCGCACACCAGCCAAAAGCCCCACTTCTTGCTCCGCTGTTCGTTCTTCTCGGACGCCGATGACAACTATCACCAGCACAACCGCACGCAGGCAGAGAGCGGCCACAATTGGGATGGTAAGGGGGGTGATAACGGCCGTTCCATCCGCTGGCAATCCGGCAAACAACCCCGGCAACCAGCCACCAATAAACGACCCCAACGCCAATGCCAACAACGTCACCCCCTGCACCCGCGCCAACGCCGCTTGCAACTCAGCCCCCGCCTCAGCCACCCCTTGCCACGCATCCACAAACCACGCATCCAACGCCCCCGATGACAACGCCCGCGCCACCCCCATTAACATACATGCCACCACCATCATCGGCCACGAAAAAGCAAACAGCATCACCACACTGACCAGCAAATCTAAACTATACGCCCATACCGCCACCCGCTTCCGCCCCAAACTATCCGCCAACCCTCCCGTAGGCACCTCCAACAAAACAATCACCCCTGAATAAACAGTCATTAACATCGCTACATTTAATAAACTCATCCCCCGCGACTGAAAAAAAAGCACGACCAACGGCAACATCATCGCCACCGCTAACCATTGCAAAAAAGTGACCCCATAATAAAGTTTTTCAATCTGCCCTTTTGTTTTCATTTTAGCACCTTTTATCATCTATCATTGATAATGTAATCATGTCATATGATGACATGATTACATTATGCCAAAAACCAAAAGCCTTGTCAATCAACTCCCCCATAAAAGGTGGCGCGATTTGCTAAATCGCCAGACTTCCAACTGAACACCCCAACCTCACTTCACCAACACAAAAAATCCGCCCAATCCTCAAAATCCGCGTCAAAACCCATCAAACATCATCAAAAACACCCCCACCTCAAGCAAAACACATATATCACATGACACCAACTTATACGCATACAACAAAAAGGAAGC
>DATHYN010000093.1:0-59572 GCA_035459145.1 Anaerolineae bacterium | reverse complement strand
AGTGGGTGGGATTGATTTTTGAATGGGGGAGAATGGTTTTTAAGTGGGTGGGATTGATTTTTGAATGGGGGAGAATGGTTTTTTGGTGGAGGAGGTTGGTTTTTCGGTGGGTGGGGATTGGTTTTTGGGTGGTGGGGTGGGGTTGGCTCGGCCGAGGGGGAATGGATTGGGTTATACTATTTCTTTTCATGTGTATAATAAAGGCTTCTGGTCATATGGTTGCTTCCCAAGTATAATCACATGTGTCTTGCGCCATAAAAAGCATAGTTGCATCGTAATTTAATAAAAGATATTAAGGTTGTTTTTATGAGTATACCCACAAGTCACCCCGCTCCAAAACAAATTGCTTCTGCTAATCTGCCTCGTGTAGGCATGTTCGCTCGTATTCGTAATCGACGTGCCATTGTTGCCGCTGTTGAGCCTTACGACGGACACCACGGCCGCCTCCACCTCGTTCATCTCGAATATCTTGACGCCGATGGGCCTCCTGAAGATAGTCTCATTTGGGAACGTGAGCAAGATGCACAACTATTGGAACCAGCTGCCCTGCCTACCATTAACCGCACTTCTCCCATGAAACCAGCCGAATTTGATGCCCTCCAACGCGCTACCCGTTGGACGGCTCTAACCCCCTTTGTTTTCCCTGACAATTCAGCCCCAACCATTAAAACGCCTATCTCGGCCCCGCTATTTGGTGCTATTCAAGCAGAAGATTTTCAATTAGTGCCATTACTCAAAGCATTAGAAATGCCACGTATATCCCTTTTATTGGCCGATGATGTTGGTTTAGGTAAAACAGTTGAAGCGGGTCTTATATTGACTGAACTTTTGTTACGGCGACGTATTCGCCGCGTTTTGATTATCTGCCCTGCCGCCTTGCGTACCCAATGGCATCAAGAAATGAAAGATAAGTTTTCATTAAATTTCGATTTGATTGATCGGGCAGAAACCCATGCCATTCAAAAACGATTAGGTTTAGATGCCAATCCATGGCGTACCTATTCGCGTATCATTACTTCTTATTACTATCTGCGCCAACCAGACATCCTCGAACAGTTCCGCGCGGCTTGCCAACAACCAGATGGAGCGGTGCAACTGCCATGGGATTTGTTAATTGTGGATGAAGCCCATAATCTTACCCCCGCTAATTTTGGCCAAGATAGTGATTTGTCGAAAATGCTTAGAACGATCTCCCCTTGGTTTGAGCACAAACTTTTTTTGACAGCCACCCCTCATAATGGACACACGCGCTGTTTTTCTGGTCTATTGGAGCAATTAGACCCAGTTCGCTTTACCCAAACCAGTCAGTTCACACCTGAAACCCAAAAACGGATCGAAGAGGTTGTCATTCGGCGTCTGAAAAGAGAAATCAATGAGCTTGACCGCCAGCATAATCGACCGGAACGGTTCTCACAACGCATTCCTGAACCGTTAGAAATCTATTTTTCACCGTTAGAAAAATTACTTCTGCAAGCCTTTCATAAATTCCGATTAGCTGTGCGTAAGCAAATAGCTAAATCGGCTCGCTCCGAACAGTTGGCGGGCTCTTTTGCGGTTGAAGTGCTTAATAAACGGTTACTTTCTTCCCCTTTTACCTTTGCCAATTCGTGGCATCGTTTTAAAGATGGGATTGAGCAAGATGACGATGTTTCGACATCAGAAGTGAATGCTGCTCGCCGATCTGTGGCTGAAGATTTAGATGATGATCAAGAGGTTGAGGGACGGCTGCAACATGCGGCTAAGGTTACAGGGGCATGGCTTAAACCATTAGCACCACATCTCACGGCCGAAATCGAAACGATTGATAAAATTCTCACCGAATTAAATTTGCCACCACCAGAACCTGATCAAGAATCTTCTTTCCCACATGATGATGCTCGTTGGCATCGTCTGCAACGTCTTATCCAAGATCGGCTTCAAGATCGAAATCATTGGCTTTTAGATGAACGCTTGATTATCTTCACTGAATACAAGACCACCTTAGATTATCTGCATCGGCGTTTAAGCCAGCTTTATCCAGATGATGGTATTATTCGTGTTCTATATGGTGGTATGGCTGATTGGGAGCGGGAAGATATCAAACAAGCATTTAACGATTCGCAAAATCCATTGCGTATTCTCGTCGCCACTGATGCTGCTTCGGAGGGGCTTAATCTGCAAGAAACGGCTCGTTTTGTCCTGCATTATGATATCCCCTTTAATCCAGCGCGGCTTGATCAACGAAACGGCCGTTTAGACCGCCACGGCCAAGCCCGCGATGTCCGTATCTTCCATTTCACCAGCAATGATGATGCCGACCTGCGCTTCCTCGACCGTGTGGTGCAGAAAGTACATACAATTCGTGAGGAACTTGGCTCGATGAGTGAAGTTTTTGATGCCGCCTTTGAACGCCGCTTTACCTATTTAGATGATAGCGACCAAATTTTAGATAATTTAGACAAAATCATCAAGGAAAGGCAAACTAAAACATACATTCCCACCACCACAACGCCTCCTGGCCCAGCCGAAGAAGAGGCATTGCAATGGTTGGCTCAAGAAATCGACCTTTCCCCCCAAAGTTTGCAAGATACGTTAGAGCAAGCGTTAGGGCTTCATGTTGGCTTGCCACGTTTTGATCAAGTGGATGAGGATGGCCGTGTTCGCTTACGAATGCCATTACCAACCCAATGGGAAACCTTAATTGACACCCATCTACGATTACCAACTCGCTCTGGGCGGCCAGGTGCCTTGCCTGCTCTTATCTTTGACCCCAATTACTTTGTGCAAATACGTAACGGCCGTCCCGTCTTTCGCTCAATGAAAGATACCGTCATGCTTCATTTAGGGCATCCATTATTCCAAAAAACGATGTCTTTGTTTGCCCGTATTCGTTATCCAGGGGGTGATGCCTTGACAGTCAGTCGCTGGCTCGTTCGTTATGGGACTTTACCGGCTGGGGTGGAAGCGATGATTTTGGTAACAATTGAAGAGTTAGCCGTAAACGAATTGCGTGAATCGTTCCACCATTGGGTGCGCACCATTCAACTACCTATTATGGCTGATGAATTAGAAGAACCTTTGCCTCACCAGCCTGCCGCTACTTTACATGCCTCAACAAGTCCCGTTGCTGAAGATGATATACAACAAGCACAAGAGATTTGGCTTGATTTCCAAATCGAAATCAAGCAATTTCTAAATGAAGAAACGGAAAGATTAACTAGTCAATTACAACAAATGTTAAAAGCGGAGGGTAAGGAAGCGATTAAAGAAGAGCGTAAACGGTTCCAACATCGTTTGCGCGAGGTTGAACGGGCGATGAATGAGAATACGTTACAAAAATTGGAAAAAGAGTGGCAAAAAGTCGTTGCTGAGCAAGAGCAGTTACAATTAGCTCCCACGCTGTTTTTTGAAGAAGAACGTGCTTATCAAATCCATCAGTTAGAGATGAAACAGATCGATTTAGAAGATGAATTAAAACGACGACGTACCCATTACGAGGCGTTACGAGACTCATTATTGAAAGAACAACAACGGGTTATTGACAACCTCTTGCCTAAACGATACCAACTGCGTGGTCAAGCCCAAATCTTCCCCGTAACAATTGAAATTCGTTTACCGGAGGTTTCCTCATGAGCTATGATACCCATTCTTGGTGGACCGAATTAAAACATGGTGGCTTGCTGATTGCCCCTACAAAATTAACAACTTATTTCCCAGCTTCGATATCTCCTTTGACAAGATATCATCAAGATCAACTACGTCGCCAAGTGACCCAAATACAAGTAGGTGAGTTCGATACATTATCATCTTTTCTGACAACGGTGTTAGAAGAGCTATTAGGCTTAGATCGTCGGCTATGGTTTCGTGGTAGTAACGTGGATGCGACTTGGGCATATCAATCGATTACGGGTGAGATGATTAAACCACGCCGTGTGTGGGTGGATGCGTATGATAATGCGTTGCCGGTTTTTGTGGATACGAAAGTATCTCGTTTGGGAGTGGGGAAAGGGCGACGGACTGTTACCCGTGTTATCGAATGGTTGCGTAAGGCGCAACGGAAAGTGGCATTGTTGACAAATGGTCGTCAATGGCGGTTGATTCATGCCGGAGTAGATTATGATGCGTGGTGTGAATGGGATATCAATGGTTGGTTTGAAGGGGGACAACCAAGTCCGCAAGTAGATGCGTTGCGTATTTTGTTAGGCTCAGAGGCGTGGCAGGTGGCGGGAGTGGGGGATGTGCCGCCGTTATTGGCGGCTATTCAGGAGTCGCGGCAGGGGCAGGCGGAGTTGTCGGCCGTGTTGGGGGAACGGGTGCGGCAGGCAGTGGAACTGTTGGTACAAGCGGTAGCCCCTAACTTAGAGACGTTGCGGGCAGAACAAGAGATATCAACACAGGCTATTTATATCTCTGCTAGCCGCTTAATGATGCGTTGTGTGATTATTTTGTTTGCGGAGGCACGGGATTTGTTGCCACGTAACAATCCGATTTATCATCATTCGTATGGACTGCAAGGGTTGCGCGAAGAGCTTGATCGGCGGGCGGGTGGGCGGGCAGAACGGTTGCGTCATACCTATACGGCTTGGCCTCGTTTATTGGCACTGTTTGATCTGGTTTATCATGGATCCGATCATGAAGCGTTACCTATTCATGCCTATGGTGGCGATCTTTTTGCCACGGGTGATAAACAGGCTAATGACCCTGTTAGAGTCGCTTTAACTGCATTTGAAACGATCCGCCCATGCCCTTCTGATGCAACAGTTTATCGTCTAATTGAGTTGTTGACACGGAGTAAGATTAAAGTCCGGCAGGGGAATCGCAATATTTGGGTTGAAGCCCCCGTCGATTTTTCTGATTTGTCATCAGAATATATTGGGATTCTCTACCAAGGGTTGCTTGATTTTGAACTGCGTCAGGCGGCACCTGATGAGCCAATGATTTTCCTTAATTTAGGGGATGAACCAGTGCTACCGTTAAGCCGGTTACAGGAGATGGATGATAAAGCGTTAGCCAGTTTAATGGAAAAGTTGAAAGCGAAAAGAAAACCTAAATTGCCAGTTGATGATGGCGAAGATAGTGATGACGAGGATAGTGATGATGAGGAGATAGATGATGTCGATGGGGATGAAGCTGATGAGACTGATGGCGCTGATGACACCGATGATGAGACAATAGCTGATGAGGCGGATGATAGCGATAATGACGCTGCTTGGGATTTGCGCCAACAAGCACAAGCTTGGGCAATTCGGGCGGTGAAAGTGGGGAACTTGGTAACCAAACCACGCAGTCGTAAAGCAGAGATAGTGGCTCAGTATGAAGCAGATGTATCTAGGATGGCGGAAAAGATTATTTCGCGCCGTATTTTGCCAGGGGGCTGGTTTTTGGTACGTTGGGGCGGTACCCGCAAAGGGTCAGGAACATTTTATACCCGACCACAATTAGGTATCCCCTTGATACAACGCACCTTGCAACCGTTAGCCTATGAACCGGATCCAGATGCGGAGACAGGTTGGCAGCCGCAAAAGCCGGAAAAAATTCTTGACTTAAAGGTGTGTGATGCGGCGATGGGGTCTGGCTCGCTATTGGCGGCGGCATTGCGTTATTTAACCAACGCTTTGTATGAAAGTTTGTATTATCATGGGCGGATTATAGCTCATTCAACGGAGAAAACGATTTGCCGTTTAGCGGATGGCAAGGGGGGGAACAGTTTACTAGAAGAGTCACTCCCATTGCCGCCTGATCATGAGCAGTTTGATGAACGATTAAAAGCCCGCTTGAAACGGTATGTTGTTGAGCGTTGTATTTATGGTGTCGATTTAGATCCATTGGCAGTTGAACTAGCTAAATTAGCCTTATGGATTGAGACGATGGATCGGGAGTTGCCGTTTGAATTTTTGGATCATAAGCTCAAATGTGGTAATGCGCTGGTGGGGTGCTGGTTGGATCGTTTTCAAGAGTATCCGGTGATGGCGTGGGAACGGGATGGTGGTGATAGCAATCATAACCGCTTTGTCCATCATTTTTATGAGACTACAACTAAGAAAGGAAAAACTGTCCGTAAAGGAAAACTGTGGACACAACGGATTAAAGATATTCGTAATGATGTGATTAAAGCGGAGATGGCGCAAGCGGTGCGTAGCCAAGGGATGCGTCGCTTTGCTTTTAGTCAAGGGTATGAGACAGCCAGTGAATTATATGATCAAATGCAACAAGTGTTTACAGAAATATACGCCTTGCCTTTATTTCATGCCGCTGATAAAGCGGCCTTGTACCGTGAACGGATCCAAGGGGATCCCGCTTATCAACAGTTAAAGCGAGCTTTTGACAGCTGGTGCGCTGTTTGGTTTTGGCCAGGGGATGAGCTTGATCATGCGCCCACCCCCCTTAATTTTCACCAATTACCAGCAACGACCCAAGCGATATTAGATGATTTGGTGGCGCAATACCGCTTTTTCCATTGGGAATTGGAGTTTCCCGATGTGTTTGTGCGTGAAGGGGGTGGGTTTGATGCGTTAGTGCAGAATCCGCCGTGGGATATTTTAAAGCCGAAATCACAAGAGTTTTTTGCCAATATTGACCCGCTATACCGGACATATGGTAAGCAGGAGGCGTTGGGACATCAGCAACGTTATTTTGGTGAAGATATGGGGATTGAAAAAGCGTGGCTGGATTATAATGCCCGTTTTAAAGCGTACTCTAATTGGAAGAAATATGTTGCTTATCCGTTTGGTGACAATGAAGAGGCGGGGAGTAAGTTTAGCTTTAGCCGTTCGCGTAACGAGAACCGTGAACTACATAACAAATGGCGTTATGAACGGCGGCAAGCGACCGGTTATGCTGATCCAGAGCACCCCTTCCGTCACCAAGGGGGTGGGGATTTAAACAGTTATAAGATGTTTTTGGAGCTTTTTTATGTTTTGTTGCGGCCGCAAGGACAGTTTGGGGCGATAGTCCCTTCTGGGATTTATACAGATAAGGGGACGGGGGAATTGCGGACGTTGTTTTTGGAGAAATGTAGGTGGCAATGGTTGTTTGGTTTTGAAAATCGGAATAAACTGTTTGACATTCATCGCTCTTTTAAGTTTTGTTGTTTAATTATCGCCAAAGAAGCAGAAGAGAGCGTTATTCAAGCTGCTTTTATGCATCATGATTTAGTGGATTGGGAAGAGGCAGAAAAGCATGTTATGGCTATTACCCGCCAACAAATCCAAAAATTCAGCCCCAACACCCGAGCAATTTTAGAGACACGTACGCCGCAAGATTTAGCGATTATTGATAAAATTTATAGTAACGGCCGTCTCCTTGGCGACCCCGCCCCAGATGGTTGGCAAATTCAGTATCGTACTGAATTTCATATGACCAATGATTCCAAACTATTCCCCCCACGGCCGCAATGGGAAAAGAAAGGGTATCAACCAGATCAATACGGTCATTGGCTCAAAGGGGATTGGCAACCGTACACCCCAACGGATAGCCCCCCACCCATTGGGCTTATTTTGTCCCGTGATGGGCGGCGGGGGATTAGGGTGGTGGATATTGAAGATATCGCTTTGCCATTGTATGAAGGGCGGATGATTGGGCAGTTTGATTTTAGTCAGAAGGGGTGGGTGAGTGGCAAGGGGCGGACGGCGGTATGGCGGGAAATTCCGTGGGAAGAGAAGGTGATTGAGCCACAGTTTTTGATGGGAATTAAGGATTTGATAAAAAATGCTAATCATTTTGGTTTGAAATTAGCATTTCTAAGTATTGGGTCGGCAACTAATGCACGTTCAATGGTTTCATCAACATTAGACTTTTTACCTAGCGGACATTCAATTTCCACCCTAACCACACCATTAGGTGTCCAAAAAACTTTGTTGTTACAAACAATTTTATCTACTTTTATTTATGACTTTCTCTTACGAAACAAATTAGGGGGTATTAATATTAGTTACTTCATTATTGAAGAAACATCTTTATTATCACATCAATTATCGTCAAATATCAAGGAATTTTTGATATCATCAGCAATGCGTTTGAATTGGGGGCATTGGAGATTTGCACGATTTTGGATGGAATACCTAAATGAACATTATAATCAATTACAAAAATCATGGTTTTTCTATTGGGCTGTCACATATTCTGAGCGTTTACGCATAATATGTGCACTAGAAGCTGTTATTGCTTATTTATATGGATTGGACATCAAAGATTTACATAGAATTTTTTATAACTGCGATCAACCCGCCAGCACCATGTCCAATCGCGACTTTTACAGAACCCTCGACCCTAAAGGTTTCTGGCGAGTGGATAAAAATAAAGACCCAGAATTGCGTCATACCATCCTCTCTCTCGTCGCCTTCCATGATTTGCAAGAGATGGGTTTGGAAGCGTTTTTGGCGCAGAATGAAGGGGAGGGGTGGCTGATCCCTGAAAAACTCCGGTTGGTAGATTACGGCTTGGGGCATGATGAGCGGGCACAAGAATATCAACCTGTGGCCAGCCGTCTTGGCCCACGCTTCTTGCCTTGGCAACTAGAAGCAGATCCTGCAGAATCATGGGCGGAGTGTGAACGGCATGCAGCTAATCTTAATTTGTTGTTGGGGGATTTGTATGGTGATCGTTCTAAGGCAGACTCGGAACCGGATGATAATGATGATAAACCGGTTCAGCTTAATTTGTTTGATCTATAAAGGAAATAATAATGTCTTCTGAACCGAATCAAAACGAAAAAGAGTTACGTGGTTTCTTTCTTTATGATGAAACTGTCCCTGAGTTAACGACAGTAGCGGCGGCTTGGCATGAATATGTACCACGGCCGTACTGGGGAGAAATTAAAGCTCAACCCGTGCAACTTAATATGCCAGCTTTTATCCCTACCAGTTTACAAGCAGATGCCAATGCGTGGTTGTTGCTATACCATAAGAACAGCCCTTATGAAAGCCTTGTCTTTCCCTACCCAGCCTCTGAACAAATGGCTATTTTTGACACCATTGAACAATGTCAAGAACAGTTGGATATCTTGCTAGAGATTATTCGCGGTGAGAAACGTTTTTGGTATCCAAGTACAGGCTATGTGCAACTCAATGAGAATGTATTAGACCGTTTGGGTAATCGTTATCGTTCGGATCGCCCTAAACTAACTCGTTTTCAAATTGTACGTCATGAGCAAACGGTTGATGAGTTACTGGCAATGACAAACCAACCAGCATCAACTAGTAACAACCAGCAAATCCAAGAGCGGATAGTCATTATTCGAACCAATGATGAGTTGCAAAATAAACGGCAAGAGATGTTGGCGCAGGTTTTAGATGATGCGGAAACGGTTACAGATGCGGTGGCTGAATTTGAAAAGGTGATTCTTGATCAAAGTACCACGCTGGCGGCTGACATTATCAAAAATTTCAAAGTATCGTTAGCCACCCCCAAAATTGTTGCCAAATATGAATCCATATTAGATCCAGAAACAGTTAAAATGTTACGCACGGCCACCACCATTGCCCGTTTCATTCGTAAAAGTCCTCATCAACCTATCCTTGACTTCACCATCGCGGGTTGTGGTCTTTGGAAAGCGGTTGAACGGGAGCTAAATCTTTCCGTTATTTGGCATATTCGACGGCGACGAGGGGTGGCGGACAAAGATCCATTGATAATACCAAGGCATAATCAAAGATTGCCATTATATATAGAAGGTACAGATATTAATCAAGCCAGCAAGGATAATCCCAAAATGTTTGCTGGTATCACATTAGGATCAGTTAATCATATGTTGAGAACAGCACAAAGGTCTGGGATTGATTCAGACTTTGTTGTTACTTTGGGGCGTGATATGAATCCGCTTCTTTTCCGACGCAAGGATAATAATATTCGGGGTCAAATTGATCAAGTTGTGCCCATTCGGAATCGTTTTTCACATATAGCGGCAATGCCCTATCAACAGTATCGGATTTTGTCACGACTTATTTTAAGAGATAGTGATGAATCCCCTTGTTTGCTGTCGCAAGTCTTAGAATTAAAACAATCTATCATCCAATATTGGCAGAAACAAAATTAGAGGAGCGAACTATAAATGCTCAACCCAATTACCTACAGTGAAAAAGTGGTTAGTGATTTCTTACGCTATCAAATCACAACCTATCCCTTTGCTGATGAAGAACTTTACGCCCAGATGCGTTATTTGCTTAATCTGGAAGAGACACGCAATACACCTTTACTTAAGGGTCCATATATCAGTTTAAGTCGCCCTTTTAAGCAGGGGGCGGCTCTTAAACAGTTAGTAAGCGAGAATATCTTTCATCCTCATATTCCTAAAATAGCCGGACATACCCATTTGTATGGTCATCAAGAAGATGCGGTACGGGCCATTCACCAAAAACAACATACGCTTGTGTCTACTGGTACTGGCTCGGGCAAAACGGAATCATTCCTTTACCCCATTATTAGTCATTGTTTGCACCAACGGGATAATAATCAAACGGTGGGTATCACGGCCGTCATTGTTTATCCCATGAATGCTCTTGCTGAAGACCAATTAAGTCGTTTACGTGGTCTGTTAGCGGGTACAGGTGTGACTTTTGGGATGTATGTTGGCAAAACGCCAGAATCACGTAGTGGGGTGAGTGGGCAGATATTGCCCCCCAATAGTTCAGCGGCTGATTATAAGGCAGCTATTGCCAAAGCAAGGCAGGAACGACGGGGGGAGGCCGTGTATCCTCCCGAAGAGCATATTACCCGCCAAGATATGCGAGCTAAACCACCCCAAATTTTGTTAACCAATGTTAAACAGCTTGAGCTATTATTAACGCGTAGTAAAGATACTAGTTTATTTGCGGATGCACGCCTTGATTTTCTTGTTTTTGATGAAGCTCACACTTTTTCGGGGGCGGGAGGGGCGGAGACAGCTTGTTTGATTCGTCGTTTACGTACTTTTTGTGGCCGTCAAGCTGATGAAACGATTTGTATTGCTACCTCAGCCACCATTGTTGACCCGGAAAAGGGAACAGAGTCGGGGCGTGATTTTGCCACCCGCTTTTTTGGGATTGATCGGCACCAAGTTGCACTCGTGGGTGAATCGTATGAACCAGACCAATGGGCAGACTCACGGGCTGTTTCACCCGCTTTTAGTGGTGATGTTGGTCAACAGTTACAAACAGTCTTAGAAGCATTAGAACTAGAAATTCCTACCACTCAATTGCAAGCTTGCTTACAAACAATTTGGCCCAACTTGGCATTAACCTCTAATTGGCAAGAAGAGCTGTACCAACTATTGGCCAGCAATGAGCTTGTTTACCAGATGGCTGATATTTTAAAAGAACCGAAAGCGGTTAATGATTTTATCGATGCATTAAGTGAACGGGTTGACCGCTTGGTAACGGAAGAGGAAGCGTTGTTGTGGTTAGCGTTAGGGGCGGCGGCACGGCAAGCGAATCGACCCTTTTTACGACCCGTTGTTCATGCATTTGTACGTGGCGTTAATGGTGCTGTTGTTACCTTCCCTGACAATCAAGAGCGGCCTAAGTTATGGCTGTCTGCTTATGATGCGGTTATTAATGGACATGATGAATATCGTTTTCCGGTGCTTAGTTGTAACACCTGTGCTCAACATTATTTCACTCATTCGGTTGCTGATTTCCGTTTTACAGATCAAGTGCCTGAAGGTGGTGATTTGGTTGAAGATCGGCAGGTGTGGCACGCTTTGGCCGAGCCTGTGGGTGGTAAAAGATTTGTTTTTGTTGATCGGTTGGTGACAGATGATAATGAAGATGAAGAAGATGAGTCGTCGGCGATTACACGTAATGCTATGCCAATGTATATTTGCCGTTTTTGTGGGGCTCTGCACCCAACAAAGGTGATTCATTGCGATGCTTGTTCACGCCAAAATAGTTTGGAGCAAGCGTTTGTTATCCGCCAAAAAGATGGAAAAGAAGGGCTTTTATCAAGTTGTATCGCCTGTGGTACCGTTGGCCGTTTGTGGAGTGGTCGTTTTCGTGAACCAGCTCGTCCAATTCGTGCTGTTACTGTCTCAGATGTTCACATCTTAGCCCAAAATATGTTGCATCGCGCTGAACGGAAGCGGCTTATTATATTTGCTGATAATCGCCAAGATGCAGCTTTTCAATCTGGTTGGATGCAAGATCATTCCCGTCGTTTTCGTTTGCGTGCTTTGATGTACGATCAAATTCGTCAGGGAGGCTTATCCATTGGTGACTTAGCCGCTAATCTAGATGATATCCTAGAAGCGGATGATGAATTGAGTCGCTCTCTTGTACCTGAAGTTTGGCGAGTATATCGTAAAGAGAGTCATGGGCGACGCCATCGCGAAGAACGGAAGCTGTTTTTGCATATCCAAATTTTACGAGAATTAACAACGGGGCTTAAGCAAAGAATTGGACTGGAGCCTTGGGGGCGGATGCGGATTTCATATTATGGGCTTAATCCAGAAAGCCACTTTGTGCAAAAATGGTGCAGATTGTTTGATTGTGAGCCAGAAGTGTTAGTTGATGGAATTGCTAGTTTGCTCGATATTATTCGTCGTAACAATAATCTTCATGATCATGAACGTGGTATCTTTTCTCGCATTTGGATTGAGGGGGATCGGGAAATACAGCGAGGGTATTTGCCGTTGATGTCAGGTGTACCTCGGGGGATTAAATTAACACGGGATCCTGATGATAATAAAAGCCGTGTTCAGCAATGGTTGTCGAGTAGCAATCGAGACACATTGGTGCGGCAGGCGGTGAAGCGGTGGGGTGGCCGTGGTGATGATGTGGATCAGTTTATTACGGCCTTGTGGGAATGGTTAACGGGCGAGTTGAAGTTGTTTATACCGACTACATTGAGGGGGTTTAAGAACAAGCCTATTAGGGGTACATCTGGTGTTTATCAAATTGATACGGATAAATTACTGATTATGCCTCACAATGGTGTTTATCGTTGTGATGTTTGCCGTCGTGTTCATTTGCATAGAACACCTAAAAATGTTTGTATGGCATGGCGTTGTCAAGGATATTTAGTTTTTGAAGCGGAAAATCCAGACAATTATGATTTGATGGTGTTGGACGAGCAGTTTGCAATGTTGCGCCCACGGGAGCATTCTGGCCAAGTTCCAAATCAAGAAAGAGAATGGCTAGAGCATACTTTTAAAGGGGATAGTAATTTGGTTAATGCATTGGTGGCAACACCAACATTAGAATTGGGAGTTGATATTGGGGCATTGGATGCTGTTTTGATGCGGAATGTGCCACCGTTACCAGCAAATTATTGGCAGAGAGCTGGCCGTGCTGGTCGTCGGCATCGAATGGCGGTTAATTTCACCTATGCTCGGCCCGCCAGTCATGATCGGGCTTATTTTGATGCGCCGTTGAAATTATTGCTGGGAACAATTTATCCACCTAGTATTAACCTACGTAATGAATTAATGATTGAAAAACATGTTCATGCGACCATTTTAACGATTTTAAATCAATTAGTTCAAGATCCACAATTGTCTAAAGATGAAAGAATGCAGATTAGTCATGCATTAGATACTACTTTTCCGACTTATATTCATAGTTATCTTTTTGATAGTAAAAGTAATGTACGCTCAGAACCGATTAATACAACCATTTTAGCTATGGTTATTGAACGGCATGAAGCACGGATATTAGCGCATGTGCAACAGGTTTTTAATTCTGACCAATGGCCTAAGGCGGATGCGGCCGTAGTTAGTGTTGAAAATTTACGGACATATATCAAAGAAACACAAGTTCGGTTAGATGAAGTAATTCAGCGAATTTGGAAACGGTTGCAATGGGCTTTGGTACAAATGGATCGGCTTGATGAGAGTCGTCATCAGAAAGGGACTCTGGATGCGGCCGAGGATGCTTTACGGGAGCGGTGTGATCGGTTAGTCAAACGGTATAAGGGGATAAAAAATCGACGCCGAAGTGATGCGGAAGGATATGATGATACTTATACGTTTGGTGTATTAGCTTCGGAAGGTTTTCTGCCGGGCTATGGTTTGGATACGGGCTCAATTCGGGGTACGGCTCAACCACCTAGAACGGCTAACGATTGGCGGCCAAGTTTTGATTTACCAAGGCCGCCCGGTGTTGCCTTACGTGAATATGCTCCTGGTAATTTAATTTATGCCAATGGAAATCGTTTTATTCCTCGTTTTCATCATTTAGAACCGGATGAGCCATTGCAGTTTCAAGTGGATATTGCTAATGAGGCGGTTGCTGAATTAGGCACAGCTAATGGTAATCAACAGGTTAGTTTGTCTGCATCTGAATTAAATGCGGTGCCTATTTGTGATGTTGACATGCCCCATCAATCACATATTACAGATGAGGAGGATTATCGTTTTCAGTTGCCAGTATCGGTGATGGGGCATGAGAGGGAAAGGCATGGGGGTGGCCATGGTTACCAGTGGGGGGCAAAAGATGTTTTATTACGTCATAATGTTCATTTAAGATTAGTCAACGTTGGTCCCGCATCATCGATGGCTAACAATAAACTTGGTTATCCTGTTTGTTTGATTTGTGGTCAAAGCCGTTCACCTTTTGCATCAGATAAAGAGCTGGATTCTTTTAACGAATCACATTACAAAAGGTGTGGTCAGTCAATTGAATTTGTTGGATTTTTTGCCAACATCATTGCTGATGCAATAACAATTCAAAATTGCACCAATCGCTATGAAGGGTACAGTGTTGCTGAGGCAATACGAATGGGAGCAGCGCATGTCTTGGAAATGGAACAAGATGACATTCAAATATTGTTGATTGCTTATCCTGGTCAAGAAAATGTCGATGTTCTTTTATACGATCCAATGCCAGGTGGTTCTGGCTTGCTAGAACAGATGTTATCTCGTTGGAGTGAAGTCATTGAATCTGCGCAACGTATTACTACTGATTGTTCTAATGATTGTAGTACAGCTTGTATTGATTGTTTACATACATTTCGTAATGCGTACTATCATCGTTATTTAGATCGTCATCAGGCAGGTGATAAATTAGGTGATTGGGGCAAAACCATTACATTTTCACATGAAATTGCACCTAAATTGCCAACCACGGCTGACACCAGCAATGAAATGCCCGTTAACGAAGCTGAATCTAAACTTCTGGAAATGATACAACGAGCTGGTTTGCCAACACCAACAACACAAAAAGAGCTCGATCTTGGTGTTTTTGGATATACTGTGCCTGATTTTTTTTATGATGAGGAGGCACAAAATGTTTATGAAGGCGTTTGTATATATTTAGATGGGTTAAGTAAACATATTCATGGTAATCTTGATAATCAGCGTCGCGATCGTGAAATAAGAGATAGTTTACGTAATTTAGAATATGAAGTGATTGCAATTCCTTATACAGATTTAACTGATCGTGAAGCGATGAAAGAACATCTTTATATGCTTGGTCGTTTGTTATTGGGTCGTAAAAAAGCAAAGAAAATCCAAGAAGAAGATAATTGGTTTTAAGATGCAATATTTTTCACAAACAATTACCCATTTGTGTTGCAGAGAGTAGTGGTTTAAAAGCTGTAGGGGCGATTTTAGCAAATTGTTTCACCTACAAACTTTTTAACTAACCTGAGTTCGATAATGAATTAAACCTGTGGGTGAGTTGGTTAATGTGTATTAAACTAAATAATCTCGACATTTAATCTTGAAAATATACCGTTTAATACGTTGAAGTTGTTAACCTAAACGTGTGAAATATTTTGGTTAAACAACTTGATGTGTTGTTAGGGAAGATTTCTCGACTTCGTTCAATCCTTGATTTAGGAGTGATGCTTGTCGAGGGTGGGGCGGATTGAACTGCGCTCGAAATGACGTTTGGAGGAGGGGGGGTGTCGAACTCCGGTAATTAAGAGATGGGGACTAAATAGCATGTGTGTCAATTAATAAGGCTCTGTTTGTTGAAGGAGCCATTGTTAAAGAGATTGATCTACTTGAATTAATTTTATCGATTTAACGGCTTGTTGTAATTTGTCACATATAATAAGTTCGTGGTGTTATATAGATGTGGGGATTGAAGGGGGGGCATGGATTATGTACAATAATCTGAGCTCGATAATTAAATAAACCGATGTCAAGGTTGTTTAGGGTATGACTCAGGCGGATTTCTCGACTCCATTTTACCCTTTGGCGATTGGTAGGTTCTAAAAGGGGAGGGCGGGTAAAATTTCGCTCGAAATGACGTTGAGAGGGGGGAGGGGAATTATCGAACTTAGGTTACAATATTTTGACAGTAACAATGAGTGCTAACAGAAAGATAGGTGATGTCAATGATAGAAGCGAAAGGTTTAGTTAAGCGGTTTGATGAGTTTGAGGCGGTGCGGGATGTGTCGCTACAGGTGAAGAAGGGGGAGTTGGTGGCGTTATTGGGGCCGAATGGGGCGGGGAAGACGACGACGGTGCGGATGTTGAGCGCGATTTTGACGCCGACGGAGGGGGAGGCGTGGATTAATGGGTTTAATGTGCGCACGGAGCAGGATGAGGTGCGGCGGTCGATTGGGATGTTGACGGAGCAGCCTGGTTTGTATCAGCGGATGACGGGGATGGAGTATTTGTTGTTTTATGGGCGGGTGTATGGGTTGGGGGATGATTTGATTCGGAGGCGGTGTCGGGAGCTGTTTGCGCGGTTTGCGATGGGGGGGGCGGAGGAGCGGCGTTTGGGGACGTATTCGAAGGGGATGAAGCAGAAGGCGGGGTTGATTCGGGCGATGATGCATGATCCGGCGGTGTTGTTGCTGGATGAGCCGACGTCGGCGATGGATCCGCATAGCGCGAAATTGGTGCGGGATGCGATTAATCAGTTGCGGGTGGATGAGCGGGCGGTGATTTTGTGTACGCATAATTTGGCCGAGGCGGAGTTGTTGGCAGATCGGATCGCGATTATTAAGCAGGGGCAGATTGTGGCGGGGGGGACGGTGGCTGATTTGAAGCAGCAGTTGTTGGGGTGGCCGTTGTTGGAGGTGCGGGTGGATAAGGTGGTGAATGGGGAGGTGGGGGAGTTGGCCGAGTTGGTGCAGATTGAAAAGGTGATGGGTGATCGGATTCGGTACCGGACGGCGGATCCAGCGCGGACGAATCCGCAACTGGTGCGGCGGTTGGATGACCTCGGCCTCGGCGTGGTCACGCTCCATGAAGTACCACAAAGTTTAGAAGAAGTTTATTTACGGGTGGTGGCTGGTAATGATGAGTTGGCGCACCAACAAGGAGGGCAAGCGTAAGATGACAACGTTAACGCAAGAGACGAAGAAAGAGAAAGAAGTGATTGGTTGGGGTGAGCGGTGGGGGCGGTTACGGTTTGATATGCGGATGGCGCTGATTGTAATGCAGCGGGAGTTGGTGGACTCGGCCCGTGATTGGCGTATCTTAATCCCGATTATTTTGTTGACGTTTGGTTTTCCGGTGTTGATGAATTTTGCGGTGCGGCAGATTATTTCGTTTTCGGCGACGTATGGGGGGGATATTGTGGCCGAGCGGTTGATACCGTTGTTGTTACTGTTGGTTGGTTTTTTCCCAGCGACGTTTTGTTTGGTAATCGCTTTGGAGACGTTTGTGGGGGAGAAGGAGCGGAAGAGTTTGGAGCCGTTGTTGTCGACGCCGTTGACGAATTTGCAACTGTATGTGGGCAAGATGATGGCGGCGGTGGCGCCGCCGTTGGTGGCGAGTTATGTGGGGATTGGGGCGTATGTGTTGAGTTTGATGCAACGGATTGATTGGCAAATTGATTTTCAGTTGTTGGTGTTGGTTTTGTTGCTGACGACGGTGCAGGCGGTGATGATGGTGGCGGCGGCGGTGGTGGTCTCTAGTCAGACGACGAGTGTGCGGGCGTCGAATTTATTGGCTAGTTTTATCATCATTCCGATCACGTTTTTGATTCAGGCGGAAGCGGCGGCGATGTTTTGGGGGAATATTTCGGGGTTGTGGTGGTTGTTATTGGCGTTGATGATTACGACGGGGATTTTTATTCGGATGGGGGTTAATATTTTTAATCGGGAGGAGTTGTTGGGGCGGGATATTGATCATATTCGGGCTGGTTGGGCGTTTGGGGTGTTTTGGGAGCGGTTTACGGGGCGGGGGGCCGAGGGGTATCCATCCTTGAGTCAATGGTTCCGAGGCACGTTCGCTATTTTGTCGCAATTGCGTCAGCCGGCGATGGTGTTGTTGGTGGGGATGGTGTTGGCGATGGTTTTTGGGGCGGTGATGGCGGATGAGTATCAGGTGCCAGCTGAATTGAAAGCGACTTTTTTGGAGGATGGGTTACAACAGAATTTGGATGAGTTGCAATTGGTGGCGCGGCAGTTGCCGTTAACGATTTTCTTGCGCAATGTGCGCGCTTTGGCGGCTTCAACTTTGTTGGGTATCTTTACGTTTGGGGTGTTGAGTGTGTTTGGCTTTGTGTTGCCGTGGATTTTGTTAAGTTTTTTGGCGGCGCAATTGGTGGGTACTGGGTTGAATCCGGTTGTCTTTTTTGCGGCGGCGGTAGCGCCGCACGGGATATTGGAGTTGCCGGCGTTGTTGTTAACGGCGGCGGCGGCGTTGCGTTGGCATACGGGGATTATCGCCCCGCCCCCGCATCGGACGGTGAGTGAGAATTGGTTGTTGGCGGCGGCTGATTTTGGCCGTGTGTTTGTGGCTTTGGTGATACCGATGTTGTTTGTGTCCGCTTTTATTGAAGGGTATGTGACGCCATTGGTGGTTATTGCCGTTTATGGGGGGTAACTTGGGGGGGGGAGTTGGCAAACAAATTGAAATGATATATGATTAGCTAGTGTGCTGTAGAAGCAAGATTTGGGAGCTGGGCTACATTTACTTTGGTAAATTTTGGTTGTTACTATTGGGTGACAGTTTCTAAAATTTACTTTTGCTGGGTAACAATCTTTATGACCATCATTTCCCCATTAAAAGTTGTAGCTATCACACCAAGTAAAGAGATGCTAGCGTCATTGGTGACTCAATTTGAGCCGGGGCCGCATCGGTTAGAGGTTGTGACGGAATGGCCGGTGGTGACGGCATCATGGGAGTGTGATGTTTTATTGGTGGATGCTCGGGGGGTGGGGGAGGAACGGCCGTTAGCTCCCTATCAACAAAAATGTCCGGTTCTTATCTATCAAGCCGAAGGGGTGGCTGGGGCGAATTTGCCTGCGGCTTGGGGGGCGGTGGGGTTGGTGCTGACCGAGTTTTCGTGGCGTGAACTACAACTCACCGTAGAGAATGCGTATCTAACCTATCAACTCCAACAAAAAGATAATAAGTCAGCCTGTCGAAACTTGGCGGTTAATAAGCAAGAAGCGATTTATTTGTTACAAGCTTTATTCGATCATACTAATTTGTTGATTGCTTATTTAGATTTGCAAATGAATTTTCGAGCAGTCAATCATGCTTATGCGGCAGCTGATGACAAGAGACCTGAGTTTTATGTGGGCAAAAATCATTTTGAGTTGTTTCCTAATAAAGAGAATGAGGCGATTTTTCATCATGTGGCCGAGAGTGGTGAGCCTCATTATGAATGGGCCAAGCCGTTTGAATACGCTTATAATCGTGAGCGGGGGATGAGTTATTGGGATTGGAATTTAGTACCGGTTAAAGATCAAGGTGGGGAAGTGATTGGTTTGGTTTTGACTTTGGTGCCGGTGACGGAGCGGGTGCAGGCGGTGGCCGAGGCCCAAATTGCGATTCGGGATAAAGAGGCGCTTATTCAAGAAGTACAGCATCGGGTTAAAAACAATTTACAGATGGTATCGAGTTTGTTGCGATTGCAAATGATGTTGGAGGAGGAGCCGCAGGTGGTGGCCGCGTTGAAAACGGGGCAAACACGGTTGCAGGCGATTTCCCATCTTTATCAAGATATGTATCAATGGGGAGATCCATTACAGTTGAATTTTGGGCAATATTTACAACATTTAGCCAATGATTTAGTTGGTGCGGTAGAGATTGCTGATAGTGAGATTGATTTGGAAACAGCGATTGATCCCTTGTTCCTTCATGTGGAGGTTGCTATTCCCTTGGCGCTGATTGCGAGTGAGTTGATAAATAATGCCTTGCAACATGCGTTTAATCAAGAACACGACAGTAAGCAGATAGAAGTTCGATTGCAAGATAAAGGGAGTGAAGCCGTTTTGGTGGTACAAGATAATGGTATGGGTTTTGATGAGAATCAGTCAAAGCCTAAATTAGGTTATCGTTTGATTCCGCGGTTGGTCAAACAGATAGAAGGTGTTTTTGTTAAAGAGTATGCTAATGGTATGGTGTGTCGCATCTCATTTCCGCTAAAAGAGATAAACCAGACGGCTTGATGCTGACCGATGAAGTAGTAAAGGATACATTTATGACCAAGGGGCGTATATTGATTGTTGAAGATAATAATCTGATAGCATTGGAGATTGAAACGCACTTAGACTATTTGGATTATGAAATTGTGGGTACGGTGGCGTATGGAGAAAAGGTGTTGGCGCAAGTGGAGGCGACTAATCCTGAGCTTGTTTTGATGGATGTGCGTTTGAAAGGGGGGGTGGATGGTATTCAAGCGGCAAGAATGTTGCGGGAGAAAGGGTATCATATTCCGATTATTTATATTACGGCCCATGCGGATGAAAGCACGATTACTCGGGCGAAGCCAACACAGCCAGTTGGTTATTTAGAAAAGCCGTTTACGATGAGTACCTTAAAATTAAATGTGGAGATGGCTTTATCGCGACATCGGTTGCAGGAGGTGGTGCGGGCTAAGGATCGTCAGTATCGGTTGTTGTTTGAGCAGGCGGCCGAGGCGATTTTGATTGTGGATAAATCGGCTGATCAAATTATTGATGCTAACCCACAAGCCTATAACCTCTTGGGTTATTCATCGAATGAATTAACGCAATTAAGCCAGATAATCCCTTTATCTTTGCAAGCTGATAATCCATTACAGTTAGAGCGATTGTATGAAAATGGGATGGTGCGTCACGAGCGTGTGTTGCAACATAAAAACCAACAGCTAATACCGGTTGAGGTTAACGCTTGTTTGTTTGCGGAACAATATATTATGGCTTTTGTGCGTGATATATCGGCGCAAAAGTTATGGCAAGAACGGTTGGAATCGATATATCGTTTAGGGTATGAATTGACTTCGCTGCGTGATGAAGAAGCGATTATTTGGCGTGTTTTAGAGACAGCATTTACATTGTTGCATTTTGATTTGACTTCATATGGGATTGTTGATGCTAAAAACGAAAAGATTACGTTAAAGTATCATTTTGTGGAAGGGAGAAAATTAGAACGTTTATTTATGATTGATATCAATGACAAGAGAAGTGTCTGTGCCCAAGTGGTTCGTGAGCGAAAATCTAAGTATGTGCCTGATTTGCACGAAATATTTGATAAGTATGTGACTATTACAGGGCATCCCTTTCGGTCAGAGTTGTGTATTCCTTTAATAATTGATAAGCAGTTAATTGGGGTTTTAAATGGTGAAATGAAAGATATTGATGCTTTTTCACCAGTGGAACAAACATTGTTTCATATTTTGGGTGAGCAGTTGACCAATGCGGTTGAAAATGCCCGTTTTTATCAATTAATTCAGGAGCAGATAGCTGCCTTGGAAAGGTCACAGAACCAGCTTGTACAGGCGGAGAAGTTAGCGGCTATGGGGCGTTTAGGTGCGGGATTGGCGCATGAAATTAATAATCCGTTACAAGCGGCGACTAGTTTTGTGGCCTTGAGTATGGAAGAGATTGGGGAGCATTTAGAATCTCCCTTGTTAGCGGATATCTATGAAAATTTGAGTATCGCTAATAAAGAGTTGTTACGAGTCAGTCAGCTGGTTAAGAGTTTGCGTGATTTTTATCAATGGTCCCCCACTAATATGATGCCGATAAATGTTTGTCAGTTAATGCAGGAGGCATTAACGATTGTTGGTAGTAGTTTAAGGAAGAAAAATATTAAGGTAAATTTAGATTGTCAGCAAGCGTTTTATGTGCAGGGTATAGGCAATCGGTTACAACAGGTATTTGTGAATATTTTATTGAATGCGCAGGAAGCGATTGAGATGGATGGCCGAGTGCAAATCGACGTGCATAAGATTTCAATTGAGGGAGAGGCTTGGTTGCGTCTTTCTTTTCAGGATACGGGCAGTGGTATAGAAACGGATGATCTTGGTAAGATATATGAGCCGTTTTTCACAACTAAAACGAGCCATATTGGTTTAGGGTTGGCTATTTCACATGCAATTATTCAGGCCCATAATGGGCGGATTATGATTAATAGCGAAGTGGAAAAAGGGACTGTAGTAAAAATTGAGTTGCCAATGTTAAAGAAAGCATTACCTATTGGAGAAAAAGTGTGATGATGACAGGAGATAATAAGATCAATATATTGATTGTTGATGATGAAGAGAATGTCGCGGCAGCATTGGCGGCTAGTTTAAAACGATCAAAAAATTATCATGTAGATATTGCTCATAGTGGGCCAGAGGCGTTAAATCAAGTTGAAAAGAAATTGTATGCGTTGGTGATTACTGATTATAGGATGCCTGGTTTAACCGGCGTAGAGTTGGCGCAAGGGATTAAGTCGTTGTCGCCGACGACACAGGTTATGTTAATGACCGCTTATGGGACCAATAATTTGCAAGAAGTTGTGGATGGATTGCAATTAGATGGGTATATTGATAAACCGATTAGCGTTAGTAAAATACGGGAAATCGTCTCTAATGCGCTAGATCAGACCAAAGAGCTTGATAAGTATCGAACAGGGGAGAAAAAAGTGGCCGCCTCGGCCTCCCAATATTTGAATCAATTACAAAAAGATACCAATGCCTTCTGCGTGTTATTGTTGAGTTACAGCGGGTATCCAATTGAGTCAGCGGGGCAAGTGCAAGCGTTAGATATTGGTTCGATTAGCGCTTTGGTGGCGGCCAATTTTTTGGCGGCGATTGAGTTGTCGAAGATGTTAGGGAATACAACGGTGTTTAAATCAAGTTACCATGAGGGGCCTGATTATGACATTTTTGCCCATGAAATTGATAATGATCATTTATTAGCGGTTATTTTTGGGGCGAATAGCAAGAGTGGAATGGTTCGCTTTTATACGAAGCGAGCGATAGATGTGTTGGCTGAGGTTTTGAGTGAACCGCTGGAGGAGCCGGCCGAGGCGGCAGATTTAAAGAGGGATTTGGCCGATAATATTGATAACAAGTTGGATGATTTTTTTCTAGAATAGTTATTTGAGGGTGAGGCCGAGGCGGCGTTTTTGGGGTTGGACGGTAATGATGCGGGCCGTTACTTGTTGACCTGGTTGGACGACATTGTGGGGGTGCGAGAATTGGCCCTCGGCCAACTCTGATGTATGAATAAGCCCTTCCAACTCCTCTTCAACCAAGACAAAAACGCCATAACTTTCAATGCGCGTCACCTGCCCCACAACTTGTTGCCCGACAGTATACTTTTGATTAATCGTAGGCCAAGGGTCGGGAATTAACTGTTTGCGACTCAGGCCGATGCGGCCTGAGTGAGGCTTTACCTCGGTGACTAGAACGGTAATTGATTCACCCGGCTGAACGATTTGACTAGGATGTTGTAACCGCCGCCAAGATAGTTCCGATATATGAATGAGACCCTCTACACCACCTAGATCAACAAAAACCCCAAATTTGGTTAAATTGGTGATAGTGCCAGTGACCTTATCGCCAACATCGATTTGTTGCCAAACTGTTTGACGTTGGTCAGCAGGTATTAGCGCGGCCCGTTCAGAAAAGATTAAACGATTATGGGGGGGGTCAACCTCAATAATTTTAACACGGATATATTGATGTTGTTTGCGTTTGAGCGTTTGCCAACGTTGGGCTTGAATGTGTAATTGGGCCGAATTAAGTAGTTGTGAAGCGGGTACGAAACCGGGTAGCCCTTCCCAAGCGACGAGTACACCCCCTTTGTTGTAACCAGTAACGACCAATTCAAAAATTTTATCCGCTTGTTGAGCTTGAAAGGCCTTATCCCACAAAGCTTGACGGGACTGGTTTCGTTCGGTTGTGGTGGTGGTTGGTGGGGGTGATGAGGTGGGGGAGGCTGATGGTTTTGTTGTGGGGGCATTGTTGAGCAAAGATTGCCAATAAGCCTCATCAAGTTGTGTGTGTGCCGGCGGGGTGTTTTGGGAGTCAGCTACAGATTTGTCCCAATTTTCATCTGAATTTTCGGTTACCATTTAATGTATTATACCATTACAGTTTGCGTATGTTGATGCTTGGGACTACACAACAATATACATATCGTGGGAATTATTAAACCGAAGGGTAAACTCTCCAGTTAAACAATTAAATATACGAGCTTACAATGGAGTTTTGAATTCTAACTCACTTTATATAGATTAATCTGCTACAATTATAGTATATTATTAGATTATAGGGAAACTTTGTTTTCAAATGGGAGTGGTAGATGGGTGAATTAACAGTTAGCCAAATAGAGAAGCGATTGATAACAAAATGGTTGGGGCGTGAATATATTTACTGGCCAGAAATTGGGTCAACGAATGAATGGCTTAAGCAAGCGGAGCAAGCAGATTTGCCACATGGGACGGTGGCTTTAACTGATTATCAGTCGGCGGGTAAGGGGCGTCAAGGGCGTTCTTGGCAGGCGCCAGCTGGTAGTAGTTTGTTGTTTTCGTCGCTCTATCATCTGGATTGGCCCGTGGCACAGGCGGGGTGGCTAACGATGTTGGCGGGAACGGCCGTTGTCACTACGCTTCGGCAGCAAACGACGGTTCCCATCGGTTTAAAATGGCCAAATGATATTATGATTGAGCAAAACGGCCGTTGGCACAAAATGGGCGGCATGTTGTCAGAATCAATCATTAACAATCAGCGCCTTGATCGGGCTATATTAGGAATTGGCTTAAATATTAATATTGAGCCAGCCGATTTGCCGACTACGTCAACCCCAGCGACGAGCTTATTGGCGGCTACGGGACAAACCTTTGATCGCGCCGAGCTATTGGCACAGTTGTTATTCGCTTTAGAGGCGGGGGTGGAGAAGGCGGTCGCGGGGCAAAATCCACAACCGGTATGGCAAGATCTGCTTATTACATTAAACCAAGATGTTGTTGTGACCTATTTGCATGAGGATAAGCCCCCTTTGCTGGGGCGAGCGATTGGTACGGATGAGAGTGGGCATTTGCTGGTTGAAGATAAAGATGGTGCCCATCATTTGATTACAGCGGCTGATGTGACTTTACGCAAAGAGCATTAATTGATTGAGGTTGTGTTGACATTGCCTCTGGTATAAAATCAGCATATACCAGAGTAAATGTCAACACAACCTAGTTAAGGAGTAAATATGATGACTGATTTAGATAGTTTACGTGAAAAAAGTGCCCGTACAACAAGTGTATTTGAAGATATGGAAGAAAGTGGGGGCAGTAACCCTTTATCTGGGGGGAGTGGTTATACGCCAGTACAAATGGTTGTTATTGGGCTGTTGGTCTTGGCTAACATCATTGCTTTCTTTGTCGGGCTTTATGTTTTGTTTGGTATGTAGTTGAAAGTGGTGAAATAAAGCAGTTCAGTTATAATAGAGTATTATGTCACAAGCTCTTTCGCGCAAATGGCGTCCACCACGTTTTGATGATGTGGTTGGACAAGAACATGTTACCCACACATTACGGCAAGCCGTGATTGGGGAGCGGGTGAGCCATGCCTACCTTTTTTGTGGTCCAAGGGGAACGGGTAAAACGACATCGGCACGACTATTGGCTAAAGCGGTTAATTGTTTGCATGATGATTTAAGTGAACGCCCATGTAACCAGTGTCATATCTGTTTAGCGGTTAATGAAGGCCGTTTTTTAGATTTGATTGAGATTGATGCCGCCTCGAATACGGGGGTTGATGATATCCGGGATCTACGCGATAAGATTAATTTTGCGCCGAGTGAAGGTCGGTTTAAAGTTTATATTATCGATGAAGTTCATATGTTATCGATGGCTGCTTTTAATGCGTTGTTGAAAACGTTGGAAGAGCCGCCTCCGCATGCGATGTTTGTATTGGCGACGACGGAAGAGCATAAGGTACCGGTAACGATTAAATCCCGTTGTCAGCAATTTAATTTTCGTTTGTTGACAGTTGAAGAGATTGAGCAACGGTTGCAATGGCTAACTGCGCAGGAAACGATTCAAATTGAGCCGGAAGCGTTACGTTTAGTGGCTCATCAAGGGGCGGGTAGTATTCGTGATGCGGAAAGTTTATTAGATCAGCTGGTGACGGCGCCGGGTGACACGATTACGTTAGAGCGGGCACAGCGGGTATTGGGGACGGCACCGACGACGGTGGTACGTGATTTGACGACAGCTTGGTTGAATGGTGATGGGCCAACGGGGTTGATGATTATTCATGAATCGTTGGCATCTGGTACTGATGCGCGGCAATTGTGTCGGCAAATGGTCGCTTATTTACGGCAACTGTTATTGTTACAGGCGGGTGGGGCGGATTTGCCGTTGCCGTTGCCGGCCGAGCAGAAAAAGGCGTTATGGGACCAAGGGCAACAGGCGGATCGACGGGCATTGATTGAAGCGATTAAGCAGTTTAATGATGCGGCGATGACACCAGCCAGTAATTGGCAGCCTCAACTGCCCTTAGAATTAGCATTTATCTCGTTATTGCCACAGCATCAAGCTGGTTGGCAGACGGGGGCGGTGCCGGCCGCCGCGCCAGTAGCCGCGCCAGTAGCCGCGCCAGTAGCCGCACCAGTAGCCGCACCAGTAGCCGCACCAGTAGTCGCACCGACTAAATCAGTTTCTTCACCGCCCTCGGCCGCCCCAACCCCCACCATCGCCAAGAGTTCCTTAGAAAAGGTGTCCCCAACACCAGCTGAGCCTAAGCGTGTGGTGGAAGCGTCAAGTGATGTGGCGGTATCGCGCGAGGAGAAGCGTGATGACAAGGAAGAAGTGGCCGAGGCGTCTCCGGTGGAGGCGTTTGAGCCTGGCTTAGCCTTAGAGTTGGGACAAGTCACCGCACATTGGTCACAAATGTTAAATTGGGTGGGACAGCAAGATCGTAATTTACCAGCCTTGTTAACGATGAGCAAACCGTTAGCAATTGAGGGTACGACATTGGTTTTAGGCTTTGATTTCCCCATTTTTCGGGAAAAATTTGACCAACAAACAACCCACGCCCACCTCATTCAACAAGCTTTAGAGCAGTTGATTGGGGTCAAATGTCAAATTAAGGCTGTGGTTAGCAGTCAATATGTCCCTAACGTGTCACGGCAAGATTTAGAGAATCTAGCGGATGAGTTAGGTGGCGTGGTGCATGAAGATTAATGATAAGTAATTTAGTTATAGGAGCAAAATAAAATGGCAAAACGTGGTTTTCGTGGACGACCAAAAAAATCGAAAAGTGGTGGGGGTGGTTTGGGTGGTAAAAATCCAGCCCAAATGATGACCCAGTTGCAACAGATGCAACAAGATATGGCTGAAACGCAAGAAAAGTTAGCGGATGAAAAGCTAACGGTGACGGCCGGCGGTGGGGCGATTAGCATTACCATTACGGGGCATCAACGGGTTGAAGCGATTAGTATCGATCCTGATTTGGTTGATCCGGAAGAGATTGATATGTTACAAGATATGCTGATTGCTGGTGTTAATGCGGCGATTGAACAATCACAGGCGATGGCGGCCGAGAAAATGGAAGGGATTAGTGGTGGTTTAGGCTTAGGAAATATGGGCTTAGGCGATCTATTAGGTGGTCTGTAATGGCTACCCCGATTATGCCGCGGCCTGTCCAGCGGCTGATCGATGCGTTGGCGCGGTTACCAGGCATTGGGCCGAAGACGGCGTCACGGTTAACTTTCTATTTATTACGGGGGGGGGAGGATTTGGCTGTGGATTTGGCTGCGGCCTTACAAGCATTAAAAGAAAACACACAGCTTTGTGCGCTTTGTTTTAATATTACAGAGACGAGCCCCTGCCCTATTTGTGAAGATCCAGCACGGCAGGATGGTTTGTTGTGTGTGGTGGAAGAGCCGCTTGATTTGCTGGCGATTGAGCGGTCGCGGGTGTATCACGGCCGTTATCATGTCCTGCATGGGGCCATCTCACCGGTGGAGGGGATTGGGCCTGATGATTTGAAGATCGCTGAATTGGTCACCCGTTTAGAAGAAGGTGATTTCCAAGAACTTATTTTAGCGACGAATGCGACCTTAGAGGGGGATTCGACGGCCTTGTACTTGCAGCGCCGTTTAGCCCCGACTGGCGTTAAATTGACCCGTTTAGCGCGTGGTTTGCCAGTTGGGGGGGATTTGGAGTATACGGATGAAGTGACGTTGGGTCGTGCTTTGGAAGGGCGGGAGCGGCTTTAGTGGTTAAACTGCTTGTTGTAACGTGAATTCGATAATCAATTAAGCCGATGTAAGTGTTGGCTGGGGTATTGTTAGGGTAGATTTCTCGACTTCGTTCAATCCTTGATTTAGGGGTGGTACTTGTCGAGTGTGAGGCGGATTGAACTGCGCTCGAAATGACGTTTGACGTTGGGGGGAGGGGGTGAATTATCGAACTCAGGTTGTTGTAGAACTTTTAGAGAGACCCCGCGGGGTCTCTTTTTTTTGTGGTAATAAAAAACCCCCCAGCCAATTTGGCTGGGGGGTTTTGTTTACAAGTAGGGGGGCGATTGATTATCGCCCACACCTACAGGCTAAGATTGGTTAGTTGTATTGCCGCCGGCGGTTAATGACCGCGAAGAGGGTCAGGAACAGCAAGCCGCTGAAGATAACGAAGAGGCTGGTGGGGGTGGCACCGGAGTTGGCTAGGGTTTGGCCGAGGGTAACGGCCGTTGGCCCAGGCGTAAACCCGAAGTCCACGAAACCAGCCGTGTTGTCGTCACTGGCGGCTGGGTTGCCGTCAGCACGGTTGTCCGTGGCTGGGTCAGTGCCCAAGCTGACGAACTCATAAGCGGACCCATCGTTATTGTTACCATTGGTGGTTAAGGCACCAGGCAAGCCAGCGAAGTTGGGGTCGGTGCTGACGGCGAAGCTACCGGTTGGTAAGCCGGTGAATTCGTACCCGTCAGCGGTGGTGGTGGCGGTGTAAATGGCTACATAACCAGCTGGACCACTGGGACCATCAGCATCCCAGAAGAGGTAGACCGGAATGCCTGTTAAGGCGGTGTCCGTGCCAGTGATGTAATCGCCACCATCCATACCGGCATCCGAGAAGACGGTACCAGTAATGGCGTACGGGCCGTTGAAACTGACACCGAAGTCGATGTCGTAGTTACAATTGCCATCACCACTTGGGGCTGGGGTTGGGCACCACGCGTTTTGCGTGGTGGTGATGACAGCACCGACGATTTCGATGGTGGTGGTGTTATCGAAGCCACCATCGGCGTCGAAGGTGGGGTTGAACTCTGGCGAGACGTTATTATCGACAGTGTGGACACCATCAGGCACACCAGAGAAGACATAGAGACCATCGACATCCGTCGTGGTGGTGACAATACCGCCACCTTGGAGGGTGAGGGTAACGACCACACCAGGGATTGGTGGTTCGTTTGGATCTTGAACGCCATCACCGTTGATGTCGAGCCAGACGTAGTCACCGATGGTGTTGAGGGGTTGGTAACCGAAGTCGGCCGAGTAGTTGAACTGGCCAGCTGGCAAGTCGATGGGGTAGGTGGTCGCATGGTCACAGACGACACAGGTGTACGATTCATCGGGGTCGCTGGTGGGGAAGAAGTTAGCGGGGAGGGTGCTGGTGTCGACTTCGACACGATATGTGTCACTAACCAGACCGGTGAATAGATAATATCCATTAGCATCTGTGGTTGTCGTTGTTATAAACTCACCAGTTGCTAAAGTTAGCGTGAGGACAACGCCAGCGATACCGGGTTCTACACCGAAGTCATAGAGACCATCACCGTTGCTATCTTGCCAGACGAAGTCACCGATACGACCAGGGGCACCGAAACCGAAGTCAGCATCCAAATAGATGGGTGCGGCTGGGGTTAAGGTGACCGACTCTGGGTCGTTGTTGGTGGTTAATTGGAATTGTGTACCGGAGAAAGCATCGGTGGGAAGGTCAGCGTCAGTGGTATCGACGTTAACGAGGTAGCTGGTACCACCGGAGGCTGCGAGGAGATTCTCAAAGAGATAGTAGCCGCCACCGCTGGTTACGGTTGTGCTAATTAAGGCATCTTCCGCATCGATAACACCGTTACCGTTGGCGTCTTCGTAGAGTTCAACAGTGATGTTGTCGCGACCTAACTCGTTGGCATCTTGAATGCCGTCACGGTCAGTATCGATCCAGACGTAGTCGCCGATTTGACCAATACCCACTGGTTGATAACCGAAATCTTCATTGAGTGAATCGGCGGTACCGTTCGTAGTGACGGTGCTTTGGTTATCACAAGTGGTACAGGGGACACCTGGTTGATCTGGGTCGCCAGTTGGTTGTAAGTAGGAGGGGAAGTCGGGGTCAGTTGTGTCAACGACAACGATGTAATCATCACCGGGTAAGTCAGGGAAGAGGTAGTTACCGTTGGCGTCCGTGGTGTCGGTCATGATGAGGGTATCGGTGTCGGGGTCGATGATGCCATCACCGTTTTGATCTTCGTAGATCCAGACGGTGACATTAGGAATACCTTCTTCACCGGGGTCTTGCGTGCCATCGCCATTCCAATCGACGTAGAGGGTGTCACCGACGTCAGCACCCGTACCGTAGTAGCTGAAATCAGCTTCGCCGATACCGCCTGGCACGATGGTAACGAAGACGGCGTTGTCTAAGTTGGTGGCATCGTCACCATTACCAGGGATACCATCAGGACCATTGGGGTGGTCGTACGATTGGGCCCAAGTGCCGGTAGACATGTCGCCGGTGGTGGGATTAACAACGACTTGATAGGTTGTACCAGCAGGACCAGCGGCTGGCGTGAGGTTGGGGAATACGTAGTAGCCATTAGCGTCGGTCGTTGTGGTACACGGAGAACAAGCGCCGCCAAATAGTTGGACGGTCACACCAGCGAGGTCTTCCTCACCGGTATCAGGGGCGTCAGCGCCGTTGCGGTTCCAGTCGTGCCAGATGTTGCCTTGGATCATGGCAGGGATGGTGTAACCGAAGTCGGCGTCGAGGATGTCATTGTTGTTCGGGTTACTGTCATTGTTATTGAGGACAATGTTACCACTATTGCTGTCATCATCGGCGTCACGGTCATCGGTGTTAACCGCACCCGTCCCACCATTTGGTAAGGTGGTGGTGTTAACGGTGACGACATAAGTGCCATCAGCAAGACCAGAGAAGAGATAATACCCATTTTCATCAGTGACAGTGCGAGGGCATGTCGTTGCGGGGGTACAGGAGCCATTATTGAGGATAACGGTGACACCAGCGATCCCCACTTCGTCATCAGGGGTGCCTAAGATATTATCAGCACCATCTGGGTCATGAATACCATCACCGACAATATCGTTCCAGACGAGGTCACCGATAGAGCCAGCGGGTGTAACTGTAACTGGGGCGGTATCGGTGATATTGTTGGTGGGGACACCGTTAAGGAAGGTGGCGGTGGTGATGGAGGCGGTGTTGGTGGTAACGGTGGGGTCGTTGTCGGTGTCGGCGGGATCGTTATTGGTAGGTTCAAGGGCTAAGAAAGTGACTTGAACACGTTTGATTTGACCACCGTATAAGGGGCCAATGTTGTCCCAGGTGAGTGTGCCGGTATTGGCGTATGGATCGGTGCCACCGGTGGTGACGGAGCTAACGGGTGGGTTAGCGGATACAAATTGGAGCCGGTCAGCATCATAGGTATCTACGAGTGGAGCGGGGTCAATGGTGTCATTGGGGCTACCACAGGTTTGGTCTGTGGTAATGATGAAGCCGAAGGCATCGATACCGATGTCACCAGAGGCACCACCACCACCACCTTTGTCAGCGGTTAATTCAACATCAAGTAGCTCACCAGTGAAGTCAGCCCAATCCCAATTGGTTTGCGCCGCGGTAGCATCACGAACAAGCACATAGTCTGTGCCAGCAGGGTTGGTGAAGAAGGAAGCGCCTGTATAAGCGGTGCTACTAATGACGGTTGTACCGCTATAGACATCAACGATAAGTTGGTCACCCGCTTTGAAGTTAGCGATCTCGCGGATGTAGCTGACATAAGAGACATTGGTGATATTACCTAATTGAGGGCCAATGTTGAAGCCGCTTAAGCCGACGGCATCAGGGTTATCACTCAAGTCAGTTAACATGTAAGTGTCATCAGGTGGACCAGATACATTTTGGGTATTGGTCCATTGGGCACCAGCATTATTACCGCCTTGGGCACCTGAAGGGTTGCTGTTATCAGCGTAAACCACATTTGGCCAGATATAGTAGACACAGGCTTTAGGTACACCGGTACCATCGCCAGGTCGGTTATTGATAACGTTAATATTGAAGATGACGGGGGCGCCATCAGGGCCACCAGAAACGACGTTTTTGGTTAACCCCAGAACCGGCCCGAAGCCGAAGTCAGCATCGAGGTAAGGGCTGGTGATGGTGGTGCCGAGGCCGGTGACGGCGACTACTTCAGGAGTGGTGTAGTTGTAGCCAGTGGGGACATCGGGGTCGAAGTTGGGGGGATCGTCGGTGTCAGGGTCGTTGGTGGTGACGAGGAAGTTGCCATTGGGGAGGAGGTCGAATAAGTAGTTCCCGTTGGCATCGGTGACGGTGCTGGTGATGAGCATATCATTGGCATCAAGCAGGCCGTCGCCGTTATTGTCATAGTAGAGGTAGACGGAAACGTTGGGGATGCCATTTTCGCCAGCATCTTGTAGACTGTTGTTGTTTTCATCTTGCCAGACGGTATCACCGATTTGGTTACTACCTTGGACCATGACAACATCGGTGGCACAGGCTAGGTCTGGGCCAGTGTCGAGGCTAGCACAAACTTCATTGACGATGAAGGGGTCGCCAGCATAGGTGCCGGGGACGATAGCATCGAAGCCGATGGTGCCCGTTTCGCCCGCACCGAGTTCTTCGGTTAAGACCCAGCGGAGTGTGGTGACACTACTGGCGGGGATTGGCTCGGTGAAGACCCAGGAAGCGCCATTATCAGTGGAGTATTGGAGGAAGTAATCAACCCCTTCTGTTCCGGGACCATAGGCAGTACCAGAGACGTATTCCATACCAGCGGGAATGGTGTCACTGTAGTTAAGAGTAGGGCCACCAGAACCTAAGGAAAGACCTAAATCTGTTTGGGGTGGGTTCGGGGTGCTATTGGTATTGCCGTAAGGCATTTCATAGCTGACGGTGCCACCTAAAGCGATGACGTTAGGGTCACTGGCTTTGGTCATGGTGAAGGCGGGTTCACTACTGAGGAGTGGGGGGACACCAGCACCGTAGTCACCATTGAATTTTTCTTCGTCATCACCGGAGGCGACTTCTTGGTAGGGGGTGAGGATGGTGGTACAGGGGCCGCCGAGGGCGATGAAGGTGTATTTGACATACCCTTCGACACCGTTATTGGTTAATAATTCAGGGATGTCTAATGTCCCGGAGGTGACGGCGCTAAAGTAAAGGCGGTCGGTGAAGGGGTAGATGAGGTCAGGGCCGGCCGAGACGGAGATGGTCAAGGCACCAGTGGTGCGGATAAGGCGGAAACAGGTGGGATCATAGGCGGGGTCACCAACAGGTTGGAGCCACAAGTTATAATCATCTTCATCACCGACGGCGGGAGAAGGAACAACATTGCCATTTTGGTCAACGGTGAAGCCATCATTGTCGAAACCTTTGTTCACGACACCGATTTCATATTTCACACCATTAGAGGTGATGATAGAACCGGCTTGTACTTTGCTGACATCGGTATTGAACCAAACACCATCGGGGTTAGGGCGGATTTTGTTCGCATTGGCAGAGATTTCACTGCGCATATGCATCCGCCATGTATCGTTACCGGTCGCGGCCCCGGTTCCATCTTCAGCCCACATATCGAAGTAGAGATAAAGGTCATCTTCTGGGGGGGCTTGTTGGCCAAAAATAGCGATACCGGCATTGTCGCCAGTGGTGGCTAAATTGGCGCGACGGGGATAGGTGAAGTGCCAATATTGGGTACGACATTCACCAGCAGCTAATGTGCCGAGAAAACGGGTGGCATCACCGGTACCAGCTTGACCACCTACGTGGGTGAATTGGTAGGTGGTGCCGGCGGCTGTGTTAGCGGCTAACATTGGATGATCCGAGTTAAAAGTGCCAACACCTGGTTCCCGTGATGGGTAGACACCAGGTGTACCGGCGGTGAAGTCACCAATATAGGCTTGGACGTTATCAATCGCTGAGCCCGTCGTATTACAAAAAGTCCCCATTACGGTAGCCACCGAAGGGGCGTACGTAGATGGGGATTCAACGTTGGAATCAACAACTAAGTTGTAACCAGCGTTAATGGTGACGCTGATACCAGCCGCTTGGGCTGATTGGGTTGGCCATAGGGTCATGGCCAAGCTGGTCGTGGTTAAAATACCAGCAATGAGGGCGATGGCCAGGATGAGTGGCCGAGCCTTATGTTTGGGTAAATTTGTAGAATTCATCAATCTACTGCCTCCGAAGATAAAAGAACAAATAATAAAAAAAAAGAGATAAGTGATCACTTATCTGCAAGACAAAAGGTAAAATTGTACACAATCTTCTTTGCTTAATTGAAAATAGGTTGTAAATAAATTTCAATGGCTAAACTTGGTGGTGATTATTAGTGAAAGTGTATTGATCACCTTGTATTATAACATGCCATATCGTCTACAAGAAGATACATTTGTACTATTTTTAGTATACATTCGTTGAACCGACTGTTATACTATATTTAGTTATACATTAGTTAAAATGTACTATTGTACTATCTTTAATTATACATTATTCGAAATGCATTATGGTTATAATAGCGTTAAATTTTGGTTGCGATTTCGTTATAATGGTGGTGACAGGGTGGCGAAATGTTGTTACAATTTGGGGTGGTGGGGTGAAAGGGGCTAAAAATCACGTTTCAAATTTATTTGATTAAGAGATAATGGTGGGTGAGGGTGGGTTGATTGTCTATTATAGAAAAATATTAGTAGTAACGTCAAGCGTTATTTTAATTTGTTAGGAGAAATTGGTACATGGCTGAAGATTTTGTATTTCGAGGGGCGGTAGCGGATGTTGATCCGGAGTTAGCGGCATTATTGACGCGGGAAGATAAGCGTCAAGATAAGACGATTATTTTAATTGCATCGGAGAGTGCATCGCCGGAGGCGGTGCAAGAGGCGATGGGGAGTTCGTTTGGGAATATTTATGCGGAGGGGTATCCACGGGAAGCGAGCCGGAAGCAGACGCAGGCGGATATCATTGATTTTGAGAAAGAGTTGGCGCTTTATCGGCGCAATAGTGACCCGCGTTATTACAAAGGGGTGGAGTATGCGGATGTGTTGGAAGCGTTGACTCGGCGGCGGGCGGCGGAGTTGTTCGCGGCCAATGGGGTCAAAGCGAAAGATATGTATGTTAATGTACAGGCGTTGAGTGGTGGCCCGGCGAATAGCGCTGTCTACACCGCTTTATTGAAGCCTGGTGATACGATTATGGGGCTCAAGTTGAGTGATGGGGGGCATCTGTCGCATGGGGCGCCGGTAAATCGGACGGGGCAGGTTTATCGGAGTGTGAGCTATATTGTGGATCCGGAGACGGAGGAGCTCGATTATGATGCGATTGAGAAGTTGGCATTGAAAGAGAAGCCGAATGTGATTGTGGCTGGTTTTTCGGCGTATCCGTTGATTGTGGATTGGGGGCGTTTTCGGGAGATCGCGGATAAGGTGGGGGCTTATTTGCACGCTGATATCGCTCATATTTCGGGGTTGGTGGCGGCGGGTGTTCATCCGAGCCCGGTGGGGATTGCGGATACGGTGATGACGACGACGCATAAATCGTTGTGTGGGCCGCGGGGGGCGATGATTATGAGTCATCGGCAAGAGATTGGGTTGATGATTGATAAGGCGGTTTTCCCTGGTGAGCAGGGGGGGCCTCATTTGAATACGATGGCGGCTTTGGCGGTAGCGTTGAAGTTGGCCAAGACGGAACAGTTCCGCAAGTTGCAAAAGCAGATTGTGGCGAATGCGAGCCGTTTGGCGGAGCAGTTAGCGGCGCGGGGGTTGCGGATTGTGGCTGGTCGGTCGGAGAATCATCTGTTGCAGATTGATTGTAGCAGTGTGGAGGCAGAGGGGGTGACGTTGGATGGGGATATGGCGGCACGTATTTTAGATGTGGCCGGGATTGTGGCTAATCGGAATACGATTCCGGGGGATCGGAGTGCGATGTATCCATCGGGGGTACGGATTGGGACGGTGTGGGTGAGTCAGTTGGGGTATAAGGAGGCGGAGATTGATAAGTTGGCCGAGGCGATGGGGACGTTGTTGACGGGGAGTACACCACATTATGTGGGTGGGTCGTTGCGGAAGCGGGTTAAGCAGGCGAAAGTGAGTCCGGAGGCGTTGCGGCGGGCGCGGCAGTTGGTGGAGGAGTTGACGGGGAAGCCGGCGTTGGCGCCGTTGGCCGAGGGGGAGGATACGTTGCGGTTGCGCGGTCGTTATACGAGTAGTTTTGTGGATAGTGTGGTGAGCAGTGATGTTTGGGGATTGGCCGAGAATGAGAGCCAAGCGACGAGTTTGGTCATTGATGGGGAGATTGTGCCGGCGACTTTGATGTACAGTGGTGAAAAGTTGTACTATTTGCGCTTTGCTGATGAGAAAGTGGCGTTTAAAGCGTTGGTGTGGCTCCGTGATTTATCGGATGGGTATGTGCAATTTAGCGATGTGCATGCGCAGTTGTCGGGGCCGGTGACGGTAGAAGCGGTGGCGGATGTTGCGGTAGCGGCGCCAGAGAAGGCGGCGCCGGAGAAGGCGGCGTCAGTGATGAAGCCGTTTTTTGTGGGGCATAAGCAGTTGTTGTGTGGGGAAGAGACATTGCCCGCTTTTAATTGGGAAGAACCAGCTGAAGATGGGTTGAAGAAGACGTATTTGCATGGGACCCATGTGGAGATGGGGGCGAAGATGGTCCCCTTTGGCGGTTGGGATATGCCGGTGTGGTATTCATCGGTGAGTGAAGAGCATCAAGCGGTGCGGAAAACGGCCGGTTTGTTTGATGTGAGCCATATGGGCATTTTCGAGGCGAGTGGTCGGTATGCGGCACCGTTTTTGGAGGCGGTGACGACGAATGAGGTCCATAAGTTAGCGGTGGGGCAATCCCATTATACCTATTTATTAGGGGCTGATGGGAATGTGATTGATGATTTGATGATTTATCGGGTTGACAATGAGCGGTATGTGATGGTGGTGAATGCATCGAATAATGATAAGGATTGGGCGTGGTTAACGGCCGTTAACGAAGGCCGCGTCTGCATTGATGACGAGCGGCCGTGGCTCAAAATTGGTCAACCGTGTGCGTTGCGTAATTTGCGTGATCGGCAGCATGGGGATGATTGTTTAGCGATTATTGCGTTGCAGGGGCCGGAAGCGCGTCGGATTTTGTTGTCGATGGAGCCGGACGAAGTGTTGGCCGAGCGGATTCGACGGATGGGCTGGGCGCGGTTGGCGACGGGTGAACTGGCTGGTGTGCCGGTGATTGTGTCACGGACCGGTTACACCGGTGAGCGGGTGGCGTATGAGTTGTTGGTGCATCCGGACCATTTGGTCGACTTCTGGGGGACGATAATGACGGTAGGGGCTGATTATGGTTTGAAACCGGCTGGTTTGGCGGCGCGGGATAGCACGCGGACAGAAGCGGGCTTGCCGTTGTATGGTCATGAGTTGGCCGGGCCGTTGAATTTATCGCCGGATGATGCTTGTTTTGGTAATTTCGTGAAGGTGTGGAAGCCGTTTTTTGTGGGGCGGAAGCATTATATCGAAAACTTCAAGCAAAAAGAGATGACGTTGGTGCGGTTCCGCATGGATGAGAAAGGTGTGCGGCGGCCGGAGCAAGGTGATCCGGTGTTGGATTGGCGGGGGAAGGTGATTGGTCAGGTAACGAGTTGTGCCATCGATCAGGATGGTTACTTGTTGGGGTTGGCGTTTGTGCCGTGGGGGTATCGTTTGCGTAACAAGCGGTTGTTTATTTATCAGACGGGTGGTGGGGAACGGCCGTTGCGCTTACCGAATACGAACAAGATTGGGGCGCGGATGCCGGTGCCGGATGTGGCGACGGTGTTGTCACGGTTTCCGTAGGTGAGTCGTGGGGGGGGGAGCTAATTAGTTGGTGGGGAGAGGTTGTTAAATGGGACTTTGGTTGGACGGATTTTTGATTTGTTTTGGTGGTCGGGGTTGTTTGTTTAGCGGGGGAGTGGCCGAGGGTGGATAGGGTGGGGAGAGTTTTCGAAGTTGGAAGGTTTGGGTGGGGTAGATCCGTCCGAGCGTGAATGCATCGGGCTCAAGGGGACGCCTCCTCGAAGACAGTGTCGTTTTTTGTATCAGGGTTGGTGAAAAGAGGACGCTTGTTCAGGCGTGGAGCGCCCGAGCGTGAACGCATCGGGCTATATGTGACGCCCCCTCGAAGGGGGCTAGGGGTTTGATGTGGAGGTCGTTTTGCTTGAGGTAAGGGTTGGAGGGGTTTGGTTTGGTGGGACTTGGACGCGGATTTTGGAGATTGGGGGGATTTTTTTGTGATTGGGTGGGGGGTGGGGTGGGGGGTAGTTTGAGGCAAAAAAAATAGCTCTTTGCCAATTTAGGCAAGGGTGATGGTAGCGTTGTAGCAGATTTCTCGATTTCGTTCGGCCCTTATTGTGGATGGAGCGTTTTGGTAATTGAAACAGCGGGCTGTCACTTCACTCGAAATGACATTTCATGGGGCACACTCCAAAACTAGCAGATGAATTAGATAAAAGGTATGATATCAGTAAAAGAGGCATGGTTCAATGTGTCTTGGGTTGGCCAAGTAGGTAAATTTTGGTAGTTGGTCTATCATTGGATTAAAGGTATATTTAAGACATTGGTTTTTTGGTTCTAGTCGAAGGAGAAACTTGATGAGTGAAGAACAAGATGAAAAATTGGAAAATATTTTTGTCTCTCTTGTTAAACGTAGTTGGCAATATCATGAGGAATCTTTGCGTAATAGACGGTTAGATGATTTGTTGGTGGGGGCTGTGATTGCTTCAAATGTGCGTCGTGGTTACTCATTGATTGATTTGAATTCTGATGGACGCAACCATTTTTTGCGTTTTGAGGATTTGGCGACGCAGAAACGATTAGTGTTTCAATTACGGAATTTGTCAGAGGATTTGGTAACGGCAAAAACTTTGGGGCAGAGGGCGGAGGTTACGATTGGGTATGGGGAACAAGTGGCTAATTTTGGCAAGGTGTGGGAGGCGTTTAAGGCCGAGGTTAAAGGTGTGCTTGCTGATCAAGGTGAGCCAGGAGCGGTGCGCTTTGATGCTGATATGGTGGCGGGTTATGTTTATGCGCAGATATTGTTGATTTTAGATTTAGAGCCTTATTTGGGGAAGGGGTATCAGGTTAATTATAAGTTATTAGAGCATCATTTAGGGGCGGTGACACATTCGTTAGCAAAATATTTACATGGCCGCATTGGCAAATAGGAGGGAAAGATGTCTTTTTTAGCCAAGTTTACACATAAACGGGAGATGCGGGAGAGTAAAGATGAAATAATGGTGGGTGAGGTGGTGATGCTGATGGCGAAAAAGGGGTGCCCAGCGGTGGGTTTTCGGGCAAATATGGGGAGGCAGATTGTTACATTTAAGCCACAAAATGATCCCTTGTTGCATGAAGTTGAGATTACATTAGATCGTAAGACGGGTGATGGTGCGATTCAGCAAGCGTTATTAGGTAATAAAGCGGTGATTTCGGTGCAGGCGGCGGTTAAAAATTATATAGCTGATCCGGATGATCTGTTAAATATGTATCGGACAGATATGCAGAATGTATTGAAGATTCCGTTGTTGGGGCAAGTAAAATTAAACCACCAGATGACGACGGTTTATGGGACGCGGAAGGTGATTATCGAGATTGATGATTATTTACCAGAGAAGGGGCAACGAACAGATAAGTTAGAAAAGCTATTAGATGGCGTCTTGACAGAGTTAAAAGAGAAATTAGCGAAATTCAAGAAGTAACCTGAGTTCGATAATTGATTAAGCCGATGTAAGCGTTGGTTGGGGTATTTTTAGGGCAGATTTCTCGACTTCGTTCAATCCTTGATTTAGGGGTGAGGCTTGTTGAGGGTAGGGCGGATTGAACTGCGCTCGAAATGACGTTGGGCGAAGGGGGGGATTATCGAACTCAGGTTAAGTAGAAAAGCCCTCGGCCATGAATTACTCTTTGGCGTAGCCGAAGCGACGGAGGGCGTCTTCTTTGCGGCGCCATTTGGGGGCGGCTTTGACCCAGAGTTCGAGGTAGACGCGGGTGTTGACCAGTTCTTCGATTTCTTGGCGGGCGGCGGCGCCGAGTTGGCGGAGCTTTTTGCCCTTGTGGCCGATGACGATCTTTTTGTGGTTGTCTCGTTCAACGTAGATGGTGGCGTTGATGTAGATGACGCCATTTTCTCGTTCTTTGAATTCGGTGACGGTGACGGCGGTGCCGTAGGGGATTTCGTCGTTGAGTTGGAGGAGGAGTTGTTCGCGGATCATTTCGGCGGCGATGTCACGGATGTAGGTATCGGTGATTTGGTCGGCGGGGTAGTAGCGGGGGCCGAGGGGAAGGTGGTCGAGGAGTAATTCGTATAGTTCATCGGTACCGCGGTTGGCTTGGGCGGAGAAGACGAGCCATTTGGCTTCAGGGAGGAGAGCGCGGTACGCTTCGGTGGTGGGGATGACTTCGTCGAAGTTGAGGGTGTCGATTTTGTTGATAGCGAGGATGATCGGTTTGTTTTTATCGAGCGCTTTGAGTTGGGTGGCGATATCTTGGTCGCCGGGGCCGACTGGTTCGGAGGCGTCGACGAGCCAGAGGATGATATCGGCGTCATCGAGAGCTTCAACGGCCGTTTCCACCATAAACTCATCCAACTTATGGCGCGGTTTCATCAGACCAGGGGTATCCATAAAGATAATTTGATGGTCATCCTTGGTGATGATGCCGAGTTGGCGGGTACGGGTCGTTTGGGGGCGGGGGGTGACGATGGCTAATTTCTGTTGGAGAAAGGCGTTCATCAGGGTGCTTTTGCCGACATTGGGGCGGCCGACGACAGCGACGAAGCCAGATTTATGGTCATCGGGGAGGGCTTCTTCGGTAAATTCGAAGCCGAGGTCCTCTAACGAGACGTTTTCGTCTTCATTGTCAAAGTTATCGGTAGCGGGGGTGGGATCAAGATTGGTATCACTCATTGTTTAAAATTCCTTGGAGATAGTCACGACTAGCGAGAAGCTGGTCGTCCGTTTGGTTAAAATCAGCTTGCATGACGATGGCCGAGAGGCGGGAGGTGGTGAAGGGGGGGAGCCATTCTTGCCAATCGTCAGCCATAGGGGCTTGATAGGGGGTTTCTTCGCCGCCATCGTAGATGTAGGCGACAGCGAGGCGGTCGCCCATCTTTTGGAGCCAAGTGTCGATGGTACCACGCCGGGAGGCGCTACGGATATCCATAGCGAAGCCGATAGCGAGGTCAGCGGTGAGTTTGGCGATGTTATCGACATGGTTGGTGAGGGGGATGCCGAGCCAGTGGGCTTGGTTGAGCATGGTGAAGTTGAGGCGTCGGTTGACGACTTGGGCCCAGAGTTCGTCGTAGCCGGAGATGATGGGGGGGGCGGTGACGACATCGAAATAGGTGGTGACCGCTTCTTCGCTGGTGAGGATGTCGGCGGGGCGGGTGACAAAAACTTGGGCACCGAGGATGCCGGCGGCGCCGGCGGCGCCATGGATGACGTCGCGACGGGCGCGACTGTCAAACATTTGGGCTTGGGTGAGGGGTGGGGTAGTGACGGAAAAGACATTTAGATTGAGGTCAGCGAGTTGTTTTTTAAGATTACGGTAGAAGCGGACATTGGGTTTGCGACGGTAGCCGTAAGCGAACTCTTCCGTGAGGAGATTGATTTCGATGTGGGAGAAGCCCAATTTAGCGGCACGGTTGAGGGCGTCGGTGGTATTGGGGGCTAATGAAGCGGTATTAATAGCGATGTGCATGGAGAGATGTATCCTTTTCAAGACGTGGGCGCCAAGCGAGGCGCGCGGTGAAGCCGCACAGGAGGGCGGCGAATAAAATATCGAATGAAAACCAACCAGTAGGATTGATATCGCCACGGAGAGGGATGAGGGTGAGGTGGAGGAGGGCGAGGGGGAACCAAAAACGGGCGGCGGTGGTGAGAGTAGGGGGTGGGTAGCGGTACCAGCGGTAGAGTGAGAGGAGGAAGAGGGGGGTCAGGAAGGTGACGGCGATGAGTTGGGTTTGATAGCGGAGGGCGAGGACACCAAAGTCATCGGGGAGGTCAGCGGCGAGGGGTGAGGGTGAGGTGACGGCGCCGAAGGCGCAGGCTTCGAAGTAGCAGGCGAGCCAACCGGTGGTATAGAGGCGGAGGAGGGCGGGGGTGACGAGGATGAGGTAGGGGGTGAGGGGGTGGTGATGGTAGCGAGCGTGAGCGAAGAGAGCGAGGAGAGCACCAAGGATGAGGGCGGGGTAGTAGAAGCCACCTTGCCATAGATTAAGAAGTTGTGAGGGTTGTTCTTGGAAGAAGGGTAGGTTGGTGAGGATGAAGGCGAGCCGGCCGAGGAGGAGAGCGGTGGTGAGGGTAGTGAGCATCGCCGTAGGGGATGCAGGGGGTGGTGATGGCGAGCGGCGGGCCAGCCAGATTGTTAAAGCGATGCTGGCGACGAGGCCAGACCAGATGATAAAGGTTAGGGTATAAAAAAAGAAAGACCCATAGCTACCCATAATGGGATACATGGTTGGTATCTTAAACGAAATAGGTTGATTTGGCAAATTGCTGAGGGAAATAAAGGGCAAATTAGACAAAATGTCCAAATTGATAGGCGGATTACCTTGCTTGAATGGTGAATTCTGTTAGAATTCGCTAGTACTTTTTATAAGCACTTTGCCTAACTTGAAATAAATAAACATAGCAACATAGACGAGATAGCCCAGCTAGGAAGTTGTTTGTGTGGATATGTTGGTTCGTGGTGGGATGGTCGGACTGATGGGTAAGAAGTTAGTTGGCCGAGGGGAGTGGGGTTAGGCGTAATTTATTTTGTAGCGTGCAAAGTTTAACATGATGTCTTGGTCAACCTTATTATTAAGGAAAGCGGTTATAAGTTAGGCGATAGAAGAGACCGTTTTGAGGTTAAAAGCTGGATTGGTTTTTGGCGAGAGGTAAGGCGTGTGTTATAATTTGCGTTATATTTCACAATCTCCAAATGGAGGGAATTAGCCTGTGCTTTCAGAATGGCAATTTATCGGTATATTTTTTGCAATTTCACCTATTTTCCCGGCCTTGCCGGTGATTTTAAACCGGTTGTTAGGGCCACAACGGCCTAATCGGATTAAGCAAGATACATACGAGTGTGGTATCGAGACAGTAGGTGACTCTTGGATTCAGTTCAAGGTTCAATATTACATTTACGCTTTGATATTTGTTGTATTTGATATTGAAGCGATTTTCTTGTTCCCGATTGCGGCCGCTTATGGTCAATTGGGGGCATTCGGCATCGGGTCAACGGTGTTATTTATCATCTTGTTGGCTGATGGTTTGGTTTATGCTTGGGGTAATGGGGCGCTAGAGTGGCGCTAGACGATTTCGTCTGTCACCCAATGAACCAGTAGATGGTGTTTTACAATGTGGCTTGTGGCTATGCCAACAGAGTTATATCTGGGTGCATGGTGATAGGCGTCAAGTGACTCAGGCGATGGCGTGATAGAGAGTTAAACTGAGAAGGGTTGGTGGTGGATAACGGCCGTTCTTTAGTCGCTGGAGAAGAAACTATGGATATTTTGGAATTACTAAAAGCGACAGTACAGTTTCGGGTATTTGATTACCTGCGCGAACTATATGGCCCTAATCTTTACATGGAAGCGGCCTTTGATTTAGTCGGTATATTAACCGTATCAACGTTTTGTTTGCTTATTGTTCTCTTCTTGATTTTATGGGAACGGTGGGTGATTGCGCGTATTCAGGACCGGATTGGCCCGAACCGAGTGGGGAAATGGGGTATGTTGCAAACGGTGGCTGATGTTGGTAAATTGTTGACCAAAGAGGTAATTATTCCTCGTGGTGCGGACAAACCAGCTTATATTGTGGCCCCGTTATTGATTGTAATGGCTTCATTAGTCGTATGGGCTGTGTTACCTTTTGCCCCTGGCGTGATTGGCACCGATTTGAACATCGGTGTCTTTTATTTCTTAGCGGTTAGTTCGGCATCAGTGGTTTGTTTGCTGTTAGCTGGTTGGGGGTCAAATAACAAGTATGCGTTATTGGGTGCTTTCCGGGCGGTGGCGCAGTTGGTGAGCTACGAAGTGCCGATGGTGATTTCGTTGGTGGTACCGATTTTGTTAGCGCGGTCGATGTCGACACAATCGATTGTGGAAGCGCAAGTGTATCCATTTTTTGCGGTGGTGCCGTTATCAGCGATTATTTTCTTTATTTCAGCATTGGCGGAGACGGGGCGGACGCCATTTGACTTATTAGAGGCTGAATCGGAGATTGTGGCTGGGTTCCATGTGGAATATACGGGTATGTTGTTTGGTATGTTCTTTTTGGCCGAGTTTATCAGCACTTTGTTTATGTCTGGTTTATTTGCTACTGTGTATTTAGGTGGTTGGAATTTACCATTAATTAATTTGCTTCTAAGTTTTACTGAGATTGGTCCGATTGAGTTTGCCAATCCTGATGCTTTATTTGGTTTAGGACGGCCATTGGCGTTACTTGTGTTCTTTGCCAAGATGTTTGGGACATATTTTGTTTTCATCTGGATTCGGGGGACATTGCCACGGGTGCGGGTTGATCAGATGCTCGATTTGAACTGGAAATTCTTAGTGCCATTGTCATTGGTGGTGTTATTGGTTGTGGCCATTTTGGATAAGATTTTGTTCAGCACTGGTTTAGCGACGGGGCCAACAGGCGATTTGATTCGGACATTGGCTCATTTGGTAAGTAATATTGTCATTTTCATGGGAACGATGGAGATTGTACGGCGGTATGCGCGTCGGCGCCGGGCCGAGAATGCCTCAGTTCCTGTGGGCGTGAGTGCGGCCGTTGAGCAAGAAGATATGAAATCGTGGCAACCGGCAGGGACAGATTAGGAAGGTAGAGCAAAGAATTATGTATATAGAACAATTCGTCTTTTTTATTTTGGCCTTAATCACACTACTTTCGGGGTGGTTTGTGGTCACCGATCGGAACTTGTTCCACGCGGCATTAGCGATGATGTTGACGTTTTTGGGGGTGGCTGGCTTATACGTTTTGCTTGATTCAGGCTTTTTAGCAGCGACACAGTTGTTGGTCTATATCGGGGCGATTTCGATTTTGATTATTTTCGCCATTATGATGACCCGTCGCTTAATGAAAACGACTGAGCCAGCTTATAACAGCATGTGGCAGGGAGCTTTATTGATATCAGTATTTAGTGGGGCGGGGTTAGTGTATGTCATTGTACAAGTTTTTGGGATGAGTAACTATTTACAAAAGCCTGATACGTCGGATGCTGTGTTGAATGGCACTGTCGTGACGTTGGGTGAGTGGTTGGTTAGTGCTGACCATTTAGTTATCCCCTTTGAAGTTGCATCAGTGCTTTTATTGGCAGCGCTGATTGGATCTATCGTCATTGCGCGAGCGGAGAAGTAAGTATGATTCCTTTATCATGGTACTTGGTAGTAGCGGCGGCCCTGTTTTTCCTCGGAGTATACGGGGTATTGGCGCGTCGTAATGCGGTAGCGATGTTGATGGCTGTGGAATTAATGTTAAATGCGGTCAACATCAACATTGTAGCCTTTTGGCGTTATGTCAGTCCTGAGGAGCCATTAGGGGTTGCTTGGGTGTTATTTGTGTTGACGGTAGCGGCGGCGGAAGCGGCCGTGGGTTTGGCACTCGTGATTTCAGTTTACCGTAGCCGTGATTCGGTGGTGGCTGAAGAGCTAGATTCGCTGAAATATTAGAGGTGAGGAATGGATAAGGAAACATTAGAGTTAATGACCTGGTTGATACCGGTCGGCCCCCTGCTCTCCTTCTTCTTGATTACGCTTTTTGCCAAGCATAACAAGACGTTGAGTGCGGCGATTGCGTGGGCAGCGGTGTTCACCTCGTTAGGCTTGGGGTGGTTGGTGTCATTTAATGTCATCGGCTTACAAGTAGAAGATATGCAGAATGGGACGCATGAGTTACGAAAGAACCCAGTGGTGATTGCGGATTCAGAGGCGTGGTTACCGTTCCAACCAGAGATTGAAAATTGGTTGAATATGGGTGTCGCGGTGGATCCGTTAACGGCGGTGATGTTGTTCATGGTGCCATTTGCGGTGACGATGATTTTCATCTACAGCGTTGGTTATCATAATTATGGTAAGCCGAATGGGACGCATTTAGGGACACCGAACCATGGGAAGCAGGAACCATTGTTCTCCCGCTTCTTCGCTTTTATGTCTTTGTTTGCGGCGGGGATGTTAACCTTAGTGGTGGCTGACAATCTGTTGCTAGCGTTTATGGGCTGGGAAATTATGGGTTTGTGTTCATACTTACTCATCGGTTTCTGGTATGCGCGTGAATATGACCCGGATCCGAAGAATGCGCAAAAATTGCCACCGCGTAGAGCGTCGATTAAGGCGTTTATGACGACGCGGGCGGGTGATGTGTTCATGTTGTTGGGGATTGTGGGTTTCTATAAATTATTTGGTACATTGACATTTGCGGATGCTTTATCGGCTGGCAGTTTGATTGCAGCGGCTGGTACTGAATACAGTATGTATGGTATGACGTTCGATGGTGCCACTTGGATGGGGGTTTTGGGTATCCTAATCTTCATCGGGACGGTGGGTAAATCGGCGCAATGGCCATTACATGTGTGGTTGCCGAATGCGATGGAAGGGCCGACCCCAGTTAGTGCGGTTATCCATGCGGCGGCGATGGTGTCAGCCGGTGTGTATGTTGTAATACGGATTTTCCCGTTGTTGGCTGTCGGTATGGAAGCATCGGGTAATGTTTCGTTGATTATTGGTGGGATTGGGGCGTTCACAGCGTTGATGGCGGCCACAATTGCGGTGGCGCAAGATGATGTCAAGGGTGTGTTGGCTTATTCCACGATTTCGCAGTTAGGTTTTATGATTGCGGCGTTGGGGATTGGGGCTTATATCGCGGCCGCGTTCCACTTGATTACACATGCTTTCTTTAAAGCGTTGCTCTTCTTGGGTTCTGGTTCGATTATTCATGGGATGGAGCATGGGGCTGAGCATGTTCATGACCACCATACGGATCCGCAAGATATGATGAATATGGGTGGCTTGAAAGATAAGATGCCGGTCACTTTCTGGACGTTTGTGGTGGGTGGTTTTGCTTTGTCTGGGTTCCCGTTTGTGACAGCTGGTTTCTGGTCGAAAGATGAAATTTTGGCGGATGCGTATTATCAAATCAGCCATGGTCATGGGGTTATTCCTTTATTATCAACGGCAATTTTCTGGATGTTAGCGGCGGCGGCGTTGTTAACGGCGTTTTACACGATGCGGCAGATTGCGTTGACGTTCTTTGGTGAGCCGCGGACGCCGTTGGCCGAGCATGCGCATGAAAGCAATGGGTATATGATTTGGCCCTTACGTGGTTTGGCTTTCTTTGCCATCACGGCTGGTTTTGTTGGTATTCCGGAAACTTTCCCTGTCTTAGGTCAAATTTTTAATTACAACTTCTTCCATCATTTTGTTGGTGAAACGATTTATGAAACAATGAAAGTGTTGTATGCTGAGGGGTTAGTCGCGCATGACATTATTACATTGCCTTTCCAACCATTCCCTGTGTCCATCTCTATTGGGGTGGCGTTGGGTGGTTTAGGATTGGGTTGGTTGGTGTATGGTGTGCGCCCGTTGAAAGAAGGGCAAGCAGACCCCTTGGTACGCGTGCTAGGCCCGATTCATACGTTCTTACGTAACAAATGGTACTGGGATGAAATCTACAGCTTCTTCATTATTAAGCCAGTAGTTTGGTTCTCTGAGTACTTTGTGTATGAAGTGGTTGATCGCGGGGTGATTGATACGATTTTACATGTCGTCGCCAAAGTGTTTTATGCGATTGGTCAATTCTTGAAACGGACAGAAGAGATTGTGTTTGGGGATGCTGTCGACTGGGTCAAAGATATGTTCTTAGTGATGGCTAAAGAGGTTCGCATCTTGCAGTCTGGTCGGATTCAAGAGTATGCGGGCTTGACATTAGCGTTCACGTTCTTATTGACTTTGTTGATACTATATGTCTTGCCAATTTTAATGCAATATTTGCAATAACGAGGATGCCACATGGATGATTTAACTACAGAAAACCTCCTTCTGAACTTCTTGATATACTTCCCTTTGTTGGCTGGCTTCGTGGTATTGTTGCTCCCCAGTGAAGAGAAGAACTTGATTCGGCGGTTGTCTTTGATTTTTAGTTTGGTGCCAATGGTGCCTGTCTTGATGTTATGGTTTGCTTATGATCGTGTTGACGCTGGGATGCAGTTTCAGATGATGATGCCTTGGTTTGAAACAATTGGGGCGAATTATCATATCGGCGTTGATGGGGTGAGTTTAGCGATGATGTTGTTGACGGCGATTTTGACGCCGTTGGCGATTTTAGCTTCGTTTAACGTTGAGGAGCGGCCACGGGTTTTTATGTTCTTGTTCTTGGTGTTGCAGACAGCGATGTTTGGTCTGTTTGCCTCTTTGGACTTGATTATTTTCTTTATTTTCTGGGAATTCGGTTTGGTACCGATGTACTTTCTCATCAAATTCTGGGGCGGCAAGGATCGTGATTACGCTTCCTTCAAGTTCTTTATCTACACGATGGCGGGTAGTTTAGGGCTGTTGTTGTCGATTCAGGTGATGGGTTTGTCGATGGGGACCTTCGATATTCCGGAATTGATGCGGTTATGGCCGAATGCGGAACCAACATTGCCTGTTGTTGGTTTAGATACAGGTACGGTTAAGATGTTGGCCTATTTCGCCTTCTTAATTGCGTTTGCGATTAAGATTCCAGTGTGGCCATTCCACACTTGGTTGCCAGATGCGCATACACAAGCGCCAACAGCTGGGTCGATGATTTTGGCTGGTGTTTTGTTGAAATTAGGGGCTTATGGCTTCTTGCGCTTGGTTGTGCCTTTATTCCCCGCGTGGGCGTATCAAACAGCAGGTTTGTTAGCGACGTTGGGGATGTTAAGTGTTGTCTTAGGTGGTTTTGCCGCTTACGGGCAATGGGATTTCAAACGGTTAGTAGCTTACTCTTCAATTAACCATATGGGTTTTGTGGTGTTAGGTATTGCCGTTTACGCCTATGTTTATGGTTACGCATTTGCTAATCAGGGAATGGTTCCTGGGGAGCAGTTGACAGGTGATGCGATTTTGGCCACGAGTGGGGCGGTGTTACAGATGTTTAATCATGGTTTATCGGCGGCGGCAATGTTCTTCATGGTCGGTGTCATTTATGAGCGCGCACATACCCGAGATTTGAAGAAATTTGGTGGTATTTGGGCGGTTATGCCGATGTTTGGGGCGTTATTGATTTTCGCCAGCATGGCATCGCTTGGTTTGCCCGGGTTAAACGGGTTTGTTAGTGAGTTTATGATTGTACGTGGTGTTTTCGGAGCTGGCTTCTTAATCCAGATTGGGTTATCGATGATTGGTTTATTGATGACAGGTGCGTATATTTTGAAGGGGATTGGGGAAGTGTTACATGGGCCGTTAAAGCCCGAATGGAAAGATTTGACGGATATGACCTTGCGTGAGCATTTAGTTATGTGGCCGTTAATGATATTAATTTTAAGTTTAGGTGTTTGGCCACGCTGGTTATTGGCCATTATTAATGATACGGTGAGTCATTGGTTCTAATTGTTGGCCGAGGCTAGGATAACTAGCTAAAGTCGACGATTAGTGTCTGATTTATCACGCCTTAATTGTCAGGAAGCATGCCTATGGAATTCTCATTTCCTATTTTATCGATGATTACGTTGTCCCCACTACTTGTGGCGGTAATCATCCTAATGTTGCCCGAAGAACGTGGTGAAAACGCCCGTATGTTAGGGTTAGCGGCGATGGTCTTTGGCCTCGTGCTCTCATTATGGATGTATATTACCTACTACATAAACTTAGAAGACGTTTCTGGAGTTTTGTGGGAAGATACTTTAATGTTCATGGAGACTTATGAATGGTTACCCAGTATTGGGATTAACTATATTGTAGGTGTTGATGGGCTTAGTGCTACCCTTGTGTTGCTGACCGCCTTTGTTGGGGTGGGTGGGGTTTTGATTTCGTGGAGTGTGCCGGATCGGCCGCGCGAATTCTTCGCCTTCTTCATGCTATTGGTGGCTGGTGTACACGGGGTGTTCGTAGCGGTTGATGCGTTTTTACTCTTCTTCTTCTACGAGTTAGCCGTTTTACCCATGTACGTCATGATTGTGATGTGGGGGTGGAAGGAGCGCCGCGAATATGCAGGGATGAAGTTGACTCTCTACTTATTAATAGGTAGTTTTATCTCCTTTATCGCCTTCTTGGTGCTTTATTTCACACCATTGGCTGATGGCTCTACGATTGGGACCTTTGATTTGCGGGCTTGGGCCGAAGTTGACTTCCCGGTGCAAGCTCAAATTATCTGGTTTATGCCGTTATTCTTAGGGTTCGCTATTTTGTCTGGTTTGTGGCCGTTCCACAACTGGTCACCGGATGGTCACGTGGCGGCGCCAACGGCGGTATCGATGATTCACGCCGGGGTATTGATGAAGCTCGGGGCGTATGCGTCGATGCGGGTTGGTATCCAAATTTTGCCGATTGGTGCGGTGTACTGGTTCCCCTTTGTCATTTTGTTGACATTGATTAATGTGGTTTATGGGTCGTTGATCGCGATGCGGCAACGGGATATGAAGTACATGATTGGGTATTCTAGTGTGAGCCATATGGGTTTGGTATCGATGGGCTTTGCCGCGATGAACGTGGAAGGGTTTGTTGGTGCTGGTATTCAGATGGTGAGCCATGGGATTATGACGGCGCTGTTCTTTGCGATTGTGGGTATGATTTATGATCGGGCTCACAGCCGGAATATGGACGAATTAAGTGGTATGCGTCATGTGTTGCCGTTGCCAACCTTTGCCTTTGTATTGAGTGGTTTGGTGTCGATGGGTATGCCTGGTTTATCTGGGTTTATTGCTGAGTTCCCGATTTTTATGGGGGTTTGGCGTGGCCGAGGGATAAATATTGAAGGGACCTTTGGCGGTTTGAATCCGGCTGATTTTTACTCAATCGTGGCGATTATGTCGGCGTTAGGTATTATTATCACGGCGGCGTATGTATTACGGGCGATAAATGATGTGTTCTTAGGCGAGTATGAGCCGGAGAAATGGCATGATATGCGTCCTATTATGGCGATTGATAAGGTTGTTTTAATCTCTTTTGGAGCTTGTTTAGTGATTATTGGGTTGTTCCCTGGCGTGATTGCACCGATGATTGAATCAGGGGTGACACCGGTGGTGGAGCGTTTAAACGATGCGCAACTACAAGATCCGTTTACAGTGTTGGAAGCGGTCAATAATGTGACCACCGACCTCTTAGCATGGTTTGGAGGTGCATAGGTGAACGAATATTTAGCGATATTACCAGAAATCAGTTTGTTGGTGGTTTTGGTCTTTGTTTTAGGCGCGGATCGCTTTGTGGCCGAGGATAATCGGCGTCAAGTTGGTATGGTAGCGGCTTGGGGGGCATTGGTAACGTTATTAATCACAGTTGGCGTTTGGTGGTGGTATGAGCCATTCAATGCTAGCTTAAATAGTGATTTGGCGACCAGTGTTATTTGGGGCGATATGTTGCGAATGGACATGGTAACCTTTGTCTTCCGGGTGATGTTCTTGTTATCTTTGTTGTTAACAATACTGATCTCGCTCGATATTGAGCATTTGCAACGCCCTGAATTTTATGGTTTGTTGGTGACAGCTACGATTGGGTTTAATTTGATGGCGGCGTCGGTCGATTTGGTTATGCTATTTGTGGCGTTAGAGACAGCTAGTATTTCGTTGTATTTGTTGGCTGGGTTTAGCACAGCTGAGCAGAGGTCAACTGAAGCGGGGATGAAATATTTCGTCTATGGGGCATTTGCCTCGGCCGTGATGTTGTACGGTATGAGTTTGTTGTATGGTTTAACCGGCGAATTGACACGTGTGCTTGGTGTGCACGGGATTAATTTAAATGTTGTTGGTGAAACCAATATTTATGAATTAGCGCAAGCGATTGCGGCTGTGCCGGAGATGCCAGAAGGGATGGGCGTTTATTTTGTGGTGACCTGCGTTTTGATTCTAGCTGGGTTTGCCTTCAAGATATCGGCGGTACCGTTCCATTTTTGGGCACCTGATGTGTACGAAGGGGCACCGACACCGGTAACGGCGTTTGCCTCGACAGCGTCGAAAGCGGCTGGTTTCGCGGTATTGTTCCGGGTGATTGCGGCGGGGATGTTTGGTTCGTATGCGGTGCCTTTGGTGGTAGAGGATGGTGGTGCGGCCGAGTGGTGGATCATTATCTTAGCGATGTGTGTCTTTACCATGACAATCGGTAACTTTGCGGCCATTTTCCAAACGAACTTGAAGAGAATGTTGGCTTATTCGAGTGTAGCGCAAGCTGGTTATGTATTAATTGGTTTGTTGAGCATGAATGCTGATGGGGCGGGGGCAGCGATGTATTATTTGTTGATGTACGTGGCAACTAATATCGTAGCCTTTGGGGTTGTGATTTTGGTTAGCAATGCGACTGGGGCAGATAATCTTGAGGATTTCTACGGATTGAATCGACGGGCACCATTCTTGGCGTTGATGATGCTGTTAGCATTATTGTCATTAGGTGGTATTCCGCCCACGGCCGGTTTTATCGGCAAGTTCTTTATCTTTAAAGCGGCCGTAGATGCTGGCTTGTGGTGGTTGGCCTTGATTGGTATTTTGAATGCGTTCATTGCTTTATACTACTACTTGACAGTGATTAAATATATGTATTTGTACGATTCTGATGCGGCGGATGTAGCTATTCCTGTTTCACGAGCGGCCCGGTTAGGGTTAGCTTTGGGTGGGATTATTGTGCTGTATATGGGAACGGTAGCAAATCAAGCATTTGTATGGACAACGGAAGCGGCCTCGGCCTTTTTCGCCATTTTGAATTAATGAATTAAGAGGGGCAATTTTGGTCAAAAGATTGCCCCTCAAATAGATTGTGATATAATACACAAACGATAGTAAAGGTAAGGTAGGCAGTGTCGTCACCAGATCCGCATATACAACAAACGTCTATGTTAGCTGGCGTAGTGGGTCAAGTGGGCTGTTTAACAGTTCTCCTTATCACTGTCGCTCTGGCGGGTGGAATTTTTCTCGATAATTTCTTAGGTTCCAAACCTATTTTTACAATTTTATTCACGATAGGCAGTGTGCCCATCACATTGTACCTTATCGTACGTATTAGTCTTACGGCCGTGGAGCGGGCGCAAAAGTTAACCGCGCCACCGGCCAAAAAAGAAACAGAAGTGGAGGATAAAAGCAAAGGATGAAAAAGCGCTACATAATTTACGCGTGTTTGCTTGCAATGCTAGGGGTGTGGGCAACTGTTCCCCCAGTATTGCCTGTCATTCAGTTACCTGGTGAAGTTGTGATTAAACTTCGTGACACCCCATTAGAATTTTTGGGGGGTATTACCAACACCTTTATAGCGACGGTAATCACGTATGTTATCATCACTCTTTTGGTACTTTTTCTGCGTAGTCAGATGGTGGGCCCACATGAAGCCCCGAAAGGAAAGTTTTACAATTTCTTCGAAATGATTATTGAGATGGCTTATGGGTTTGTTGAAAATGCGGCAGGCAAATGGACGCCGCAATTCTTCCCCTTCTTCATGACCTTCATTTTGTTGATTATTGTGGCTAACTGGTTAGAGTTAGTTCCAGGTGTTGATAGTGTTGGTATATGGGAACATTGGCCACACTTTAAAGCCATAACGGCCGAGTATGCGGCTGAAGATGCCTTAGAGGCGGGTCAGACGCCAATGGAAGTGTTAAATGCGGTTCCATTGCCAGCTGATGTACGTGCTCAAATTAAGGAAGAGGCCCATATTGATGAAGATATGGAACGATTTGCTGATGATGATGACATTGAACATTTCTTACACCTGATTGAAGAAAAAGTGTATTATGATGTTGATCGTCGCAATGAAAAAGATGTGCGTCGGACTTTATTCTTTAGAGATGTTAAAGATGAAGAAACCGGCTATAGCACCGGTCCTTGGTTACTTCGTTCACCAGTAGAGGTGAATGAAGAAAGCGGGGAAGAGGTTAAACCGCCAGATGCTGACTGGACAATTGTTCCTTTCATACGGGTATCGGCAACGGATTTGAATTTTACTTTTGCCTTAGCTATCATTTCGGTGGTTATGACCCAGTATTATGGTTTTAAAGCCTTAGGTTTAGGCTATTTGAGTAAGTTCTTTACATACAACGCTGATGGTATTGCTAAAAACCCATTAGGTTTGATGGATACGTTGGTTGGTTTGATTGAGTTTGTATCGGAAATTGCTAAGATTTTATCGTTTGCCTTCCGGCTTTTTGGTAACATTTTTGCTGGGCAGGTACTCTTGTTCGTAATTGGTTTCTTGGCGCCAGTGGCGTTGGTAGCAGTTTACGGTCTTGAGTTCTTCGTAGGGGCAATTCAAGCGATGGTGTTTGCTATGTTGAGTTTGACGTTTATGTCAGGGGCAACGGTTAGCCACCATCATGATGATGACGAACATCATTAGAGATCGATTTATTATAAATTTGTAAATAAGGTGTGGTCTTGACCACCATTTTGTTAGATTTTCAAAGAAAATAAACAATTAACTTTATTCGTGGAGGAATAAAACAATGACTGTAGAAGCTGCACAAGCAATTGCTGATGGTTTAAAACTTGTTGGTGCTGGTTTAGCTATGACCGGTGCTATTGGTGCTGGTGCCGGTGTCGGTATCGTGGTAGGTGGTGCGGTACAAGGTATCGCCCGTAATCCCGATGCGGCTGGTACGATTCAAACGAATATGATTTTAGGTATCGCGTTTGCCGAGGCTGTTGCTATTTACGCATTAGTTGTGGCGCTTATCATTTTGTTCGTGGCCTAAGATTGTCCCAGAACGATAACTTAAGGAGAGGATAAACTATGGCTGCATTAGGTATTAATCTTGGCTACGTGCTCATTCAAATTGCAAGTTTTACCATCTTGTTCTTGGCATTGAAGGGTTGGTTGTATCAACCGATTCTCGATACCTTGGAAGCACGTAAAGAACGGATTCAAAAAGGTTTAGAAGATGCGCGGGCGGCAGAAGAAGCTCGGGCGAAAGCGGACGAAGAAAAGAAAAAGATTTTAGACGCGGCGCGTAACGAAGCGGCTAAAGTCCGTGGTGAAGCGACTGGTCAAGCGCAAGAGCAAGCGAATGCTATCGTGAGCAAAGCGAACGAAGATGCGAAAGCGATCATTGAGAAGGCACGTGGCGAAGCGAAAGAAGAACGTAGCGCTATTTTGGCCGAGACCCGTGATCAAATCACGTCGGTGGCTGTGGCCGCGGCGGAAAAAATCTTGCAAGCGACATTAAGCGAAAGTCGCCGTGATAGTTTGGTAGCGAAAGCGAAATCTTTGCCTGGTGGTGAAGCGAAAGTGACTAGCGCCAAAGAGCTCAGCAAAGATGAAAAGAAAGCTTTGGAATCTGGTTTGGGCAAGAAAGTGTCTTATGACGTGGACGAAAGCTTGTTGGGCGGTTTGATTATCCGTGTGGATGACCAAGTTGTTGACGGCAGTGTTCGTTCCGAAATGGATGAGTTAATCACTAAATTATCGTAATGTGTTGTAACTCTCGTTTGGGAGAAGAAGATAGTTACATCTATAACAACGCCGATATAAAATGGCACATTACGGTTTTTAGATAACTGTTGTACAAAAAAGGCTCCCGTAAGGGGGCCTTTTTAATTGCTAGGGTGGTGGGGTTGTGCTAAAATTCACTGAATACTTTTACTTATTTTGGAGGATGTCCCTTGAATAAGAATCAAGCTGAGATTACACGGTTGTTAGGCATGGGTGGGGTTGCGTTTGTGTTAGCGATTGTATTTGCGATGTGGCCGCAAATTAGTGCATTATTAGGTGGACCACAGCCATTACCGCCAGCGGCGAGTGATACGGCGGCGACTACGTTTGACTATTTGAGTTGGTTGCCGGTGGTAGGCCCAACGTTTGCTGATTTAACGTTGTCACCATTGATGACGTTAATTGTGACGGGCGCGTTGGCCGTGGGGCCGATTATTGTTGTGGGTGGTGGGTTAGCTTTTGGGTTTGCGGCCTTGGATCAGATGGCGGCGAGCACGAAAGAAGAGCCAGAGTATCAAGAAGCGGTTACCTCTTTAGATAATCAATGGAAAGAACAGTTGAAAGAGTGGAAAGAGACACAGCCAGCAAGTGGTGTGCCTAGCCATGATCGGCCACAACGGTTTGCTGTAGCGGCGGCGAGTTTGTTTATGTTGATGGCTTTGTTTGCAGGCTATATGTTAGCTGGCTTGTTTTATCCTGATGGGACGGTTGTGCGTGGTAATGAGATTATCTCCGCTGGGCGCAGTTGGGGTTTAAGTTTGATGTTATTGGTAGGGGTTAGTGTCCTCGCTTATTTCCGGCCGAAAACGTTGGCAGCGATTGAAGGGGAACGGGAAGCGGGTATTCCATGGACCATGATTTTCTCTCTTTTGCTGGGGGTCTTGGTGTTAGGAATTGGTGGTGCGTTAATTTTGATGTTGCAACAGGGGGGCTAGCCCATTTTAGCAAGTGACATCTTTGAAGCGTTAGAGGAGGCGCGTTTGCGCCTCTTGGAAATTATAGACCCCTTACCGGATGAGGCGTTGTTAGCGCCGAAGGCGGTAGGGGGTTTATCGGTGCGTGATATCTTGGTTTTAATTGCGGTGTGGGAATCGGAGCTAATCACGGGCTTGCGTCAATTATTGGGGAAGAAGAAGCCACAAAAGTTGTTGGAGGCGTTGAAAAATAAAGAGGCGTATAATGAGGCCCGTTTGCGGGAGAATCAGGGGCGGCAGTTGGATATTATCTTTGATGATCTGGAAGGGGCTTATATTCAGTTAGAGAGTTGGTTGAGTGAGTTGAGCGATCGGGATTTGACGGATAAGAAGCGGTTTAAGGGGTTGGGTGGACGGCCGTTATGGTCGGTGGTGGCGGAAGCGAGTTTTGAGTTTGAGTCGAGCTTTTTGCCGGGCTTAGAGGCGTATGCGGAGGAGTGGGAAGCTAAAGCGATGGATAATCAATTTATTCCGTTAATGACGATTGATAGTATGGCGATAGAGCCAGATGAGACGGAGGCAGAAAATGATGATGAATGAGCAAGTAAAGTTGGCGGCAGAAGAGCAAGCGATTGTGGTTGATCAGAGTGATTTAGGGTTATTGAAAATTACAGGAGAGACACGGCTTGATTTGATTCATCGGATGTCGACGCAGGCGGTTAAAGATTTGAAGGTGGGGGAAGGGGCGGCGACGGTGTTAACAACGGATATTGCACGGATTATTGATCGGTTGATTTTGGCGGTGGGTGAGGATGTTGTTTATGCGTTGACGGGAGCGGGAAATGGGGATGGGGTGGCGCGGTATTTAATGCGATATGTTTTTTTTAACGATGATTTTCATTTGGAAGATTTGAGTGGGCAGAGGGTTATTTTGGGGGTTTACGGGCCTAAGGCGGCGACGGCGATGGGAGCTTTGGGGGTTGAGGAGGCATTGGAACGTTTTCATTGGCGTGAGGGAGAGGTTGCGGGGGAAAAGGTGCGGGTACAGCGGGTTGATTCGATTTATGGGGATGGGTATTTGGTAGTGGGGAGTGAAGAGGTGCGGGAGGATTTGCTCGGGGTGTTGGCCGAGGCGGGGTGTGTGGTGGTTTCGGCGGAGCAGTTTGAGGCGGTGCGGGTTGAGGCGGGTGTGCCACGGTATGGGGCGGAGTTGACGGGGGATTATATTCCGTTGGAGGCGAATTTGTGGGATGATATATCATTCCAGAAAGGATGTTATATTGGGCAGGAGATTATTGCGCGGATGGATAGTCGGGGGCAGTTGGCGAAGCGATTGGTGCGGTTACGGGTGGGGGGAGAGGTGATGGTGGGGGCGGGTTTGTTGGCCGAGGGGAAGAAGGCGGGGACGGTGACATCGGTGGCGGGAAAGGCGGCATTGGGGTATGTGCGCACGAAGTTTTTGGAGAGTGGGGTAGGGTTAGTGACTGAAGATGGGGTGGATGTGGAGATAGTTGATAGTAAACTTTAAAGAAGATTGGTGTATAACTTGATTAAACCGAGCTAAGTGTTGGTTATTGATTGGTTACCATTGTCATCACGGCGTTGACACCAGCTAGATTGGTGGCGAAGTCAGCCTCTTCATACTCGGGGAGGAGGACGAAGATGGCGGGGAGGCCATATTTAGCGAAGCGGTTACTGACATCGCCGGTCAAGGTGGGCGGGTTTGGTTGCGTGTAGTCAGAGAGGTTGTAGCCAGTGGCTTCGCTATAGGCGGTGGCGACTGTTTCTGAGGGGGTGTGGCGCTGGTCGCAACGGCCGGGAGCGACGAGGCCGTTGACGGCGCGGGCGGTGTAGAAGATGGTGGCCGAGGGGGGATTGTTGGCGATAATTCTTAGTAGGCGCCAGCTTTCTGGTTCTTCTTCCATGGCTTTGCCGCCAGCACCTTCGATGAGTTGGCCACTGACGTAAGCATTTGCCTGCCAATCGCAATCCCAGTTACGGTTGAGGTCGACTTGATTGGCATTGAAACGGCCAATTGTCTCTCCTGGAGCTAGTTGGGCATGGGGATTCATGTTTGGCTGGATGATTAGGGTGATATCGTCAGGGATGGCGGTGGGATTTTGTTTGTAATAAGCGATTAATTGCTGGGTGACGTCGACGGAACCGGGGGCGTAGCCGGCATGAATACCGCCAACAATTAATATGTTTTTGTTACCATGGCCAAAAAAGTAGGCGTTGGTGAAAGGGCGTTTTTGCCAAGGAACGGGGCGGTCAATGGGTTGGAAAGAGCGGATGATGTCATCGGTGATGGTCATGATGTGAGGTAAATCAGCCTTGTCCCCGGAATAATTGATATTAGTGAGCATATGGGTTTCGATATTACCGTCAGTAAATGATAGTTTGTAGCCGTCGTAACAGTCAACTAAGCCGATGTCAGCTTCGGTATAAGCATAGGTATTGCGATCTGGGTAGTTGATGCGGACAATCATTGTGTTGTGGATATTCTCGATAGAGGGTCTCACAATGAGAGTGTCTGGGGGGCAGGGGAAACCAGCGCCTTCGAGCAGGCCACAGGCGGGGATGAGGGTTAGTATAAGGGTTTCGTCAGAATTAGTGATGGTGTATTCGGCACAATCGTGACCAAATAGGATACTCCAATCGGCTTCTGGTTCTGGGCGGCGGTTGAGTTCCGTGAGTGTCCAATTGGTGGGGAGGCTGAGTTGGAGGGGGTAGAGGCCGAGGGTTTGGGTGTGCCAATCGGTTGGTT
>DATHYN010000092.1:0-9569 GCA_035459145.1 Anaerolineae bacterium | reverse complement strand
TCCGCCACCCCCAACAACACACCATACGCCCCCTCATCACCAACCGAACCCTCCGTCCACAACTGCCCCACCTCATAATGCCCCCACACCTCCGGCAAACCAGTCACATGATCCGCGTCTGGATGCGTCGCCACCACCACCGCTAAACGCCTTGCCCCCCACGGCATCCGCTCCCCCAAATGCCCTAACAAAATCGTCGGATACATCCCCCCATCAACCAAAATCTGATGCCCGCTCGGCGTTTGAATCAAGGTCGCATCCCCCTGCCCCACATCTAAAAAATGAACATGCAACCGACCATCCGGCTGTTTCCAACCAATACTCAACATAATAACCGCGACACTTAAACTCGCCACCAACACCAAACGCGGCCCCAATAACCGCCACCAATCGCGCCACCCCTCAATCTTCTCACTCAACCGCTCACGCACCGCATCTCCTAGCCACGCCATAGCCAATAAACCACTGTACCAACTTAATACGACTGGTAGGGAAATCGTTAACGGCCGTGTTGCCCCCTCCATCCCACCAAACAGCTCCGCTCCCGCCAATGTATACGTCAACGGTACCCACGCCCCCCACGCCAACACCTGTCCCACAAGCTCCGTCACCAATCCCAATAACGCCCCCGCGCCACCCAAAATCATTAACACTGGTTGTGCCGGTGTCAATAACAGATTCGCCACCAACCCAATCACTGAAACTTCCCCAAAATGGTACAACACCAACGGCAACGCCCCCATCTGCGCCGCCAACGATACCCACAACGGCGCCAACACCACCGCCAGCGCCGTCGCTACCCACCCACGAATACCCAACCACGCCACCACTTTCTCCCCCCAACCCGCTAATAACGAAACATACATCAACAACCCCCAAGTCGCCATCATGCTCAATTGAAAGCCCACTTGCCACAATAACTGTGGTTGCCACAGCGTCAACACCCCCGCCGCTATCGCCCACAGCGCAAATGGGTAACTCTTGCGTCCTACCCCACGCCAACTAAACAAACCAACCACCCCCATCACCACCGCCCGCATCACCGCTGGTCCCATCCCCACTACCATCGCATACAACCCCAATCCGATAGCCACTGTCACCGCCCCCCCTCGGCCACCCACCAACGGCCGACTCATCCCCCACAACACCCCCGCCAATACCGCTACATGAAACCCCGACACCACCGTCACATGCGCCAACCCCGCCCGCCGAAAGTTCTCCTTCACTTGCGGTGTCAACCGTGACCCCTCCCCCAATAACACCGCCCGCAATAAACCCGCTTGTGGCTCCGGCCATAACCGCTGAATCACCGCTTGCAAACGCCCCTTCCCTGCCAACAACCGCTGACGCCACCACACCCCCTCCCCCTCGGCCACCACGGCCACTTCCGGCCTCATCATCTGACTGTAAATCCCCAACCGCCCTAAATATGCCCCATAATCAAACTCTGGCGTCCCCTTTGGCGCCTCCAACTCCCCAACCAACCGTACCTGACTACCATATAATACCAATGGATACCGCTTCGTATGCACTTGTACCATCCCCTCCCCGTTTACCCACCCACCTCCCTCACTATCAACCAATCGCACCGCCTGAACCGCTACCAATAACGTCTGCCCCTTATCCTTCACCACTGGCTCATCTACCACAATCCCTAACACAGCTGTTGCCCGCCCATGATACGCCATCACTGCCGGCGCCTCCCATTGCGGCACAGCCCACGCCCGCCCCCCTCCCCCAAAAGCCAATGCCCACAACCCCAACCAAAACCAGATAACCCACTTCCCCTTAGACAACCAGCCCACCAACAACCAACTCATCATGCCCAGCAGCAACATACCAACCGCCAACCGCCCCCAAACCTCGGCCGCCACCGTGCCTCCATCCGCTAACCAAATCCCAATTATCCACATACCGATTAAATAAATAATTTCCATACTTACTCAACGCTCGCCAACCCGTTTTGACGACATTACCAATTGCCTTATATCCAAATTGAGCTAAACTTAACCCTAATATGTCATCCGTTAGTAACCATCAACAAGAAAACATCCCCGCTGGCCTAACCTCTGCCCAAGTCAAAACCCAACGCGATAAAGGGCTAGGCAACCAAGTCGATATGCATAACGGCCGTTCCTACCTCGACATCATCCGCTCCAACCTTTTCTCCTTCTTCAATAACATCCTCTACCTCATCGGCGGCCTCCTTATCGCCCTCGGCGAACTCAATGACGCTATTATGAGCGTTGGCCTCGCCGCCCTCAACGCCGTCATCGGTACCGTCCAAGAAATGCGGGCCAAACGCCAACTCGATGCCATCGCCCTCCTCAATAAAAAAACCATCACCGTTGTCCGTGATAAACAAGAACAAACCATCCCCCCCGACGAGCTCGTCCTCAACGATATCATCAAACTCGAACCTGGTGACCAAGCCGTCGTTGACGGCCACCTCGTCACCACCACCACCATCGAAATGGACGAATCCCTCCTCACCGGTGAAGCCGATCTCATCCGCAAAACAACCAATGACACCATCCTCTCTGGTAGCTTCTGTGTCACCGGCCGTGGCTACTACCAAGCGGATAAAGTAGGTCTCGATAGCTATGCCAATCAAGTAACCCTTAACGCTCGCCTCTTTGAAGTCTCTGAAACCCCTCTCCAAAAACAGATTAATTTCGTCGTCCGCCTCGTCATGCTGGTTGTCACAATTCTCTCCCTCACCATTTTCAGCGCCGCCATCATCGAAGGACTCCCCTTCAGCCGGCTCGTCGAAATGGCCGCTGTCCTGACCGGGCTCGTCCCCTACGGCCTCTTCACCATGATCGTCGTCGCCTACGCCCTCGGCGCCGCCAAAATCGCGGACCAAGGCGCCCTCGTCCAACAAACCAATGCCATCGAAGCGCTCAGTCATATCAATGTACTTTGCATGGACAAAACTGGCACGCTCACCACCAACCAACTCGCCTTCGCTGATTTAGCCCCACTCAGCGCACAATTTGACGCCCCCCACATCAAAACCCTCCTCGGCCGCTTCGTCCGCTCCACCACCACCCAAAATCAAACCAACGAAGCCCTCATCCGTGGCCTGCCCGGCGTCGGCACCTCCCCCTCGGCCGAAATCCCCTTCGCCTCTGCCCGTAAATGGAGCGCCCTCACCTTCTCCACTGACGACTACCCCGGCACCTTCGCCCTCGGCGCCGCCGAAAACTTAGCCCCCTTCCTCCCCGCCAACACCTTCACCCCCGATAGCCCCGCCACCACTATCAGCCAACAATGGGCCGATCTCGGCCTTCGCATCCTCCTCTTCGCCTACTCCCCCACCCCGCACCCCCTCGCTGACGAGACTGACCAGCCCACCCTCCCCCAACTCGAACCGCTAGCCCTGATCGCCATCCGTGATCAACTCCGCCCCCACGCTGATAAAACAATCGCCGCCTTTAATAAGCTTGGTATTCAACTTAAGATCATCTCTGGTGATAATCCCCATACAGTCGCCGCTTTAGCCAAACAGGTTGGTTTTCTCCACACCAAGCTCATTACTGGCAATGATTTACTGGCGTTAGATGAGCATCAATTGACTGAGGTTGTGGCGGAAACGGCCGTTTTCGGCCGCATCACCCCCGACCAAAAACAACACATTATCCTCAACCTCATCAATAACGGCCACCATGTCGCCATGATCGGCGATGGCGTCAACGATGTCCTCTCCCTCAAAAAAGCGGATGTCGGCATCGCCATGCAAAGCGGTAGCCAAGCCACTCGCGATGTCGCCGATATCGTTCTCCTCGGTGACTCCTTTGCCGCCCTCCAACCCGCCTTCCGCGAAGGCAAAAGCATTGTTGGCGGCCTCACCCGTGCTATGTATCTCTTCCTCGCCCGTGTCACGAGCTCCGCCCTCATCATCATCGCCATTGCCATTATGGGCTTGAACTTTCCCTTCGAACCCGCTCAAGTCGCCCTCACTCTCTTCACCATCGGCATTCCCGCTTTCTACATCACCGTCTGGTCTCGGCCCATAAAAATAGAAGAAAATTTACTCATCTCTTTAGCCCGATTTACCCTCCCCGCCGCCCTCGTCACCATGCTCTTCGCCGTTCTTATCTACACAACCGTTATCTTTGTCGCCCAACGCGAAATCAGTAACTTTGCCATCTCCCCACGTCTCATCAACGTCTTTGAAGATTATACCAACCTCAACTACCAAATCGACCCCGATTTCCCCCTCGCTGCCGCCACCATCGTCGCCCAATCATTCCTCTCCATGTTTATCTCCTATACCGCCTTCATCCTCATCCTCTTCCTCGAACCCCCTCACAAATGGTTTGTCGGCTGGAGCCGATTAAATAAACAATGGTGGCCCGTTTGGCTAACCCTCACCCTCTGGATTATACTCACCGTCGTCGCCACATCTCCCCCCCTAAGCAGTTATTTCGGCATCATCGCCATGCGCCCCCCACACCTCATCAGTATCTGGATCGCCGTCGCCCTCTGGGCTTTGCTCCTCCGCCGTCTCTGGCGTACCAACTGGCTCGAAAACTTCCTCGGCCTCACCTAACTTTCTACCCAACTAACGTCATTTCAAGTGGCATTTTACCCGTCCTCCTCATTTGGACCCTACCAATCGTCAAAGGGCAAAATGGCATCGAGAAATCTACCCTAACAATACCCTAACCAACACTTACATCGGCTTAATCAATTATCGCCGTCACGTTACCCACAAAAAAAAGAGCGCGTTCTCACGCGCTCTTCCTAAAATTCAATTAAATCTCCACCACCAAGCAATTTCCTTACATCATCTGACGGACCACCATCATCACTTTGCCTTGCACCCGCAACTCGCGCGGATTCACAAAAATCGGATCCATCGTTGGGTTCGCCGGTTGTAATCGCACCCGCTCCCCTTCATTAAAGAAATATTTCAATGTCGTCGTATCACTACCCGTCAGCCACGCCGCTACCATATCCCCGTTACGCGCTTCACTCTGCTTACGCATCACCACAATATCCCCATCATCAACCATCGCATCAATCATCGACGTTCCACTTACACGTAACGCATACAAATTATCAGTCCGGCCTGGCAACAACGATGCACTTAACTCCAACGCATCATCATCATCATAACTCTCAAATGAACCATCATTCACGAAATCAATCGGCTCACCAGCTGCAATCGATCCCACCAATGGCAGGCGGATAACATTCTCAACCGCTTCAGTCAACTGACCATATAAAGCCAACGCTTTATCCGTCAACCGTAAACCACGCGATACATCAGACTCACGTAACAAAAACCCTTTCTCCACCAGTTTCGTTAAATTATAATTAACCACTGATGTCGAACTGATCTTGACCGCATGCCCAATCTCACGAATTGTTGGCGGCCGACCACTATCTTGAATCGCCTGCCAGATATATTCTAAAATTGATTCTTGTCGTTCCGACAAGCCTTTTTTCTTGGCCACAATAGCCTCCTTCATAATTATACGCTCATCTGTTCGTCTAATAATACCACGAACACTTGTTCGCCGTCAAGAGGGAATATATGTTATAATCCTTCCCCATGCTATCAAATCTCCCCCCTGCTCTAAATTACCCCGATTTTCGTCGCCTCTGGCTCGGCCAACTATTCTCCTCCCTCGGCACCCAAATGCAACTCATCGCCCTCAATTGGCATATCTACCAACTCCTCACCAACCAAACTATCTCTATCTCCCTCTTCAACTACCCCCTCACCCTCGATGCCCAAGCCCTCGGCCTCGGTGCCCTCGGCCTCGTCCGCATCCTCCCCATCATCTTCTTCGTCCTCATCGGTGGCCTCCTCGCCGATACCCTCGACCGCCGCCGGCTCCTCATCACCACCCAAACCGCCATCGCCTTCGTCTCTCTTACCCTCGCCATCCTCACCTGGCAAAACCAAATCACCATCTTCTCCCTCTACGCCCTCACCGCCATCGCCTCTATCTTCGCCGCCATGGATGAACCCGCCCTCCAAGCCATTATCCCCAACCTCATCCCTCCCCAACATCTCAGTAGCGCCCTCAGCCTCAACACTCTCCTCTGGTATCTCGGCACCATCACCGGCCCCGGCCTCGCCGCCCTCCTCATCGCCCAAACCGATATCAGCTTTGTCTATTTTCTTAATGCCCTCTCTTTCGGTGCCGTTCTCCTCGCCATCCGCCGCCCTTTCGCCTACTCTCAAAACCAACCAGTCACACCCCCTCCCTCAACACCAAAAACCTTCAAATCACAACTCGCCCTTATCCAACAAGGTCTTCACTTCACTTACAACAACAAATTAATCTGGAGTACCATGCTCATCGACTTCTGGGCCACTTTTTTTGGCTCGGCCCGCACCATGCTCCCCCTCATCGCCGACCGCATCTTCAACGCCGGTGTCAACGGCTACGCCACCCTCGCCACCGCCCAACCAATTGGCGCCGTTCTGGCCGGACTCGTCCTCGCCCGCCGCCAACCCAGCAATCATCAAGGCCGCAACCTCCTCCTCAGCGTCGCCCTCTACGGTCTCGCCACCACCCTCTTTGGCTTTACCACCTCTTTCTGGCTCGCCTACCTCTTCTTCGCCCTCACCGGTGTCGGTGACACCATCTCGACCGTCATCCGTGGCACCATTCGCCAACTCAACACCCCCGATCACCTCCGCGGCCGTATGACCAGCGTCAACATGCTCTTCTTTATGGGCGGCCCCCAACTTGGCGAACTAGAAGCTGGTATCGTCGCCGCACTATGGAATCCCCCCCTCGCCATCATCACTGGTGGCCTCCTCACCATCACCATGACCGCCTACTTCGCCTACCACTACCCCCAACTCCGCCACTACCAATCCCATCAACTACCATAATCCCTAACCATTTCATAAACCCATCCTCAACTCAAGCAAAACACACCCTCCAACCAAACACCCCCCCCATTTGCCCCCCCTCCAAAAACCTCTATAATTCCCCCATGATGTCACCCATAAATCTCAAAAACTTTATCTTCAAACACCCTTACCTACTTTCCCTCATCATCCTCTCCCTCATTATCCTCTCCCCCCTCGGCCACGCCCCTCCCCACGGCCACGACAGCCTCATCCACTACTACCGCATCCCCTATCTCCACGACCTCTGGCAACAAGGCACCTTCTTCACCCGCTGGAACCCCGACCTTTTCCTCGGCTATGGCTACCCCCTCTTCAACTTCTACCCCCCCCTCTCCGCCTACAGCCTCACCTTCATCTACCAACTCACTGGCCAAAACGGCCCCCTCGCCCTCAATCTCACCTCCGCCCTCACCCTCGCCCTCGGCCCCCTCGGCATGTTCCTCCTTATCAAAACATGGCACGGCCCCCGCCGCGCCCTCCTCGCCAGCACCGCCTACCTCTTCGCCCCCTACTACATCTACCAAACTTTCCAACGTGGCAGTCTCTCCAACGCTTGGGCCATGGCCCTCTTCCCTTGGGCCATCTGGGCCCTCTACCAACTCTACCACCACCGTCAAAACCGCTGGCTCTGGCTCAGCACCATCACCATCGCCGCCATCTTCCTCTCCCACATCGTCGCCAGCTTTATCTTTTTCCCCGCCCTCATCACCATCACCCTCGCCATCTTAACCCTCCCCCCCCCCTCTTCCTCTCCCCATAACCACCATATCCGCAAACTAACCACTTTTCCCCTCCTCGCCGGCGCTCTCCTCGCCTGCTTCATGTGGCTCCCCGCCCTCATTGAAATCGACCTCACCCGCTACACCACCTCCGCCTCCGAAACAACTTCTGTCAACGCCCAACATTTCATCTCCCTCTGGCAACTCCCCTCTACCCCTATCGCCACCAGCTATAACGCCGACCTCCCCATCACCCCCGGCCTCCCCCAAATTCTCCTCGGCCTCCTCGCCCTCCTCGCCGCTTGGCTCGCCCTCTGGCGCAATCCCAAACCCTCCATCCCGCTCCTTACCTTAACCAGCGGCCTCCTCGCCCTCGGCTCCCTCTTCTTCGCCACCCCCGCCAGTATCTGGTTCTGGGAAAATTTAGCCCCTCTCCGTATCATCCAATTCCCTTGGCGCACCCTCGATGTCAGTACCTTCTTCTGGACCGTCACCCTCGCCGGTATCCCCCTCCCCGCCACCTCTAAAAAATCTCCTTTCTATCACCACCTTCTCCTCCCCACCCTCATCACCCTCTTTTTCCTCCCCGCTATCCCCTACCTCTACCCCCCACTCATCACCGACCTCCCTACCTCCCCCTCTAAGCAAGACGCCTCCCGCCTCCAAAACGAATTCTATGTCTATGGCCTCACCGGCTGGACCGAATACAGCGCCAGTCAAGTCACCACCCTCCCCACCCAACTCCCCTTCCCCCAAGCCGATGATAACCAACCCCTCGCCGCCAAACTGCTGAATCCACCACCTAATCTCACCGTTATCGATACCGGCCGCTGGCACGCTCACTGGCAATCCGATTTCACCTCCCCCCAAACGGTCACGCTCGCCACCCATTACTTCCCCGGCTGGCAACTAACCATCAACAACACCCCCATCCCCAAACCTTACGACAATCGTGGCCGTCTCCACTTCACCATCCCCCCCGGCCCTCAAACCATTCATCTCCACTTCGGTTCCACCCCCATCCGCCAACTCGCTAACTTTCTCTCACTCCTCGCTCTCCTCACCCTCGGCCTCCTCACCCTCTACCTTTTCCGCTCCCCACACCCCACCTCAATCACACCACCACATACGCCCACAACCACCTTCTCCCCCCTCCTTCCCCTCTTCGCCCTCTTCCTCCTCACTAGCAAACTCTTCTTCTTCGATAACATCAACACCCCTTTCATCTACCACCCCACCCCCGATTACATCCCCACCACCCAACAACATCCCAATATCACCCTCGATGCCCCTATCCAACTGCTCGGCCACTCCCTCGATGACCACAAGCTCACCCTCTACTGGCAAACCACCGCCCCCGTCACCGACCGCTACGCAATTCGCATCACCCTCACCGACCCCCTCGGCCGGCCCATCTTCAAAACCACCAACCCCAACCCCGGCCAAAGTGCCCCGCACAACTGGCTCCCCCACATCCTTATCCGTGACCCCTACCATATCCCCCTTCCCGATAAGCCCATTCCCGCCGCCTATCGTCTCTACGTCGAACTCATCAATGACACCACAGCTCAGCCGGTTAAATACACCAGTACCTCCCTCGCCCAAACCAACCTGACAAAAATATTCCTCGGCCGCCTCAAACACCCCCCGCCCTCTCCCCCGCCCCTCCCCCAACCCACCATCGGCACCCGTTTCGATGAGGCCATTCTCCTCCGCTCTTTTACCACAGCCCTCACCCCCACCCCCACCATCACCCTAACGTGGCAATCGTTACATACCGTCAATCAAAATCACACCATCTTTCTCCATCTACTTGATGAGGACGGTGACCTCGTCCAAGCCCTCGATGCCCAACCATGGGGCGGTCGCTACCCCACCGCCGCTTGGTCTCCCGGCGAAATCCTCCACACCCCCCATCCTCTCCCGCCAGACCTTCCCCCCGGCCAATACCAACTTGTTACCGGTCT
>DATHYN010000091.1:0-3778 GCA_035459145.1 Anaerolineae bacterium | reverse complement strand
CCCCTCCCCCCCTTCCCCCCGGTGAATATAGACTAGTCGCCACCACCAGCGATACTAGCGTGAGTACCAAGTACCAAACCTCCCTCTTCTTTGTCACCGCTACCAATGAAAACTGGCACAGTAACTATGGGCAATCTAAGTTACATATCCTCCCCGAAACCAAAACTTACTTTGCTGGTCAAACAGCCCGCCTTTTCATCCAATCCCCAGATAGTGGCCCCGCTTTACTCACTTTAAGCAATGACCAAGCCATCTCCCAAAAAATCATCTCCCTCACCGCCCCCTTCACCATTATCGACCTACCTATCGACCAACAACATACCCCTAATCTATTCGTTACCGTCACCAGTTGGCAACCAAATGACCACTTCATCGACACAGGTCTAGTTATTTGGAAAAGTGAAGCCAACCTCCACTATACCCGTTCAACCGTTAAGTTAAACGTTCCCCCTCATCAACAACAGCTCAATCTCACCATCACCCCTGATCAAAAAGAGTATCAAGCCGGTCAACCCGCCACCATTACCCTCCAAGCTACCAACCACCTCGGCCACCCCGTCGCCACCGAAATCGCCCTAGCCATCAACCCCCAACAACTCTATAATAACGCCACATTGCCCCAACCCCTCGGCCCCACCTTCTACCCCGCCACCCCTTTCCGCATCTTCCAATACGATAGCTACGCCCTCAGTCGCTACCGCTACGGTGGTTGTGGTTGCGGTGACGGTGGCTGGGAGGAAATTATCGACATATCCCAAATCAACTACCCCACCACCCTCCCCTCCTTCTGGTACCCCTCCCACCGCACCAACGCCCTCGGCCAAGCCCAAATCACCCTCATCTGGCCCGACGCCCCCGCCGACTGGTTCCTCTCCGCCCACGCCTTCACCACCGACACCCAAACAGGCTTAGCCACCCTCTCCCTCTCCACGCAATAAGGATTGTTTGATGTTCCGATTTTTTCGTTCGCTTTTAATTTTGATGGGGGTGATAACGGCCGTTATCACCCCCATCCTCACCCAACCCACCTTCGCCGAAGACCACGGCATCCACATCACCGTCGATAATCTCGACACCCCCAACGCCACCCACCCCCTCCACACCCCCCTCATCATCCGCTTCTCCGAACCCGTCTACCCCCCTGACAACAACACCCCCCCACTAACCATCACCCCCACTAACCTCATTTCCGGCACCACCAACTGGTCCGACAACAACACCACCCTCACCTTCGTCCCTGACACCCATTTTCCTCCCGATAAGTTTATTAGTGCCATCATTGACACACAACTCACCGGCACCGATGGTACAGCCCTAAACAAACATCACTTTACTTTCCGCACCGCCACCCCCATTAAAGCCACTATCAAGACCAATAGTGACATCACCAATGTGCAACCCGGCTTCACCATCAGCTTCAACGAACCGATGGATAAACTTTCCGTTAACCGTGCTCTGACCCTCGACCCACCTCTCGAATACACCACAAGTTGGACTGAAAACAACCTCACCATCCAACTACTCCAACACCTCCAACCAAGCCAACGGTTAACCATCAAACTCTCCACTGATGCCCAAACCATTAACAAAACCCGTATCCTCAGCCCAATCAATCACGTGCACAAAGCCCCTCCCCTTCTCCAACCCATAACCTTTAAAAAAGAAACGGATAAAACACGCATCGTCCTCAACTTCAACTATCCCGTTAACACCGCGGCCGTCGAAAACGCGTTACAACTCGAGCCTTATCACCAATTTGACATCACCTGGCTCACCGACAAACTAGCGATTCTCACCGTTAATGGCGCCTTAGCCCTCCATCAACAATACACACTTAACTTCACCTCGAAAATCACTCCCCTGAATATGCCCACTTACCAACCAGAATCAAGCACTTTCTCCACGCCATCCCCAACCCTCACCACCCCAGACTCTATTTTTGACCCCCTCATCATCCACTTCCCCTATGCCATGAACCCCCAAAATAATTTCCCAGATATCACCATCTCGCCTGAACTTGACTACTCCTTAGCCTGGAACGAAGACAACACCCAATTAAGCATACTGCCCACTAACCATCTCGCTCCCCAAGAGAAATACACCGTCAATCTTCACGGCAACCTCTATAATGCCGACAACCAACCCGCTCTTTTTACATCTTGGCAAAAAATCTTCTTATCCAACTCCCTTCCCAACTTTGGGCATTTCGGTTACGGTATCCATATACAACCGATCAACAGCAATTATGATCGCATCATCCCTGCTTTCCTCAATGAAACAGACTCAACACGCATCACCTTTAGCCTCTACCAAGCTGATTTCGATGCCATTTTCAACCAATACATGGCCACCGACCCCTATGCTGAAGAACTACCCTACGTCGACACCAAAAATCTCCCCCTTATCACCCAATGGCAATACAACAACTTTATTAATGGTGAGCTCAATCCTGAGCTTCCCCAAATTCCCGCCAATGTGCGCCCTGGCGCTTATCTCCTTGAGATGGGTATTGGTTCGACTGAAACCGACAAACAACTATTGGTTCTTCTCACCCCCCACGGCCTAACCGTCCAAAAACATAATGGTAGCTACACCGTTTGGGCGGCCGAGCGCGACCAAGAAACAAATCCCGCCCCCTTCGAATTAAAATTCTATAACCAACAACGCCAACTCATCCACCAAGCCACCACCGACGAATACGGCCTCTACACCTATAACCCACCCCCCACATCCCCCGCCCCTCAACTCATCACCGCCGAACGGGGAGGGCACCTCACCATCAGCTCTCTTAACCAGAATTGGAACATCACCAATTACCAAACCTTTACTCCCCAATCAGCCACTGACGAACCAGTTTACGCCTTACACACCATCATCGATAAACCGAACTACTTAGCCGGTGACACCCTTAACTTTAAACTAATCGCTCGTCAACTAACCAACAGCCAGCCCCACAACATCAGCGCCAACACCCCCGTTACCATCCAACTTCTTAACCCCGACGACGAAATCATTCGCACCAAAACCACCTATCTCAACGATTATGGTGCCGCCACCGACTCTATTATCCTCCCTGCCTACCTCACCCATGGCACATACAACCTCCGCGCCCTCTTCCAAGACCAAAAACAAGCTCACTTCTTCACTATCTCCCCCTCCCCAACACCATACACCATTGATATTACCCCCTCCCAACCCTACTACATCGAAGGGGATGAGATGGCCATTGATATCGATATCTATCATACCCAAACGGGAGAACCACTCGCCAAGCAAGATTTCGACATTGACATTAGAGACCTAACCGACAAACCAAACTACGCCTCTCTCATAGCCAAATACCATTCTCGCTACGATCGCCACTTTTATGGTCACGGCTCAACCGGTTATCATTACACCCTTGATGATCAAGGCCATTACACATACAACGATTCCGCCAAAATGTCTTACAACATATCAAGAGATCCCATCACCAACCAAATCAGCAATGACCTCCTTGTCGTCGTTACAACTGAAGATGAAGATGGCAATACCATTAGCGCTTCGCAACATCTCCATATCTACCAAAACCAGGGTTATTTAACGGTCAACACCCACGGCCTCATCCACAACGCCTCTCAACCCCGCGCCATCGACCTCAGCCTCACTGATAATGCTCATCAACCATTAGCCAATCACTCCCTCGAACTGACACTGTCCTCCCGCAACAGCCAAGATGTCGAAAAAATAGTCACGCTTTATGGTACCACCAATCACAATGGACAACTCTCCATCACCC
>DATHYN010000090.1:0-25288 GCA_035459145.1 Anaerolineae bacterium | reverse complement strand
ATGAGCTTTGCGGAGAACGAAGCCGAAATAAAGGTGATTTTAGGAGTGGATCCCCGCTTTCGCGAGGATGACAGCCCTGATCGGGCTGTAAATGGTTGTTGACATAAGAAAAACGGACAGTATCTGCGCCGGAATGACATACCCTTTATTGTTGTGAGATATGTTGACTGAAGAGGTCGAGGAGGTAGTCGTAGAATTGGGGGAGGGCGACGGTTTGGGCGATTTGGGTGGGGCGGCCTTTATCGGGGGAGATGATGGTGCGGCCGGCGCTGGGGGCGTGGGGGATGACGTAGGTAGGTTGGGTGGTGGTGGTGAAGAGGTGAGGGGCGCCAAGGTAGCCGGTGGTGAGGGTGTCCCACATGTAGTAGAGGTAATTGGCATTGGGGATGGTGCCGACGGTCATGGCCCAGCATTGGCCGGCGAGGTCGGCGAGGGGGAAACGGCGGCGGCGGGCTAGTTGGTGGAGGAAAGGGAGGTTGACGGGGACGTTGTTGGTGATATCGAGGGGGAAAAGGAGGAGGGGGATATCATGTTGCCAAAGTTGATGGGCGGCGATGGGGTCCCAGTAGACGTTCCACTCGGCCGAGCCATCATGCTCATAATCTTCCACATTACCGTTGACATTGAAAGCGCCACCCATCCAGAGAACGTTCTCGACCTTATTGGCTAAATCGGGCTCAGCGTTGAGAGCGGCGGTGAGATTGGAGACGGGGCCGGTGATGAGAATGGTGAGGGGGGTATCGGCTTGGCGGAGTTTATCAGCGAGAAATTGGTGAGCGGGTTGGGGGACGGGGGAGGGTAGAGGATCATCGGTATCATTGAGCATGGGGAGGGCGTCGAGGCAGTAAGCGTCTTTGCGCCAGAGGCGGGGGAAATGGTTGATGCCGGTGAGGGTGCCTTGGCTGACGGGGATGTCGGCACGGCCGCAGAGACGAAGGATTTTGAGAGTAGCGGAGGTGGCGGGGCGGAGATAGCAGTCGGCGGGGGTGACGGCGATGCCGTGAAGGTTGACATGGGGCATGGCGAGCAACATGAGAAGAGAGATGAGGTCATCAACACCGCCATCATGGTCAAAGAGGAGATTGATTGGTTGGGTCATAAGCTGATTTTCATATGGTCGGTAGCGAAACGGACGTTGAGACCATCGGCCTGCCATTGGTCGGCGATGGTATTGAGGTCATCGGGGGAGAGTTGTTCCGGTTCTTCGATGTGGCTAATAATGGTTTGGCGGGGGTTGAGTTGGGCGATGAGGGCTTTGGTTTGGCGGAGGGTGGGCTCTCGTTGGAGGATGGGGTGGTTGGTGGGGATGCGGCGTTGGTTGGTGAAGGGGTTGAATTCGGCGACGCCCATGGGGATGATGAAGAGGTCGATGGGGGGGAGATTGGCGGGGGGGGACCAATCTTTGTGTTCATCGGCGATGAGGAGGAGGGAACGGCCGTTTTCTTCAAAAAGATAGCCAAAGACATTGGTTTCGGCAAGGGGGATGGGGGTGACAGTGACATTGGCGATGGTGAGTGGGTCGTTGGTGGCGAGTTCGTGAAGGTGGACAAGTTCTTGCTGTTGAAGATAAGCGAGGTGGTCCCAGATGCCGAGGAAGCGACGGAAATCATCGGCCACAGGGGTGGGGATGTAGATATCGGTGCAGGTTTTTTTCATGGGCCAGCCTTTGGGGTCGAGATTCATTTCCCAGACACGACGGCCCATGGTGTGGTCGGGATGCCAATGGGTGTAGAAGGCGGCGTTGATGTGGGTGATAGCGGCGCGATTGAGTTGGGTTTTGATTTCTTCGGGGGTGTCGATGAGGATGTTGGGGCCGTGGATGAAGTAGCTGGGGCCGGTGCGGGTGTAGGGATGGCCTTGTTGGCGAGCTTGGGTGCAGAGGGAGCAATTGCAGAGGGGTTTGGGGATGGTGAAGGCTCCGCCGGAGCCGAGGATTTCTAGTTCCATAATGTTTTTAGTTAGAGGATGGGTGCGGGGAGTTCCCACATTTGGTTAAGAGGGCCGTGGCCAGCGCCGAGTTGCCAGTCACGGGCGTGGTAGATAGCTTGTTGGGTGAAGTAGTGGGCATCGCCGACGGCTTGATTGAGGGGTTGGCCGTGGGCAAGGTAGGCGAGGATGGCGGCAGAGAGGGTATCGCCACTGCCGTGGGTGTTGGTGGTATCGTGGCGGGGGGTGCGCCAGCCGCCGAGCATAGTGCCATCGTAGAAAAGGTCGACGAGATGGTTGCCATCGGGGACGCCTTTGAGGAGGACGGCGGGGGCGCCGAGTTGGTGCAAGGCGCGGACAGCGGTTTGGCCTTCGTCCCAGTTGGTGATGGGGAGATTGGTGAAGAGGGTAGCTTCGGCACGGTTGGGGGTAATGAGGGTAGCGAGGGGGAAGAGCTGTTTTTGGTAGGCTTCGGCGACTTCGGGGGGGAACATGGACTCCCCTTTGTGGTTGACGAGGACGGGGTCGATGATGAGGTATTGGGGTTGGTAGTCGGCGAGGCAGGGGGTGAGGGTGTGGATGAGGTCGGCCGAGCCGAGGAAACCGGTTTTGATGGCAGGGGGGGCATAATCAGAGAGGACAGTGGTTAGTTGTTGTGCGACGAAGGTGGGGGGGAGAGGATGGAGAGCGGTTATTGTTTGGCTATTTTGGGCGGTGGCAACAGTGATAACGGATAAGCCATATGTTTGTAGGGCGGTAAATGTTTTGAGATCAGCTTGGAGACCGGCGGCACCGCCACTATCGGAGCCGGCGATGGTTAATGTTTTAGGGGGAGGTATCATAATTAACTTCTATATGATGATGATAAATAAGTGTACTAAATAATCCCGATATTTTTTCTTGACTAAACTTATAATGCTTTTCATTATAGCATGAATTTATGATTTGTGTTGGGGTAATTGGGTAAGTAGATTGTGACTCAAATAAGCTAGAGTGGGAAGTTCCTTATGCTGTCAGATTATTAACGGAAAGAGTGTGGAGTTTGCTATTGTGATTGTGCGTAAGAGAAAGGTTTGATGGTTTTTGACGCGGATTTTAGGGATTTTGGGGATTTTTTTTGTTGATTTAGAGGTAAGGTTAAAGTTGTTCGGGTTATTTGTGATTATGTGTAAGGGTAAGTTTTGGTAGGTTAAGGGTAAGTTTTGGTAGGTTTTTGTTAGGCAGAAGACGGCCAAAACGTTGCTCAAGAATGGTTTTGGATTGATGAAGTTATAGAGAATGATAAAAAGTTTACGGTATTATATGTAGGATGAGGTAAAATAAGTATATTGTTTATTGAAATGGTTTGCTTGTGGTGAGATAGTTGTTGTGATGAAGTGGCGATTGTGGCTAGTTTTTATACTAATGGTGGGGAGTGTTGGTTGCCGGCCGGATGATGGTGGTGGGGAGGTTGTGTTGGCGGCGACGGAGACGCAGGTGCCTACGGTGACGGTTGAGCGTATGACACCGACAGCGATACCGACGGTTGCGCCGACAGAGATACCGACGATACCAACAGTTGATTTAAGTTTAAGTCGGGATCAAGTTGTGGTTTATCCCGTGCCGGTGGTGTATGCTGGGGATAAGATATCGTTACAATTACGGCCAACTGTGCCGGAGTTGGTGACGCCACAGGGGGTTGGGGTGGAGATATTCATAAATGGTCAATTGGTGACGGAGGGGGTATTGGGATGGCATCATTTGGCGCGGGAAGCGGTGGGCATGTTTGAATGGGTGTGGGATACGACCGGTTTAGATGGTGATCATATTGTTGAGATTCGGTTGGATCCGGACAATTTAATTGAGATTGGGGATGAGAATCCGAATAATAATGATGTGCAATTTATATTAGAGGTGGCTTCGGCGGCGGGGTTGCCGCGGGCGGAGCAGGCGGCGGAGTGGGTGGTGACGGAGATGCCGTGTTGTTACTTGTATACGATTAGGGGGACGGCGGCGCATCGGGATTTGGTGCAGTTACAGAGTGTCAGTAGTTTAGCCGTTAAGACGATGAGTGATCGTTTAGGGGAGATACCACAGCAAAAGTTTCACATATATTTTATAGAACGGGTGATTGGACAAGGGGGATATGCGAATACGGGGATGGTTATTTCCTATTTAGATAGAGATTATGCTGGTGGTGGGTTATATGAAGTGATTGCGCATGAGTCGGTGCATATTTTGGATCAGCAATTTGCGACGAAGCGGTTGACATTTTTGGCCGAGGGGATGGCGGTGTGGGGGACGCAAGGGCATTATAAGCGAGAAGATTTGCGGTTACGGATGGCGGCTTTGGTGCAGATGGAGATGTATACACCGTTAGGGGATTTGGTTGATGATTTTTATCCGACACAGCATGAGATAGGTTATTTGCAGGCGGCGGGTTTTGTACAGCATTTGGTTGATAATTATGGTTGGGAGGCGGTGAAGACATTTTATGCGACGGCGCAGCCACGGGAGGGGGTGATGCCGTCGCATGTGTTGGATCAGGCGTTGTTGCGCAATTTTGGTAAGTCGTTGAAGCAGTTGGAGCGGGAGTGGTTGACGGTATTGCGGGGGGAGGTTGTGCCGGCCGAGGTGACGGCGGATTTACAGGCGACGTTACGTTTTTATCAGGTGATGCGTCGTTATCAGTTGGCGTATGATCCGACGGCTCATTTTTTGCAGGCATGGTTACCGTATCCACAAGAGGCGGTTTCGTTGGGAGTGACGGCGGATTTTATGCGTCAGCAGACGGATGAGTTGAATGTGGTGTTGGAAGTGATGTTACAGGCGGCGGATAGTGCGTTGCGAGAGGGGGATTATCAGACGGTGCATTTGATATTAGATAGTGTGGAGCGGACGTTGGCGTATGGCAATTTTGTGGATCCGTTAGGGAGTAGTTATCAGGGGGTGGTGCGATCGGCCGAGGGGTTGGGATATAATGTCCAGCAAGTGTCGATGACGGGGGACAAAGCGGTGGTTGTGGTACAATCTGGGCCGTGGGCGACATTAAAAGAGATAGATTTTGTGTTACGTGAGCGACAGTGGACGTTAGCACATTAAATTTTAGGCAGATAATTGCATGAGTATAGTGACCATGTTACAATGATGGTTAATAAGTAGACTTTGATACGTGAAATTTAGGGAAAGTAAAGTTTGCTTAGACATCAAATTACTGAATAGAAAGGGGCACCTTATGATTGAAGTGGTGATTGACAGTATCCGAATTAGTTTGATTTCACAACAACGGATTGTGATGTTACGTGATATTGACGGGGAGCGCCAACTACCGATATGGATTGGGCCATGTGAGGCAGAATCGATTGCGGTTGAGTTGCAAGATACGGAAGTAGCCCGGCCATTAACCCATGATTTATTAAAGCTAGCTGTAAATGCATTAGGTGGCAAGGTTTCTCATATCGAAGTAACAGAGCTTAAAGATGCCGTTTATTACGCCAAGTTATACATTGATCAAAATGGTGAAATGAAAGAGATAGATTGTCGGCCGTCTGATGCGATTGCGTTGGCGGTACGGGTCAAAGCGCGGATTTTCATCAGTGAAGAGGTGATGGCGCAAGCGGCCATTCAACCGGAACCAGATATTAGCGAGCCAGAAGAGGGTGCTGAGGAAGCGGGTGGCGATGCACCGGTGGAATTGGATGCGTTTAAAGATTTCGTGGATACGCTGGATTTTGATGAGGAAGATTAATGTCTTTAGCCATGAAGCGTTTGATTCTTTAAGTTGGTATACGTAACGGGGGGGAGAAACAACAATATGGATACATTACAAAAACTGCCTCCCCACAGTGTTGAAGCGGAAGAAGCGGTCTTGGGGGCATTATTGATTGACCCGGATGCTATTTTCGAGGTGAATTCTTTTTTGCGGGCCGAGGCGTTTTATCGTGAACAGAATAAGTGGATTTATGAAGCGATTCTTGATTTAACCAATCGGCGTGAGCCATTGGATTTTTTGACATTGACGGAAGAGATGCGGAAGCGGGGGCAGTTAGAGGATGCGGGGGGAGAAGCGTATTTAATTAGTTTAATTAATAGCGTACCGACGTCGATGAATGCGACCAGTTATGGCCGGTTGGTGGAGTCAGCGAGTATTCGGCGGCGGTTGATTGGGGCGGCGAGTTCAATTGCGCAGTTAGCGTATGATGAGGCAGAAGATATCAATGTGGTGATCGATCGTTCGGAGCAGGCGCTGTTTAGCGTGAGTGAAGAGCGGGCTAATCGGGATTTGACATCGATTAAGCGGATCGCGCATGAGTATTTGGACCGGATACAGGAGCTGGCTAATCGGGGAGATGATATTATTGGGGTGCCGACTGGATTTCAGGATTTGGATCGGATGTTGGGTGGGTTGAATAAATCGGATTTGATTATTGTGGCGGCGCGGCCGGGTATGGGGAAGACGGCGTTGGTTAACAATTTGGCGTTAAATGCGGCGCGGCGGCATGGGAAGCGGGTGGCGATGTTCAGTTTAGAGATGTCGGGTGAGCAGTTGGTGCAACGGATGATTGCCTCGGAGACGAAGATTGATTCGCAGAGGTTGCGGCGGGGGAATTTGCAGGATCATGAGTGGCCGATTTTTATGGAAGCGGTGGGGCGGTTGGCGGAGACGCATATTTTTATTGATGATACGCCATCGATTTCGCCGATGCAGTTGCGGACAAAGTGTCGGCGGTTGTATGCGGAATATGGATTAGATTTGGTGTGTGTTGATTATTTGCAGTTAATGCAACCAGAGCGGAGTAGTGGGAATCGGGTGCAGGATATTGGTGAGATTTCGCGGGCGTTGAAATCATTGGCTCGGGAGTTAGATGTGCCGGTGGTGGCGTTGGCGCAGTTAAGCCGGGCGGTGGAGTCGCGGCAAGATAAGCGGCCGATGTTATCTGATTTGCGTGATAGTGGTAGTATTGAGCAAGATGCGGATATTGTGATGTTTATTTATCGGGACGATTATTATAATCCGGACACGACGGATCGGCCGAATATTGCGGAGTTGAGCATATCGAAGCATCGGCATGGGCCAACGGGGGTGGTGGATCTATATTGGCAGGGGAATTTAGCTACATTTCGTAATTTACAGCGTCAAGAAATTAATTTATAGGGGGTAAGATGAAAGGGTTTGCAGGTTTTCCGGAAGGTAAGTTACGGATGACGCCGATGCCGAATCTGTTTTTCAGTGAGTTGGTGCCGATTATTGACAATTTGGCGGAGTTGAAAGTGACGTTGTATGCGTTTTGGGCGTTGCATCAGAAGGATGGGGCGGTGCGGTATATGCGGTTAACGGATTTTTTGAATGATATGCCGTTTATGCAGGGGATGGCGCCGACGTTGACGATGGCGGCCGAGGCGGTGTTGGATGGATTAGAGCGGGCGGTGGCGCGGGGGACTTTTTTGCATGTGAGTCTTGAGGGGGCGGAGGGGCAGATGGAGTTATATTTTATGAATACGCCACGGGGGCGAGCGGCGGTGGAAGGAATTACGAGTGGGGCGTGGCGGCCGACGCCGGATGAGGATGAGCCGATTTCGTTATTGGTGGAGCGGCCCAATGTATTCGTGTTGTATGAGCAGAATATTGGGGCGTTGACACCAATGATTGCGGATGAGTTAAGGGATGCGGAGCAGACGTATCCGGTGCGATGGATTGAAGAAGCGATTGAAATAGCAGTGAAAAATAATGTACGCAAGTGGCGCTATGTGGTGGGGATTTTAGAGCGTTGGCGCCAAGAAGGGAGACAAGATGAAACCAGTGGGCGAGATACTCAACGGCAACTTAAACAACAAATCCCAGATGACCTCCGAGACATCATCCAGCGATAGTAACATGGACGACCGGCCGGTTGATGATGTGGGGTTGGGACGGGATGATTGTCCGCGTTGTGGGGGTTTGGGGTATGTGATGCCGGATGTACCGATGACGGATCAGCGTTTTGGGCGGGCGGTGACGTGTGGTTGTCGGATGAAAGATGTGCAGACATCGAAGATGGATCAGTTGCGGCAGATGAGTCAGTTAGGGCCGTTGCAGCATTGTACATTTGAGTCGTTTGCGCCGGAGGGGCATGGGTTGGCACCGGATCAGCAGTTGAATTTGAAGTTGGCGTATGATCGGGCGCTGGCGTATGCAGAGGAGCCGAAGGGGTGGTTATTGTTTAAGGGGGGGTATGGGTGTGGGAAGACGCATTTGGCGGCGGCGATAGCGAATGTGCGGTTGGCCGAGGGGGAGGCGGTGTTATTTGTGAATACACCAGATTTATTAGATTATTTGCGGTCGACATATGCGCCGAGTTCGGCGGTATCGTATGATCAGCGGTTTGAGCAGGTACGGAATGCGCCGTTGTTGATTTTGGATGATTTGGGGTCACATAGTCATACGGAGTGGGCGCAGGAGAAGTTGTATCAGATTTTTAATTATCGGTATAATTTGCAGTTACCGACGATTGTGACGACGAATTTAGATTTGGAGTCGATGGAGCCACGGTTACGGTCGCGATTGGCGGATAATCGGTTGGTGGCGATGATTGGGATTAAGGCGCCGGACTTTCGGCAGAGCATTCAGCAGGCGCAATCAAATTTATCGACGTTATCGTTACATCGGGATAAGCGGTTTGATACGTTTCATTTACGGCAACAGGAGTTGCCACGGAGCCAGCAGGATAATTTGAAGCGGGCGTTGCAGTTAGCGCAGACGTTTGCGCAGGATATGGAGGGGTGGTTGGTATTGAATAGTACGGGGTATGGGAATGGGAAGACGCATTTAGCGGCGGCGATTGCGAATCATGTGGAGAATCAGGGAACGGCCGTTTTGTTTGTGGTCGTGCCCGATTTGTTGGATCATTTGCGGGCGGCGTTTAATCCCAACAGTGGGGCGCATTTGGATCAGCGTTTTAGTGAAGTGAAGAAAGCGCCGTTATTGGTGTTGGATGATTTGGGGACGGAAAGTGCGACAGCGTGGGCGCGGGAGAAGCTGTATCAGCTATTTAATTATCGGTACAGCGCACGGTTACCGACGGTGATCACATCATCAGTGCCGGTGGATGAGTTAGATCCGCGACTGGCGTCGCGGATGTTTGATCCGAGCCGATGCACATTTTTTGTGTTGGAGGTGCCGAGTTATCGGGGGCAGAGGCGACGGCGTTAGGGGTTAACCACGATTTCGTTCGAGAAGAAGCATCATCAGAACGGATAAGACGATATGAACTTCTTGTGATTCATCGAGAGGGGATTCTTCGGTGATCTTGAAACTACTTTCTAAGAAAGAGGGTTGTTTGGCGACGCGCATGACGGTGTTATCGGTATGGCCTTTGACGAGGTAGGTTGGGTTAAAGAAGTAGCCACCCAAAAGGCCGACAATAGGGATTTCACGCATAAGGCCATCCATCACTTTGATCCAAGCATTTTCTTCGGAGATGGTGTAGATGACTTGGTCATTGGTGTCGAGGATGTCGTAGTGAGCGCGCCATAAGGAGCGGGCTCCTTGCCGTTTGATACTGCCGATAGAAGCACCGCTTTGATCCGTGATGGTATATTTAGCGGAAAAGTCGATGATGCGATCCGCTTCTATTTGGTAGATGAGTTCGGTTTGTTGGGAATCGGCGTAGACCTTAACTGCTTCTTTGAGTTTTAGGATTTTTTGTTTGACATAGAATTGGGATTGACCATTGGCATCATTGACATAGATTTGTGAAGCTATGGCCAAAATTTTAAAAGATAATGTTAAGGGATATTGCATCAAAGGCCTCTTTGTTTATTGGGCTGGGGGAATGAGAAGTTCCGTTCCCGCTTGGATAGAATTAGGGTTTTGGATATTGTTGAGCTCCATGATAGCTTGCATGGGCACGCCGTATGTTTGGGCGATGAGGCTTAAGGATTGGCCAGCGCGGACGACATGAACGCGATTTTCGGGAGCTGGTTCATCGGTGGCGGTGTCATCGGGGGTGGTGGCATCATCGGGGGTGGTGTCATCGGGGGTGGCATCATCGGGGGTAGCGTTATCGGGGGTGGGTTGTTCGGTAAAGTCAGGGACAGGTGGTGAAGAGGGGTCGGTGGTTTCTGTTTCGGCGGGAAGATTGCTACCGAGAACAGCGGGAATGATGTGCCCAAAGATGAGAGGCCGTACCTGGGCAACTACAAGAACGACAGTGATCATAACAGTAACTAAACCACCAAATTTAAGCCATTCGGCATTGTTGGATGGTTGATCAGGATTTGAACTCATTTGGGGACCTCCTAATTAAGGGCATTAAACGCAATTGTTTCAAGAGTTAGTCTTGAAAGAGGTTGTTTAATGCGTTGAAGTTGTTAATTTAAAATTGTGAAATTTTTTAGTTAAACAACTTGGGTTACAAAAGTAGATAGCATGTAGTTTAACACAAGTTGTTAATCAGGAAAATAAGGAATTGGTGGCAATAAATAGTTGGTAGAGGCCGAGGAGGGCGAGGGCGAGGGCGGAGAGGGTGGTGAGGAGTTGATTGAGACGATGGTCGAGGTGGCCGAGGGTGGCGATGAGGGCTATAAAGAGGGTGAAACCAGTGATGAGCGTGCCATAGAAGCCGAGAAGGAAGGTTGTAGCGTGGAGAGGGGTTTGACGCCAGGCGGTGATTAGGATGGGGCCGGCGACAGTACTCCAGAAAAGATAGGGTATAGGATTGAGAAAGTTCATGAGGGCGGCGTGGGCGAGGGTTGTGTTGGTGGTTAGAGGGGGTATTGGTTCGGGGGTGGCGGGTGAGGGAGGTACGGTAGTGGGGCGGGCGAGATAGGCGAGGTAGAGCATAAAGACGCCGCCGATGAGGCGGAGGAGGGTAAGGAGTGAGGTGGGGGTTTGGCTGAGGATGAGGGTGGTGAGAATGATGATGGGGCCATCACTGATGAGGGGGGCGAAGGCGGCGGGGAGGGTGCGGTACCAGCCACGGCTAAGGGTTTGGTTGATGAGATAGGCTTGGAAGGGGCCTGGTTGGGCGGCGGCGGGGAGGCCGAGGGATAAGCCGTAGAAAAAGTAAGCGACCATAGGGGAATTATAGCTTATTTTGGCTGCTTCTGGCAGCCAAAGTGGGATAATATGTACCCAAGTGAGTTGCTTTGTTGTCAATAGGGTAGCAAATGTTACAAAAACCTTGCAAAACATGTTTGCAACTATTACAATGATGGTAGAGTTTCTATATCCAGTTTTATTATTGCTAATATACAGAATCAAATTTATGCTAAGGTATAAAATATATGACGATAGCAGTGCCAGCAAAACCGGGGGATATTTTTATATTATTGCAGCCTATCTTGGTTGATAAGATGCTTTTGCATCAATATCAGTTGCAATTGCAGGGAGTGTTTGGAGGCGAGGTTTATGAAGATATTCATGTCACTTGCCAACGATTTTCGTGTGATGATGAAGAAAAATTAGCGCGGATTATTTATTTTTTGTCGCGCGATTGGGGTAAATTGCCGATGTTTCCCGTGTTTGGGGCGCGGTTGGTGGCATTTTATGCTGATTTTTGGGAGTCTTGGGTAGTACGTTGGGAAGTGGCTGATACGGTGGCTTGGCGTCGTTTTTATAATCGGATTGGGGCTATATTGGGGCAGTATGATTGTGAACCACACTATCCGGTAACACAAACGCCAAAGTGTTCAGCGTTGACGGCATTACCAGAAAAACCAACGATACCAACAGCTTATCAAACATCGCGGTTTTTATTTTATGCGTATGATTTACGGTTGACGCGGATGACGGCTTCTGGTGCGTTTGAGACGTTGGCACAATTCAGGTTGGGGTCTGATTTAGCCAATGAGTCGGTGTGGTTTAATCAAGATAAGATGGAGATTGGTGACATATCAAGATCTCATTCGGTATCAGATCATTAGGTTGGGGGGGGGATGGGAGAAATGATTATAGTGGGGAAGGTTTGGTGATTTTGAACACGGATTTTGGGGGTTCGGGGATTAGGGAGGGAGGGGCCAAAACTTCGCTCAAGAATGAGTTTTTTAGGGATGGTTCAGAATTAACTTTACAAATGAGAACGAGTTTTGCGGAGAATGAAGCCGAAATAGAGGTGTTTTTAGGAGTGGATACCTGCCTACGCAGGGACAGCCCTTATTGGGCTGTGATTTTGTGAAGTGATTTGCAAATGAATATAAACCATCCCATTTTTTTTTATAGCATTAAATAGGTTAAAGGAGAAAGATGATGAAAAAAGTAGGTTTTATCGGGTTGGGTTTGATGGGTAAGCCGATGGCGTTGAATTTAGTGCGGGCGGGGTATGAGGTGACGGTGCATAATCGGAGTCAGGGGGCGATGGAGGTGTTGGTAGAGGCAGGGGCGAAGTGGGCGGGGTCGCCGCAAGAGGTGGCTGAAGTGAGTGAGGTGGTGATTAGTTGTGTGCCGGATGGGCCGGATGTGGAAAAGGTAGTTTTGGGGGAGGCAGGGGTGTTAGCGGGGGCGAGTGAGGGGTTGATTTATATTGATATGAGTACGATTTCACCGGCGTTTACACAGAAGTTAGCGGCGGAATTGGGGGAGCGGGGGGTGAAGATGTTGGATGCGCCGATTAGTGGTGGTGATGTGGGGGCGCAGAAGGGGACGTTGACGATTATGGTGGGTGGGGAGGAGGCTGTTTTTGAGCAATGTTTGCCGATTTTTGAAGTGATGGGGTCGCGGATTACGTATATTGGGCCGAGTGGGGCGGGGCAGACGGCGAAGGCGTGTAATCAGGTGATTGTGGCGGGGACGATGGCGGTGATGGCCGAGGCGTTGGTTTTGGCGCAGAAGAGTGGGGTGGACCCGGCGCGGGTGGTAGCGGCGATTAGTGGTGGGGCGGCGCGTTGTTGGGCATTGGAGGTGCGGGCACCGCAGATTTTACGGCGTGATTTAGAGCCGGGGTTTAAAGCGTATATGCAGTATAAGGATTTGCATATTGTGGGGGATGCGGGACGGGCGGTGGGCGCGCCATTGCCGGTGACAGGGGTGGTGAGAGAGCTGTATACAGCAATGATGGCGGCGGGGCGGGGTGAGTTAGATAATTCGGCAGTGGTGACGGTGCTGGAGGATTTGGCGAGGGTGGAGGTGGGGAGTTAAAGGGTACGGAGGACGGCACGGACGGGGGAGCCGTCGCCGCCGGTGATTTTGAGGGGGAAGGCGACGAGTTCGTAGAGGCCATCGGGGGCTTGGCGGAGGTCGAGACCTTCGAGGATGAGGATGTTGGCGGCGTGGAGGGCGTGGTGGCCGGGGAGGTCGGTGCTGTCGGTGGCGTCCATGGAGGGGGCGTCGGTACCGTAGAGGAGGAGGCCGAGTTGGCCGAGGTGGGCGGCGAGTTCGGGGCTGGGGTGAACGATTTGGGCGGGGAATTGGTCGAAGGGGAGGTCGGCGATGGGGGTGCGAACGAGGAGGCGGGGGGCGAGGGTGAGGTCGTAGTTGGCAAAATCATCGAGATGGAGAGGGCCACCTTGTTTGGTGACGGTCACGACTTGGGCTGGGCCCCAGTAGGGGGTGAGGTCGACCTGTTCCATGGTGAGGCCGTCATCGGTGAAATGGTAGGGGGCATCGACGTGGGTACCGGTGTGAGAGCTGATATGAAGGGTAGTGAGATTGACGGAGTGGCCATCTTTTTTGGTGAGGATGGTTTCGCGTTGGAAAGGGGTGTCATCGGGCCAGACGGCCATGCCATGTTGAAGGGGACGGGTAATGTCAATTAGTTTGGTCATGATAGGTTTGATTTAGAAGCCGATGGCGAACATCGCTTCGAGGTCGTGTTGGGAGAAGACTTTGAAGGCGATAAGGGTTTCGGAGTCGAGGATGCCGTCGACTTGGAGCATTTTATCGGTGACGAGATCAGCCAACTTTTCATTATTAGCGACGCGAAGAATGGCGACGAGGTCGTATTGACCGGCGACGGAGAAGACTTCGGAGATGCCGTTCATTTCGGTTAAAAGTTCAGCGACTTGATTAATTAGGGGACGTTCGATGCGTAAAAGGACAATAGCGGAAACCATCTGTTTACTCCTTGGGTATTAAGTGACGGTGGGACGTTGTGCATCGTACTTGAGATAGAGTTTATCGGTGACACAACGGCGCATACGGTCTAAAGCTTGGTGAATATGTTCAAATGATGTGTAAAGGGGCGCGATGCCGAGACGGATGTTATCAGGAGCGCGGAAATCGGGCAAGACATTGAGGTCTTCGATGAGGGTGCGGTTGATGCGCCAGCCTTCGGGGTGGCCGAGGGAGACGTGCGAGCCACGTTGGTCTGGTTCGAGGGGGGTGTTGAGGGTGAAGCCGAGTGGTTCGAGCCAGGCGCGCCAGAGGGAGATGAGGTAGGCGGTTTGTTGTTGTGATTTGGCTTGGAGGTTAGCGAGACCGGCTTCAAGCATGAGGTCGAGGCCGGGTTCGATGAGGGCGAGGGAGGTGACGGGCATGGTGCCGGTGAGGAAGCGGCGGAGGCCGGGGGCGGGTTGGTAGTCGAGGGAGAAGTTGAAGGGGTTGTGTTGGCCGGCCCAGCCGGTGATGGGGTTGAAGAGTTTGTCTTGGAGGTCGCGGCGGATGTAGATGAAGGCGGGGGCGCCGGGGCCGCCGTTGAGGTATTTGTAGGTACAGCCGATGGCGAGATCGGCGTTGCTGTCGTTGAGGTTTACTTGGAGGGCCCCGACGGAGTGGCTGAGGTCCCAGAGGGTGAGGGCACCGGCGTCGTGGGCGGCAGTGTTGATGGCGGCCATGTCGTAGACGAAGCCGCTTTTGAAGGCGGTGTGGGAGAGGGTGAGGAGGGCGGTGTCGGGAGTGAGGGCGGCGGGGATGTCGGCGCCGTAGATGTCATCAGGGGAGGGGGAGATGGTGAGGGTGTGGTGGTTTCCGAGGAGGTCGATAACGCCTTGGAGGATGTAGATATCGGAGGGGAAGTTGAGGTTATCGGTGATGATTTGGGAACGGCCGTTTTGATAACGCAAAGCGGCGACAGCAAGTTTAAACAGATTAACCGACGTGCTATCGGCGACGATGACCTCGTCCGGTTGGGCACCGATGAGGGGGGCGATTTTGGCGCCGATGCGTTCTGGGGCTTGCCACCAGCCGGCTTCGTTCCAGCTACGGATGAGGCGGTTGCCCCATTGGTGGTTGATGAGTTGGGTGGCGGCGGGGATGGTGGCGTGGGGGAGGCGGCCGAGGGAGTTGCCATCGAGGTAGATGAGATCGGGGTCGGCGGTGACAAATTGGTGGCGGTAGGGGGCGAGGGGGTCGTGGTGGTCAAGCTCTTGGGCGTGGGTTAAGCTGGTGTCCATTGGTGTTAGGCTTTAGGGGAGTGGGAGATGAATTCGATTAAGGGGACGTGATCGCCGGCGTTTTTGCCATAGTAGTTGGCGATAATTTTGCCATCGGTATCGATGAGGAAGCTGGCGGAGAGACGGCTTTGGTCACCAGTGGCTTTGCCTTGGCGGAAGCCAGAGGCGGCGGCGCGGACGCCGGCTTTAAGGGCGCTGGGATTTAAGACTATGCTGGTGAGGGAGCCGCGGCCGATGCCGTAGGTTTTGTAGAGGTCTGGTTCTTCGACGGTAAGGCAGGTGAGGCTGGGGGCGAGTTTGCCACAGAAGCGGCGGGCGTGTTTGGGTTGGCCGAGGCCGATAGCGACGACGTTAAGGTTAGCGTTTTCAATTTCCTGTTTATGTTGCTCCAACTGAGCAAGCCATTCGCGACAGTGAATTCAACCAAAGTGGCGGAGGAAAGTGAGGAGGGTGGGGCCTTTCTCCCAGAGGGAGGCGAGTTGGACTTCGTTCTCGTCGATATCGAGGGCGACGCCGTCAGGGGCGGCGGTGCCGGGGTCAAGATGGTATTTAGACATAGGAACTCCTTGATAAGTGTATTAAACTATAAAGTTCGATAATAAATTAAACCTGTGGAGGAGTTGGTTAATGCATTGCTAGGGCAGATTTCTCAACTCCATTTGGCCCTTTTTACAGTGGTGGGTTTGAAGTGGGGTGGGGCGGGCAAAACTCCGTTCGAAATGACGTTGGGAGGGGAGGGGAATTATCGGACTCAGGTTAAGTTTATCAGGTTTAGGAAGTTGTTTCAATTAGAGAGTGGGGATGGGAGGGTGGTGGCGTGTATATGTGTATGCTTAAGCGAGGTGTTGGTTTGGTTAGGTTTGGTGGGATTTGACGCGGATTTTTGGGATTTTTTAGTTGATGGTGGGGAGAAGGGGCGGGAGGCCGAGGGGAGGGAATGGGAGTTGGAAGGTGAGGGGAGCTAGGCATCGTGCGAGAGGGGGTGCGAAGTTTTTAGGAAGGTCAGGCGCACGATGCCACGCCGTTACGTTGGGCTGGCGCGAGGGTGGGGGGGAGGATGGGAAGGGCGAGGGGCCGAGGGGAGGGATAGTTATGTGGGAGATGATGGGGGACGCGGCCCGTTCGACAAGCTCAGGGCAAGCTATCCCGCGAGAGGAGGGTGGAAGCTGGGGGATAGGTCAGGCGCGTGATGCCACGTCATTATGGATGGCTGGCGCGGGGGGCGGGGGGATGGGTAAGGAGGGAGTGGAGGCCGAGGGGATGGGATGTGGGATGGAAGGTGATGGGGGCTTGGAAATGGGGCGGGGTATGGGATAATTGGGGAGTTGATAGTGGGGGAATGGTAAGTAATTATTACAAAAGATTTGTGACTTTTTGGTCAAGTATAAATCACAAATCTTTTTTCATAATTACTTAATTGGTTAAAATAGGTGCTTTTGTTGGGAGGCGATTGGTTGTGATTGATGAAAAGATGTGGCGGTGGGGGATTATCGGTTTGATGTTGTTGTATTGGGGGGCGGCGGTGTGGATGGGTTTGCGGTTACCGGCGTTGGCGACGCCGAATGAGTTGTTGAATTATGAGTATATTGCGGTGATGCGGCAGATTCGGGGGTTGCCGAATCGGGGGTTGGTGGATAGTGAGGTACGGTATACGGAGTGGCATCAGCCACCGGTTTATTTTGTGTGGGCGGCGTTGTCTGGGTTGGGGGTGCGGGTGGAGCGGTCGGCGGTGAATCCGCCGCCGCCGATTGAGGTGGAGAAGAATCCATTTTATACGAGCACGGCGCGGGGGAATTTGAATCCGGCGGTGCATATGGGGCCGGAGACGTGGCCGTTGTTGTATATTAGTCGGTGGGCGGCGGGATTGATGGGGTTGGTGGCGATGGCGGGGTTGTATCGGGTGGGGAAGATGATGTATGGGGGCGGTTTGGGGTTGGTGGTAGCGAGTGTGGTCGCGTTTCAGCCGAATTTCGTGCATTTGAGTGGGTCGGTGAATAATGATATGCCGTTAACGGCCGTTAGCGCCTTAACCCTAGCCTACGCCATTTACTTAGTACGCCGTCGTTTAGACGAGCCAGCCAGCTTTTTCTGGCTAGGGTTGTTATGCGCGGCGGCGATTTTGACCAAAGCCAACGGAGTGTTTGTGTTGGCGTTGGCTGGTGGGGCGGGATTGAGCCAGTTGTGGCATTATCGGGACGGGCGATTGATGGTGAAATCGTTGGGCGCGGGTTTGGCGGGGTTATTGCCGTTGTGGGGGGCGTGGTTGTGGTTGAACGCGGTACGGATGAAAGATGCGTTGGGGGTGGAAGGGAGTTTGCCGGTAGATCGGGTGTTGGCGTTGAAGCCGTGGGATTTTGTGGCGTTGGGGCCGTATGGGGGGGAGATTTGGCGGTCGGTGTGGTTAGATTGGAGCGCGGGAGGGGTGGGGTATGGGAGTGATCTGGTTTATGGGGTGTCGTTGGCTGTGTTGGGGGTTGGTTTTGGCTTGTTGTTGTGGCGGGGGCGACGGGTGTTGGGTCGGGAGTGGGGGGTGGTACTGTTAGGTATTGTGGCGATTAGTTATTTGTATTTGGCGGTGAAGACGTTGATGGTGAAAGAGGCGGGGTTTTTGACGCCGGAGGGTCGGTGGTGGTTGCCGGTGTGGCCGGGGGTGGCATGGTTGTGGGGAGTTGGGGTGTGGGGAGCGGTGCCGCGGCGGTGGCGGTCGGTGGTGAGTGGTTTGGTCGCTATCGGGCCGGTGGTGGGGGTGTATTGGTTGTTGGGGGACCCATTTGCCGGCGTTGTATCCGCAGGCGGAGCGGTTGGGGTGTTCGGCCGAGGTGGGAGGGTGTATGGCGGCGGAGTTGCCGTGGTTGGAAGGGGGGGCGTATGAATATGATGGTGGGTTGATTTTGCATGGGGCGCGGCTGCCGGAGGCGATGGTGGTGGGGGAGGAGGCGGAGATTGAGTTGTATTGGGAAGCGGGGGAAGAGATGGGGGGGGATTATGTGGTGAGTACGCGGGTGATTGTCCCGTATGAGGCGGGGTGGGAGAAGTTAGGGGAGGCGAATAGTTTTCCGGGGTTGGGATTGAATCCGACGAAGGGGTGGGAGGTAGGAGCTGTTTATCGGGACGAGGTGGTGGTGGTGGCGGAGGGAGCGTTGGCGGGGCCGACGTTGGCGAATGTGTTGGTGGGGGTGTTGGGTGAGGAAGGGGAGGTGGGTGTAGAACGTGAGGGAGAGGTGGTGGGGGTGCCGTGGGTGGGGGCGGTGGTGGTGCGGCCGAGGGAGGTGTTGGAGGTGCCGGGGGAGGGGGTGTTGGCTGAGTTTGGGGGGTGGGGGGTGTTACGGGGGGCCGAGTGGTTAGAGACAGGCGAGGTGGTTTTGTGGTGGGAGAGCTGGCAAGAGGTGGCGGCGGATTGGGTTTTGTTTATGCATGTGGTTGATAGTAATGGTGAGATTGTGGCCCAAAGAGATGGTCGGCCTAATCATGGTTTCAGTCCCACATGGATTTGGGAAGAGGGGGATGTGATTAAAGATGTGCGTCATGTGCCGCTGGAAGCGGATTGGTCGGTTTTGATTGGTTTTTATCGGCCAGAAAGTGGTGAACGGGCGCCCGTTCAAGTGGGAGGAGAGGTGCAGGCGAATGGGGCGTATCGGCTACGTTAAAAGGTTGAAGAAGTTATCTGTTTATGGGATACTTAGGGCCGTTATTAGAATAAGAAGAGGTTGAATTTTTAGTCTTTCAATCGGTGTAGCACAAAGCGAAAGTAGTGAGCATAGATTTGAAAGGTAATAAAAAATTAAATACAGTCGTATCATCAGTAATCGAGGAGGTTGTGTGATGAGTGGTCGTGGTAAAAGTCAGGTATGGGCTGAGGAATTAGGGGCGCGATTACGAGAGGGGCGCGTGACGCGGCGAGAGTTTTTGCGATTATCGGCGATGTTAGGAGTATCGGCGGTGAGTAGTGGGGCGTTAGCGGCTTGTGGGCCGTCAGCAGGGGGTGAATCGACTGAGTCGGTACAGCTTGTGTATCAAGATTGGCGTACGGATTGGTTTCCGGGGATGGCGCAAGAGGTTTTACAACAGTTTCATAGCAACAATCCTAATATTAATGTATTTTATCAGCCGGATCCGGAGAATTTGCCGGAAACGATGGTTGAAGAGATGCAAGCGGGGACAGCGGCCGATGTGTTTCAGGGGTGTTGTACGTTTATGCCACGATGGGCGCAATTAGGGCATGTTATGGATTTAACGGAGTTGATTGCGCGAGATATTGAGCAGAGCACGATTGATGATTGGGATGTGGCGCAGTATGCGGCGTTTCGATCAACGGATGGCGTGCGTTTTGCCTTGCCAAAATATCGGGGTGGGTTGGCGTTATATTATAATAAAGATTTGTTTGATGAGTATGGTGTTGATTATCCCGATTACAACTGGGATCATGAAAAATATGCGGAAGCGATGAAGGCGTTGACACATGATCGGGATGGGGATGGGGAGACGGATTTATGGGGGAGTATGTTAGATATTTCGTGGGAGCGGATTCAGGTGCATATTAATGGTTGGGGCGGGCATATTGTTGATCCGAATGATGCGAAGAAGAGTTTGTTGGCCGAGCCGGAGGCGATGGCGGCGATGCAATGGATATATGATCGGATGTGGGTGGATCGCACGATGGCGAGCTTCCGTGACGTGCAGAATATAGAGACGCGGCAGGCGTTTATTCAAGGGCATGTGGCGATGGTTGAAGATGGTTCGTGGGCGTTAAAGGATATTTTGACGAATACGGATTTTCGCGTAGGTGTTGCGCCATTCCCAGCGGGGCCAGTGCGGCGGGCAACGTTAGCGACGACGGATGGATTTGGGATTTATGCGGGCACGAAGCATCCGGAAGCGGCGTGGGAGTTATTAAAATTTTTGGTGAGTCCAGAATATGGACGGGCGATGGCGAAAGCGAATTTCTTACAGCCGGCACGGGCGTCGATAGTGCCTGATTGGTCTGGTTTTGTGCAAGAGCAGTTCCCGGAAAAAGCGGCTGAGTTAGATGTAGCTGCGTTTGCGGATGGGCATATTAAAGGGTATTCGGTCACAACGGAGGTGTTTGAACAGATGAATGAAGCCGAACCATTGGTGCAAGAGGCTTGGAATAAGATATTTACATTAAATCAAGCTGATTTATCTTTAATGGAAGAGGTGAGTAGCAAAATTGAGGCTAGCCAGTAGGGGTTATCAGCCTATATGTCCAATATGTGGCGTAGTTTACGAGTTCGTATTATTGCTTGGTCGTTTGTGCCGACAGCATGTATTTTGCTGGCCGTGGCCTTACTCTCTTTCTTTGCATATCAACAGGTAACGGAAGAGTTGGTCATTGCACGTGATTTGCAGGTAACGCGGTTATCGGCGGGTCAATTGACAGCGAGTTTACAGGATTATATTGATCGGTTGGTGAATTTTGTGCGGGCGGCTGATAGTCCGATTGTGGAGGAGCAGCAGGCGGCGTTAGCGGCGGAACGTAATCAGTTAGTGGTATTTGATGGGGGGGTAGTTATTTTAGATGTATTTGGGAGGGTGATTGCGAGTGAGCCGGAGCGGCCGGAGATTATGGGGGAGAGTTGGGCGGATCGGGCTTATTTTAGTCGGATGTTACGGAGCCGGAGTCCGGAGACGCAGATTTCGGATATTGTGGCGGATGGGGTTAATGGGCAAGAGGTAATCGTGATTGCGGAGCCGATTATTGGCCGAGAGAACGAGTTTTTGGGGGCGGCCGTGGGGATGTTTCGGATCAATGAGCGGACAACGAGTTCGTTTTATGCGGGTATTATCCGACAGAGATTAAAAGAGGAGGGTGGGCTTGTTTATATTGTTGATGGGGAGGGCAGAGTTATCTATCATTCTGATGTACAAGTTATTGGGGATGATTTTAGTGAACGAGCTGAGGTAGTTGCCGTATTAGAACAGGCGACAAATGCGGAGCGAGTTGTTAACGTGGATGGAGAGGATGTGGTAATTAGTTATGCACCGATACCAGATACAGCTTGGGGGTTAGTTATTGAAACGAGTTGGGCGCGGGTAACAAATCAAAGTGTGGTTTATGGTCGTTTTTTGGTGATGATGCTGATATTAGGCGTTGTTTTGCCGGCCGTTGTGGTGGGTATTGGTGTGCAACGGATTATGAATCCAATTCAGGAGTTGATCATTGCGTCGCAGGCGGTGGCGGGTGGTGAGTTTGGGCATAAAGTAACGATTAATAGCCAAGACGAGTTAGCGACATTGGCGCATCGATTTAATCAGATGTCGGAGCAATTGCGGATATCGTATGCGACATTGGAGCAGAGGGTGGAGATGCGGACGCAAGAGTTAGGGGCGTTGAATGAAGTGGCGCGGGTGGTGGGGCGGTCATTAGATCTTAATGAGGTTTTGGATGATGCATTACGGCTTATCCTTCGAATTTTGGAAGTGGATGGGGGGGGGATTTATTTATTGAATATAGAGGATGAGGTATTGGATTTAGCGGTTATACAAGGGGTGGTGGTACCCTTTGCCGATGAGCTTCAGGTTGTGGAGAAATCTGATCCGGGGGTATCGGGGTTAGCGATGCGGATGCGTGAAGCGGTAGCTTTACCAATTGATGTGTACGACAATATGTTTCAGGCGTCATTATTGGGATTAGGGGTGAAATCGTTGGCGGCGGCGCCCTTGTTGTTTCAGAGTCGGGTTTTGGGGGTGATTACTATTTGTGCGCGGCACAAACGTGTTTTACGTGATGGGGAGTTGGATTTATTTATGGGGATGGCGCGTCAGGTGGCGGTGGCGGTGGCGAATGCGCAGTTGTATAAAGATGCGCAAGTAGAGATTCGTGAGCGGCGGCGGACACAGGTGGCGTTGCAGGAGGCGGTGAAGGCGGCCGAGTCAGCTAATTTAGCCAAAAGTGCATTTTTGGCGAGCATGAGTCATGAGTTACGAACACCATTAAATGCTATATTAGGATTTGCACAGTTAATGATGAAAGGGGGGGATTTGGCACCTAATCATCAAGAAAATTTGCGGATTATTAATCGGAGTGGGGAGCATTTATTGGCCTTGATTAATGATGTGTTGGAGATGTCAAAAATTGAAGCGGGGCGGACGCAGTTGCAGATGAGCAGTTTTGATTTGTACCGCTTTATTGATGATATCGAGGAGATGTTTCGGCTGCGGGTTATTAATAAAGATGTGCAAATGGAAGTAAGGCGAGAGTTTGATGTCCCTCAGTATGTGCATACAGATGAGCGTAAATTACGGCAAGTATTGATTAATTTATTGAACAATGCGGTGAAATTTACGGAGAAAGGGTCGATTTTGTTATGGGTTGGGTATGAGCAAGTGCGTGAGCGGGCTAAATTACTATTTCAGGTAGAAGATACAGGGGCGGGGATTCCTCAACAAGAGTTGAAACAGGTCTTTGAGCCGTTTATACAGACAAAAGTAGGGCAGGATTCTTTAGAAGGGACGGGATTAGGGTTGCCGATTAGTCAGCAGTTTGTGAAGTTAATGGGGGGGCAGATTGAAGTCAACAGTCAAGTGGGAAAGGGGAGTATTTTTCGGTTTATGATTGATGTGGAGTTAGCTGAGCATGACGAGGTAGAGGTGGTTAGCGAGGGGCCTCAGGTTGTGGGTATTGTACCTGGGCAAAAGGAGTATCGGTTGTTGATTGTGGAAGATAATGAGATGAATCAGTGGTTATTGGTGAATTTGTTGGAGCCGTTGGGGTTTGAGGTGAGAACGGCCGTTAACGGCCAAGAAGGGATCGATATTTGGCGAGAGTGGCGGCCAGATTTGATTTGGATGGATATGCGGATGCCGGTTATGGATGGTTATGAAGCGACCCGTTATATCAAGATGAATGGAGAAGAAGCTGCGCCGGTGATTGTCGCGATTACGGCGAGTGCATTTGAGGAGGAGCGAGAAGCGATTTTGAATGATGGGTGTGATGATTTTGTGCGTAAACCATTTAAAGATGCCGAGATTTATCAGATGTTAAACAAGCATTTGGGGGTGGAGTTTGTTTACGAGACAGAGGAGGAGGCGGAGCAGAAACAGAGAGATGATAAGCCTGAATTGGATGAATCAATCGCCCAAAGTTGGATTGATGCGGTACGTGAAGCAGCGATTGCATTGGATATGCATGAGATGAGTAATCTGTTCCAGCAGATGATGTCAGATGCACCAGAAACGGCCATCTACTTAAATCAATTGGCAAATGCGTTTGAATACGATACTATTCTCCAATACTTAGATCAGTTGGAGCAGGGTGAATAAACGAATGGATAAGCATGTGGCCACAATTTTAATCGTTGATGATACGCCAGCTAATTTGCGATTATTGGCGAATTTGTTGGGTGACATGAATTATCGGGTGCGGCCAGCACCTAATGGGCAACTGGCCTTACGGTCAGCGATGACATCACCGCCCGATTTGATATTGTTGGATATTAATATGCCGGGCATGAATGGGTATGATGTTTGTTTAGAGCTAAAAAAAGATGCGCGGACACAAGATATTCCGATTATTTTTATTAGTGCCTTAGATGCGGTGAATGATAAAGTGAAGGCGTTTCAAGTGGGTGGGGTTGATTACATTACGAAGCCATTTCAAGTTGATGAAGTGATGGCACGGGTGCGGACACATCTGGCCTTGCATACGTTGCAACACCAGTTAGCGGAGACGAATGCCCGTTTGTTCCAAGCTAATAGTGAGTTGGAAAAGCGGGTAGAAGAGCGGACGCAAGAGTTAAGTTTGCTTAATGAGGCGTATGCTCGTTTTTTGCCGCGCGAATTTTTAGGTTTTTTAGAAAGAGAGAGTGCGATTGCGATTCAATTGGGAGATCAAGTTCAAAAAAGTATGACCGTCTTGTTTTCTGATATACGTGATTTCACGATGATGTCAGAAAATATGACGCCGCAAGAGAATTTCAACTTTTTGAATGCGTATTTGCAGACGGTGAGCCCCTTGATTCGTGAGAACCGAGGGTTTATTGATAAATATTTGGGGGATGGGGTAATGGCGCTATTTCCGGAAGAGCCGGATGATGCGATTCAGGCGGCGATTGGGATGCAGAAGCAGGTACGGCATTATAATGATCTGTATAAAGGGGTTTTTCCGGCGATTCGTATCGGGACGGGGGTGCATATGGGTTCGTTGATGTTAGGGATTATTGGAGAGGAGCAACGGATGCAGGGGACGGTTATTTCAGATGCGGTGAATTTGGCGGCACGTATTGAGGAGTTAACGGGAAGGTATGGGGTGGGAATTTTAGTAAGTGAGCCCTGTTTGGCGTCGCTTAAGGATGTGGGTCGGTATCATACGCGTTCTTTGGGGCGGGTACAAGTGAAAGGGAAGCAAGAGCAGGTACCGGTCGTCGAGATTTTTGATGGGGATTCGGAGGAGATGATTGCGCATAAGGAGGGGACGAAAGAGATATTTGAGCAAGGGGTGACCTATTTTCATCAGCGGTCGTGGAGTTTGGCTCAGGCACAATTTACGGCGGTGGTGATTAACCATCCATCGGATTATGCGGCGCAGTTTTATTTGCAACAGATAGATGAGGCGTTGGTGCGGAGTAGTTATTGAGCGAAGAGGGTGCCAGGGGAGAATTGAACGGCGAGGCCGTGGGGGGTGTATTGAACGGGGATGGGTAGTTGATGGTGGGGGTCGAAAGAGACAGCGTGGGTTAAAGTTAAATTGGTGTGGGCGATGGTGAGGGGGTAAGGATAGCCCCAGTGGGCGGTGCCGCGCATGAAGTTAAAAGCGTGTTGGGCGCTCCAATGGGGATAGAGGCGGAAGTCAGCAGGGTTTGGTGGTGGGTCGGGGGGTGGGGCGTTGGCGGGTTGAGGGGTTGGTTGGGAGGCGGGGAGTTGGGGGAGAAGATTATGGATGAGATGGGCGGCGGCGTGGCCGAGGGTTTGTTCGGCGGTGTGGATGGTGGCCCCAGTTGGTAGGGGGATTTTTTGTTGGCACCAGATAGGGCCGGTATCGAGGCCGGCGTCCATTTGGTGGATAGTGACGCCGGTATTTGTTTCGGCACGTTGCCAGCTCCAGAAGAGGGGGTAGGGGCCA
>DATHYN010000089.1:0-6990 GCA_035459145.1 Anaerolineae bacterium | reverse complement strand
AACTATCTACCTTTCTATAAAGATATCTAAAGAGACTTTTTTATGCTACTTTTGGGGTGAGTGAACGATTTAACCAGGTCATTATCATTAGCTAGCCCCCCCCAGGGGGCTTTGAGGACTCGAAATGACGTTTGGAGGGGAAGTGTGAATTGTCGAACTCAGGTTTGTTAAGAACGAGGCCGAAGTTAGGGTGATTTTAGGCGTGGATACCTGCTTGCGCAGATGCTATCCGTTTTTGTTGAGCAGGTAGGATTTGCGGAGAACGAAGCCGAAATAAAGGTGATTTTAGGAGTGGATCCCCGCTTTCGCGAGGATGACAGCCCTGATCGGGCTGTAAATGGTTGTTGACATAAGAAAAGCGGACAGCATCTGCGCAGGTATGACAGCTCTAAGCGGATTGCAGATGATTTGGTTGACATAAGACAAACAGACAGCATCTATGTGGGGGCATGGCAAGGGGGTGAATCGGGAGTGGTGATTACGATGTGGATATGAAGTAGAGGGGGAACTCTTACGGTTAGTGGTTTAATGGGCGGATCGTTGTTAGAATTGATCCGTTATTATTAAGAATATATTTTTATTATTGGGAAGGAATTATGATGGACGAGGCACAAATGATTGCGCGGGGGTTGAAGTTACCGTTGGCGGGGGTGACAGCGACATTAGAATTGTTGGATGAGGGGAATACGATACCGTTTATAGCCCGTTATCGGAAAGAGCGGACGGGGAGTTTGGATGAAGAGCAGTTGCGGGCGATTGCGGCGGAGCAGAGTCGGTTGCGTTCGTTGGCCGATCGGCGGGCGACGATTGAGAAGGCGATTAAGGAGCAAGAAAAGTGGACGGCGAAGCTGGAGCGGGCGTTGCTAGCGGCAACGACGTTGAGTGAGTTAGAGGATATTTATGCGCCGTATAAGCGGAAGCGGGTGACGCGGGCGAGTAAGGCGCGGGAGGCGGGGTTAGAGCCGTTGGCGAAGGTGATTTGTGAACAGCCGAGGGGGGCGTTGTCGATCAATGATTTGGTGGGGCCGTTTTTGAGTGATAAGGTGCCGACGGTGGAGGATGCGTGGGCGGGGGCGCGGGATATTATTGCGGAATGGATTAGTGATGATATTGGTATTCGGCAGGCGGTACGGCAAAAGGCGGAGAAGTGGGCGGTTTTGACGAGCACAAAGATTAAGGGGTCGAAGGATAGCCAAAATGTTTACAAATTGTATTATGACTTTGCGTTGCGGGTAGATCGGTTACGGCCGCATCAGATTTTGGCGATTAATCGGGGGGAGAGTGAGAAGGTTTTGCGGGTGGGGATGGAGATTAGCGAGCGGGATTGGTTGTCGATTGTGCATCAGACGTATCGGCCGGGGCGGCGGTCGGTGTTGGCCGAGCAGTTGGAGCTGGCGATTGAGGACAGTGCCAAGCGGTTGTTGTTACCGGCAATTGAGCGGGATGTACGTTCTATTTTGACGGAACAGGCGGAGGAGCAGGGGATTGCGGTATTTGCTAGTAATTTGCGGGGGTTGTTGAGTCAGCCGCCGTTGGCGAAGCAGGTGGTGTTGGGATTGGATCCGGCGTTTCGGACGGGTTGTAAGGTGGCGGTGATTGATACGATGGGGAAAGTGTTATTGACGGATACGGTTTATCCCCATCAGCCACAGCAGAAATGGAAAGAGGCGGCGGGTCGTTTACGGGAGTTGATTAATGAGTTTGGGGTGACGTTAATCGCTATCGGGAATGGGACGGCGTCGCGGGAGACGGAGCAGTTGGTGGCGGAGATTACGCGGGAGATGGAGGGGGTTCATTATATTATTGTGAATGAGGCGGGGGCGAGTGTGTATAGTGCTAGTCCGTTGGCGAAGCAGGAGCTGCCGGAGTTGGATGTGAGTTTGCGGGGGGCGGTATCGATCGCACGGCGAGCGCAAGATCCATTGGCGGAGCTGGTTAAAATTGATCCGAAGTCGTTGGGGGTAGGTTTGTATCAGCATGATATGAATCAGAAACGGTTAGGGACGACGTTGGATGGGGTGGTGGAATCGGTGGTGAATCAGGTGGGGGTGGATGTGAATACGGCATCACCGGCGTTATTGGGGTATGTGGCTGGTTTGAACCGAGGGGTAGCGGATAAGGTGGTGGGTTATCGGGATGAAAACGGCCGTTTCACCTCCCGCCAACAGCTGTTAGATATTTCGGGCATCGGGCCGAAGACGTATGAGCAGGCGGCTGGATTCTTGCGGGTGTATGGTGGGGATGAGCCGTTGGATGCGAGTGCGATTCATCCCGAGAGTTATGAGGTGGCGCGGGCGGTATTGAACAAAGCGGGGGTGGCGGATTGGGAGGAGGTTTTGGGGGAGGAACGGCCGTTAGCCCCGTTGCGGAAGAAAGATGCGTTGCAGGCGTTGGCGGAAGAGTTGGACACGGGCGAGCCGACGTTAATGGATATTATGGAGCAGTTGGTACGGCCAGGCCGTGATCCACGGGAGGATTTGCCGCCGCCGATATTGCGGAGTGATGTGTTGCAGATGGATGATTTGACTGAGGGGATGCGGTTGATGGGCACGGTGCGGAATGTGGTTGATTTCGGGTCGTTTGTTGATATCGGGGTGAAGCAGGATGGGTTGTTGCATCGGAGTCAGATTCCGGATGGGGCTTATATGCAGGTGGGGGATGTGATTGAGGTATCGATTTTGTCGGTGGATAAAGAGCGCGGACGGATTGGGCTGGGTTGGGGAGGATAAAAGTATGAAGCGATGGTTTTGGCGGATTTTTGTATTGGTTGATTTGGTGATTTTGTTGGTGGTGGGCGGGTTTGTGTTTTGGGCGCAGAATACGGCACCGTTGGAGACGGAGGCGGAGGCGGCTTTGTGGGGGACGGATATGGTTGATGTGGTTGATGGGGAGTGGTTGATTTTTCAGCCGAGGGTGGGGGAGGTGACGACAGGTTTCATTATTTATCCGGGGGGGCGGGTGGATTATCGGGCGTATGCACCGTTGGCGCAGGATGTGGCGGCCGAGGGGTATTTGGCGGTGATTGTGCCGATGCCGTTAAATTTGGCGGTGTTTGATAGTTTGGCGGCGGCACAAGTGGTGGCGGCGTTTCCAAATATTGAGCATTGGGTGATTGGGGGACATTCTTTGGGGGGGGCGATGGCGGCGCAATATACGGTGGAAAACCAGAATTTGATGGATGGGTTGGTGCTGTGGGCGTCGTATCCAGCGGGGAGTGCTGATTTATCGGGCTGGGATGGCGAGGTGGTCTCGATTTATGGGACGCGGGATGGGGTAGCGGCGGTGGAGGATGTGTTGGCTGGCGAGGCGTTGTTGCCGGAGTCGGCCGTGTTTGTGCCGATTGAAGGGGGGAATCATGCCCAGTTTGGTTGGTATGGGTCACAATCGGGGGATTTGGAGGCGGAAATTGCGCATGAAGAGCAGAGGGCGTTGACGGTGGCGGCGACATTAGAGCTGTTGGCGCAAGTTGAGGAGTAGTTTATGAAGCGTTTAACACGGGCAGAGTTGAAGCGGTTTCAGACAGATCAGCTTAATTATATGCAGGAGCTAACGGATGAGTTGGGGTCGGTGGCGACGTTTAAAATTTTGTGGATGACGTTTTGTGTGGTGACGGAGCCGAGTGTGATTCGGGAGTTGTTGATTAAGCATGGGGACAAGTTGACGCGGGATCCGTTTGTGAGTGATATGTTTGGGCGGGTGATGGGGAATGGGGTGTTTGTGGCCGAGGGGGAGTTGTGGAAGAAGCAGAGGAAGTTGATGCAACCAGCGTTTCATGCGATGCGGATTCAAAATTATACGGATGTGATGGCTGATTATACGCGGGAGATGGTGATGGGGTGGGAAGAGGGGGAAGAGTTGGCGATTGATGAGGCGTTGACGGAGGTGACGTTGCGGATTATTGCGAAGACGATGTATGGGGTGGATTTGGCGTCGAAGGTGACGGTGATTGGGGAGCGGATGAAGGAGTTGTTGACGATTGTGGAGCAGCAGTTGCATACGTCGTTTGTGGCGCCGGCGTGGTTGCCGACGCCGTTAAATCGGCGGCATGGGCGGGCATTGGAGGCGATTAAGGGTGTGTTGCGGGAAGTGGTGGCGGAGCGACGGGCCGAGGGGGAGGATAGTGGGGATTTGTTGTCGATGTTGTTGCAGGTGCGGGATGAGACGGGCGAGGGGATGAGTGAGCAACAGATTTTGGATGAGTGCATTACGTTGTTTGTGGCGGGGCATGAGACGACGGCGGCGACATTAACATGGACGTGGCATATTTTGACGCAGAATCGGGAGATTTATGCGCGGGTGAGAGAGGAAGTAGATACTGTATTGGGGAAACGGCCGATTGCGTATACGGATATACCACAGATGCCTTATTTGGAGGCGGTGATTAAGGAAACGTTGCGGATGTACACGCCGGCTCCGTCGTTTGGGCGGCAGGTGCAAGAGCCGTTTGTAATTGGTGAGCATTCATTTACGAAGGGGATGAATGTGTTTGTATCGATTCATGGGCTGCATCATCGGGCTGATTTATATCCTGAGCCAGAGCAGTTCCGGCCGGAGCGGTTTTTGGATGAAGAGAAGATGCCGGATCGGTATACGTACATGCCGTTTGGAGCGGGGGCGCGGATCTGTTTGGGGAATATGTTTGCGATGTTGGAGGCGGCGGTGTTGTTAGCGACTATGGTTCAGCACATTGAGCTTGATCGCGTGACGACGGCGCCGGTGGAGCTCGACACGCGGGTCACTGTGCGTCCCAGTGAGGCGTTGTTGATGCGAGTCAGACGGCGGCCAGTCGGGTAGGATACGTTCGAGGATGCCGTCGCCGAATTTATCGATGAGGCCGAGGGCGGGCATGTGGACGTAGCCGATGTGGCAACCGCAGGTTTCATTGGTGCAGTTACGGGGTTTGAGGGCGTCGGCCCAGTTCATTTCGTAGATATTGCCGATGGGTTGGTCGATGAAGTGGCAGCGGCGCATGGTGCCGTGGCCATCGACAGAGATGACGTGTTCGCCGGCGTGGCAATATTGGCCGAGGCTGGGGTGGCGGCTCATGTTAATGGGGAAGAGAGGATCGATGGCGGTGTAAGCGGCTTGGAGGTCAAGGGTGTAGTAATCGGAGACGCGTTTGTAGGCGTTGATCCAGACGTAAATTTCGTCGGGGAGGGAGGTGCGGAGGGTTTCGATGGCTTGTTGGTTTTCGCGGAGGCCGACGGCACCGACGCTGAGGCGCGCGCCAGCGGCGCGGGCGTAGTGGACTTGGCGGATGAAGGTTTTTAGTTCGACTTCTTGGGGGTGGTAGGTGGCCCAGAGGGCGACTTTGTCGGCGATGCAGTTATCGAGCCATTCCCAACGGCAGGAGAGGTTGGTTTGGATGGCGACACGCTCGACGTGGGACATGCGGGTGAGGAGTTGGAAGGCGTATTGGTAGCGACGGAGGTGGAGGGCTTCACCCCAGGGGGTGAAGAAGATACCGAGGCGCCATTCTTTGGCTTGGCCGCCGGCCCAAGCGACGAAGCGGGCGAGGGCGAGCTCGTCGGCGCGGTGGTCGGCGGCGGTGTCGTTTTGTTTGGCGAAGGGGCAATACCAACAGCTGTAATTGCAACTGGCGAGGGGGCCGCGGTAGAGGATGCGGAGTAACGGCCGTTGATCGGGTATTGTGGGGGCCATGAGGGGACTCCTTTGATACTACTAGGATTTATTATGATAATAGTATAAAGGATAGTGGGCGGGGTGTCTAGAGGCTGGGTGGTGGCGGTTTTAGTTGATGGGGCGAGGCCCGATGAAGATATTATCACTTTCTATGTGCACGATGATTTAGGTCGGTTGCTTACGTATACCCATCCGCTGACGGGGGTGGTGGTTTATCAATATGATTTGGGGGGGAATCGGACGGGGATGACGTATCCGGACGGCCGAGTGGTGACCAATACGTATGATGGGGACAACCGGTTGGTGCAGGTGGAAGATTGGGATAATTTGACGACGACCTACAGCTATGATGGGTTGGGACGGCTGGTGACGACGACCTTGCCCAATGGGGTGGTGACGGTCAACAGTTATGATGGGGCCAATCGGTTGACGGCGATTACGCATTATCGGGCTGATGGTAGTTTACTGGCTTCGTACAGCTACACCTTGGATAAGATGGGGAATCGGTTGCAAGAGGTGGTGGACATGAACCAGCCGACCAAAATGATGGCCAGCAATGGAGCGGCGGCTGATAACTTTGGGTATGATGTGGCCGTGGCCGGAGATTGGATGGTGGTCGCCGCCGATGAGGATGATAACAAGAATGGGAATACGGCGGGGGCGGCTTATGTCTATATTTACAGTGATACCCAATGGATTGAACATACGATTATCACCGCCACCGATGGGGGAGCTAATGATTACTTTGGCACCAGTGTGGCTATCTATAGTGATACGATTGTGGTTGGAGCGCGGTTGGATGATGAGGCCGGTACCAATGCAGGGGCGGCTTATGTCTATCTTTATGACCAAGGGATATGGACGGAAACGGCTAAATTAACTGCCTCAGATGGAGGGCCTAATCATCAATTTGGGCGGAGTGTGGCTATTTATGATGGTACGATTGTGGTGGGCGCCTTTTTGGATAATGCGGTACATGGGACTGTGGATGGAGCCTATGTGTTTAACATCGATGCCAATGGTGATTGGACGGAAACAATCAAATTAGAAGCAAGCGTGGTGGTGACGCGTGACCATTTTGGGCAAGCGGTGACGATAACGGGAGGGATCACCGATACGATTATTGTGGGTGCTCCCAACACACGTGTCGATGCGACAATCAACAGACCGGGTGCAGCCTACATTTACGTCCTCAGTGGTACCACGTGGGTACAACAAGCACATCTCACCGCGATTGATAATGATATTAATGGCTTTTTTGGCAACAGTGTTGATGTTGAAGAAGATACAGCGATTATTGGGGCGCACAATGGTTTTACCGGGCCGTATCGGACAGGTACGGCTTAC
>DATHYN010000088.1:0-2306 GCA_035459145.1 Anaerolineae bacterium | reverse complement strand
ACTCATTCTAACTATCAAATCCCCACCTCGAAAAACCCTTCCCGACCGGAGTTTGCCCGCTTTTTGACTAACCAATACATTCCAAGTCACAAAAAGGGCAAACGGAGTGGAGGGATCTAAGAGTATGCAATCACCCTACCTGACAAGCGTTGAGTAAGTAACCTCTTATACTTATTACAACACTTCAATGCGAAAGGACCTTTACTTATGACCATACAAAACCCCCATGACCACTTCTTCCAGCAAAGCTTCAGCCGTGTCGATATCGCCCGCAACTACCTCGAAAAATACCTCCCCCAGGAGAACAACTCATGAAAACAATTGCCGAACAATGGATAGAAGAAGGTTGGCAAAAAGGGTTAGCGCAAGGTCTTGCCCAAGGCCGAGAGCAGGGCCTCGAGCAAGGATTAGAACAAGGATTAGAACAAGGCCAAGAAAAAGCACTACAACAAGTAGGTTGGCGTCTACTCAACAATTTCGAAGCCGCTCAAGTCAGCCAATTAATGGGCGTCCCTCTAGACAAAGTCATCATCTGGCAAGAACAATTAAACCAACAACAAACCCAAGATCAAGATGACCACACATAATTATCAACCCAAAGCATTTGCAAATGAGTGCGAAATTTATGTCAACTACTACCTATCCTAACCCAACTCAGCCCGGTTCAGCGGGCGTCAATTCTAGCACGGTGTGTTCACACCCGTGCGGGACGCGGACGAACACCCTAGCCTCTTTATGAAGCTATTAGTCTATAGTTATTTTACAACCTTTTATAAAATCAATAGGGTGCTGTCCCCCACCAACACCCTACCACACCAACTACTCCTCACAAATATTCCCCCTCGGCATCAATCCAGCAACCCCATCTTCCCACATCAAGTTTACCTGCAATATATTTTTTCTCTAATAGAACATAAACACAATTTATGGACTTTTTGTAGACTCCAACACAACATCCCCCTATATACTACCAACATAACTTAAACAAACAAATCGTTGTGCGCTAATAATCATTAACGACAGTAGCCCAACGTTATCAAAAACAGACTTTGGAGGTCTACATATAATGCAAGAAAACAATAATATCCCCGTTTGGTTCGCTGCTATCAACATTGGTGCTTTACTTATCACCATTTTCTCCCTCCTCGGCGCCTTCATCGCCCCTGCCAGCACCGGCATCACCTTCATGATCGTCTCCACAATTGGCCTCATCTTCATGATCGCTGGCTCAATCTGGCTCATCATCAACGCCGGCCGCATCCACCTCGGCTGGGCCGCCGCCTGCTTCTTCCTCCCCCCCGCCCAATTCATCTTCACCTTCATGCACTTCCGCCAAGCCGCCAAACCAATGGCCCTCTCTTTTGTTGGTCTTTTCCTCATCATTTTCTCAACCCTCGCCAGTTTCGCCATGTTCCCCGTCTTGATGGGCACAATCTAATCCTTCCCCATATTAAACGGCATATTTTCAAGATCAATATCGAGATTGTGTCGTTTAATACACCTAAATAACCAGTCGCCTCGGCACGGGCTACCCACCTCCAAGCCCGTGCCGAGTTTCATTTCCTCTCCCAATGCCTACTGCCCCACTACCACCCGATTCGATTCCCCACTCTTCAAACCACAACCTAAACCCACCCTAATCCAGTCGCCAACAACCACATTACCCGCTATAATTAACCCCAGAACTGTCAAATAATTCAAAACCGTGCCCAACCTCGGCCCCTCTCCCACCCCCTTCCGTTTCACTTTTTCACCTGATACCGCTATAATCTAACAATAAACAATCAAAATCCCTGTTAAACCAGCCTCGGCCGGTCCAACAACATGAACAACGCCCCCCTATAGCTTGTTCCCCATACAATCTTTCATGACTATCTCTCCGTTTCTAGCCCATAAACCAATCAGGAGTAACCCTTATGAGCACAGATACAACCCCCACACCCCAACCAACCCCCGAAGACAACCTCGTCACCACCCACCATACCCTCACCCTCAATGACCAAACCCTCGCCTACACCGCCACCACTGGCACCATCCTCCTCCACGACGAACCACAAAAAGAGGGCAAAGAAGAAGGGCGCGTCCCCAAAACCTCTATCTTTTTCACCGCCTACACCCGCGACAACACCAAACTCGAACAACGACCTATCATCTTCGCCTTCAACGGCGGCCCCGGCTCCTCCTCCGTCTGGCTCCACATGGGCCTCCTCGGCCCCTACCGCGTCTCTCTCCCCGCTGACAACACCTTCGCCCCCCCCCCCTTCCAACTCATCCCCAACCAACACACCCTCCTCGACCACGCCGAC
>DATHYN010000087.1:0-2496 GCA_035459145.1 Anaerolineae bacterium | reverse complement strand
ATGAGCTTTGCGGAGAACGAAGCCGAAATAAAGGTGATTTTAGGAGTGGATCCCCGCTTTCGCGAGGATGACAGCCCTGATCGGGCTGTAAATGGTTGTTGACATAAGAAAAACGGACAGTATCTGCGCCGGAATGACATATTCGCGGATTGCGTCGTTAATTGTGAAAACGGACAGCATCTGACAGCCCTGAAGTGAAGGGGGAGAAATTGTTATTTATTATTGAGTATTTGTTATTTGTGATTTTGATTGGGAGGGATGGTGATGGTTGATTGGTGGCGTGAGCGGGTGTTGTGGGGGATTGTGGGGGTTTATGTGGCGGTGACGGTGATGTATGGGGTGGTGAATCCGTTATTTGAGGCGCCGGATGAGCATTGGCATTATTTTACGGTGCAGTATGTGGCGGATGAGTGGGAGTTGCCGTATGTGGCCGAGGGGGAATATGATGAGTGGTTGAGTCAGGAGGCGGCGCAGCCGCCGTTGTATTATATGTTGATGGCGCCGTTGATAGCGCCGCTTGATACGAGTGGGGCGCGGGAAGAGGTGTGGTTGAATCCATTTGTGTGGTGGGGGAGTGGGGAGGCGGCGCAGCATGTGAATAATGGGATACATGGTGAGTGGGAGGGGTGGCCGTGGCGGGGGTATGCGTTGGCGGGGCATTTATTGCGGTTGGTATCGACTTTGATGGGGGCGGGGACGTTGGTCGCGGTTTATGGAAGTGGGCGGTTGTTGTGGCCGGAGGAGAGGTGGCGGGCGGCGTTGGTGACGAGTTTGGTCGCGTTTTTGCCACAGTTTAATTTTTTACACGCGGCCATCAGCAACGATCCGCTTATCATCCTACTCTGTTCGTGGGGGATTTGGCAGTTGTTGTATGGGTGGTTTTATGGTTTTGAGCGGCGCCAACTGGTGGTGTTGGGCATAACCATCGGGCTGGCGGCGTTGACGAAGAATGCGGGGGTGTTGTTGTTGGTGTATGCGCTGGGGTTTGTGGCCGCGGTGGGGATTCGGGACGGGCGGTATCGGTTAATTGGGGAAAGTGGAGTGATATTGATAGGAAGCGTGGTGTTGATTGCGGGGTGGTTATGGTGGCGGAATGAGCTGTTGTATGATGATTGGACGGCGACGAGCCAGTTTATACGAATCGCGGGTGGGGATAGGGGGTACAGTTTGGGGGAGGTGTTGGCGGAGACGAATGGGTTGTGGGTATCGTTGTTCGCGGTGTTTGGGTGGTTTAATGTGCGGCCGCCGTGGTGGGTGGATTGGTTTTGGCAGGGGGTTGTGTTGTTAGCGGTTGGGGGGGCGGTGGTGGGGAGTTGGCGTTATCGGAACGAGGGGGAGTGGCCGAGCAGTTTTGTTGGCTGGTTGGGGACGCGGTCGGCGTTGGGTTTGTTGTTGTTTGGGTGGTGGTTGGCGGTTTATAGCGGGTTGGTGTTGTTTATGTTGCGGACGCCAGCGGCGCAGGGGCGGTTGTTGTTGCCGGCGGTGGTACCGATGGCGTTAGGGTTGGGGTATGGGTTGACGCGGATGGGGAGCGGGGTGAGGGGGTGGCTGGAGAAGCGGCGGTGGGTGTTGCCGGCGGCGGCGCTGGGGGTGACGGTGTATTGTGGGTTGGTGGTGATTCGAGGGGCGTATGACCGGCCGGGTCTTATCGGGCTGGAAGAGATACCGGAGACGGCGAGTTGGTTTGAGGTGGATTTGGGGCAGGGGGTGGTGTTGGTAGCGGCGGAGGCCGAGACGGAGGAGGCGGAAGCGGGAGAATGGGTAGAGATGGTGTTGTATTGGCGGTTGGCGGAGGAACGGCCGTTACCCGTCAATAAAGAAGAAGATGGTTTGAACTATGTGATTGAGGTGTATGGGCGGGAGAATGAGTTGGTGGGGAAGACGCAGTTGTATCATGGGGAGGGGCGTTATCCGGCGGCGTTGTGGGAGGAGGGGGATGTGTGGGCCGAGCGGGTGGCGGTGCAGTTATATGAAGAGATTGAGCGACCGGTTTTGGCGAAAGTGCAGGTAAAGGTGGCGGGGGAGGATGGGTTGGCGGATATTGCGTGGGTGCGGGTACCGCCGGAGCCGTGGGTGGGTGGGGAGGTTGATGTGTGGGCGGCGCGGTGGGTGGGGCGCGTGGTGGGGCAGGGGTTGTTTGCGCGCCAGCAGGCGGCGCGGCGGGGAGAGACGATAACGTTAGAGGTTTTATGGCAGGTGGAAGCGGACATTGAGGAAGATGCGGCGGTGTTGGTGCATGTGGGGGAGCGGGATGAGCCGCCATTGGCGACGGGGGATAGTGTGCCAGTGAATGGGTATTATCCGACGTATGCGTGGGAGGCGGGGGATATTTTTACGGATACGTATCGGATTGTGTTGCCAGCGGATATGGAAGCGGGGACGTATCCGTTGTTGATAGGTTTTTATGATCGGCAGACGGGGGTGCGGTGGCCGGTGGTTGATGGTGAGGGGGAGCGGTTGGTAAATGATGTGTATGAGATGGGGACGGTGGAGGTG
>DATHYN010000086.1:0-2062 GCA_035459145.1 Anaerolineae bacterium | reverse complement strand
CGGCAATGGCAATCTTGTACTGTCCAATCAATTAACTTCTAAAGACGGCAATACTATATCGATAACTATTGGCGGCGCTGGGGGGACTGGCGGTACTGGTGGTGTCGTTAATGTCGATAATTCAGCAACGATTATCACCACAAAGGAATTTTCCCACGGCATCATGGCGATGAGTCTGGGTGGTGGTGGTGGCAATGGCAGCACTGTGGTCTCCAATAACAGGCGAACTGGTGGTGCTGAGGCTAGTGCAAATTCCCTTGTGTTCGCCCTTGGGGGGACAGGTGGGACAGGTGGTACTGGCGCCGCAGTCACAGCCAACAATTTAAGTGGTGGCAATATTGAGACTTTTGGTTTTAAAGCCCATGGTATCGTTGCCCAATCTATTGGTGGTGGCGGTGGTAATGGCGGCATTAGTTTTGTTGGTGACTTCGGATCTCCAACTAGTACTAACTCCAGCAAAGTAGCCAATATATCGATTGGCGGCTTCGGTGGAGATGGTAATAAGAGTGGCAATGTCACGGTAAACAATGCAGGGTCGATTACAGTTAATGCCAATTCTGCCTATGGTATCTACGCCCAGTCTATCGGTGGTGGTGGCGGTGATGGTGCTTTTGCATCTGCTCTTAGCCCGAATATTTTGACGAATCCCAAAACAAATCCGGGGACAGCTCTCTCGACCTTTGCCATGGGGGGATTTGGCGGAAAGGGTGCTGATGCTGGCAATGTCGTCGTGAATCACTCCGGAACCATCACATCCCGTGGGGATAACTCGATCGGGATCTTTGCTCAATCCGTCGGTGGTGGTGGTGGCAATGGTGCTTTTTCGATTTCTAACCCAATCTGGATGGCGGCGGATGCAATCTTAAAAACGGCGATCGGTGGTATTGGTGATGCGACAGGTGTCTTTGATGGCAAGTCTGGCACGGTTACAGTCAATAGCACTGGTGACATCTTCATGTTCGGGGCGAATAGCACAGCGGAGAAAACTCAATCCATTAATGGTGGTGGCGGCAATATCGAAATGTTTCTCGATATCAGTAAGCAAGCTGTTGAGTTGGGAGATACTGGCTTTGAGCTGCCCGTCGATACTGGCGATGTTGCTGCGAAGAACACGTTAATCGAATTAGGATCAAAGCTTGCCTCTGGTTTTACGGCTGCTGTTGTTGAGAAAACCCGTATCGGTGATGCCTTTACATTCTTAAGAAATTCACCCGCCGCCCTTCTCCAATCGATTGGTGGGGGTGGGGGTAGTGCAGCCCAAGATGTCGTCGTCAATAGTGATGCCACTGTTGATCTCGAAGCTCGCTTAGGCGCACAGAATACCAATAACTCTTCTGGTGGTGCTGTTGCAGAATCTCGGACTGGGAATGTTGCCACCCAAGGTGACTATTCGGCAGGTTCCTCCACTCAATCCATTGGTGGCGGCGGTGGCTATCTCCGCATGAGCGTCACGGAAGTTGAAGACGAATTTGCTTCGGGCCTCGGTAGCAAGACGGCAACAGTCACCTTAGGCGCTGACCCCAGCTTTAGCAATAACGGTGGGGATCTTACACAAACCTTTGTCGGCGATACAAGCACAGCGGGTGATATGTCCCCTGCCCTCGAAGTTCAATCCATCGGTGCTGGGGGTGGTATCGCCAAGATTGATGGCATGGATACGGTCGAAGTCATCATGGGTGCTCAGGATAATTCGACGGGTGATGGTGGCAATATTAATTTCACCAATACGGGCAATCTATCGACGAATGGTCTGCTTTCCCATGTCGCCGTGATTCAATCCATCGGTGGTGGTGGTGGTTTTGTCCTCACTGGTTTACCGCGTAGTCAAGTTACGGTTACTCCGAGTGCTGCTAATGGTGGCAATGGCGGCAATATTAATTTTGCTCAGGTGGGCAATGTTTTTGTCGGTGGCGATCGCAGCTTTGGAATTTTTGCCCAGAGTCTCGGCGGTGGCGGCGGTCTGGTGGATGATCTCTTTGTGGATGCGGCGGGTGGTATAGGTTCCTCTGGTTCTGTGGGTATTCTGCTCAATGGTGATCTTGTTGCAACAGGAACAGAAAAT
>DATHYN010000085.1:0-14715 GCA_035459145.1 Anaerolineae bacterium | reverse complement strand
TGTTTTTGTTATTCCGACCCTGTTTAAACCACAGATAACACGAATTTCGTTTCATCGGCCTATTTTTTACCCCTTTTTTCTGCCCCTTCTTTCCCCTTTTAGCCTATTCTCTGTTTTCCCTCAGCAATTTTCGAATTGCTGGTATTACGATAGAGCGTTGTTGATTTATGAAGAGGTGTTGGGGGAGAGGCATCCAAATACGGCGACTAGTTTGAACAATATGGGTTTATTGCTCAAGAGTATGGGGGCGTATGAGGAAGTGCGGCCGTACTACGAGAGAGCGTTGGCGATTGTTGAAGAGGTGTTGGGGGAGAGGCATCCAGATACGGCGAGTAGTTTGAACAATATGGGGGGATTGTTGTATAGTATGGGGGCGTATGAGGAAGCGCGGCCGTACTTTGAGAGAGCGTTGTTGATAAGAGAAAAGGTATTGGGGGAGAGGCATCCGGATACGGCGACTAGTTTGAACAATATGGGTTTGTTACTCAAAAGTATGGGGGCGTATGAGGAAGCGTGGCCGTACTACGAGAGAGCGTTGGCGATTGTTGAAGAGGTGTTGGGAGAGAAGCATCCGGATACGGCGGGTAGTTTGAACAACATGGGTGCTTTGTTGAGGAGTATGGGGTCGTATGAGGAAGCGAGGCCGTATTACGATAGAGCGTTGTTGATAAGAGAAGAGGTGTTGGGGCAGAGGCATCCGTATACAGCGATTAGTTTGAACAATATGGGTTATTTATTGGAGAGTATGGGGGAGTATGAGGAAGCGAGGCCATACTACCAAAAATCCCTCGCCATCTTCCAAGAGGTATTAGGCCCTGACCACCCCAGCACTAAAACTGTAAGAGAGAATCTTGAATATTTCAACGAACAACACCCGCCGTCCGAGGCTGACAAGTGACGGTGGTGGCAGGTATTGGGCGGGCGGGGGATGGGGGCGGGGGTGGGCTTTTGAGGATTGTCGGTTTTTGTATTCGGGTTGGTGAAAAGAGGGGGCTTGTTCCGGCTTGGACCGCCCAAGCGTGAACGCATTGGGCTAGTTGGGACGCCTCCTCGAAGGAGGCTTGGGAGCCGATTTAGCGGTGAAATGTTAAAAAACGACAGTGCCCTCGAAGTGGGCGTGAAAGTGGGCGTGAAGTGTAAAAAAAGAGAACCCATTTTAAGCAGGTTTTCAACAGAATTTGCTTGAAGATGGTGGTACTTCATTACTAACGAAGAAAAGGAGGGTGCTTAGTCGACTAAGCACCCTTTTTTTGATGACAAAATTTATTTTAGATTGTTCGCCCAAAATAGGGTTTGATGCTAAAATTATAGTTGGTTAATGTGTAGGCTTTAACAAGTTTTTGAAAACAGGCGTATGAGCTTAAACTATGATTATTGTGGCAAATTTTGGTTTGGGTAATGCTTGTCCATCAAAGCTTTCTAAAATTAGTTAGAATTTTTTAGCTTGGATTAAAGATGTATGGCAGTAGAACAGGGACGTTACCAGATCAAAGGTACGATTGGCAGTGGTGAATTATCAACTGTTTATCGTGCTTATGATTCGGAGCTAGAAACATATGTAGCCTTAAAAGTTTTGCATAAAGATTTGGTTACAAATGTGGTGCGGAGCCGTTTGCGGCATGGGGCTGGGGATATTGTTCGGTTACAACATCCGCACATTTTGCGCGTGCATACGGTTGGGTATTTTCAAGGCAAATTGTTTGTGACAACGCATTTGGCGGATGGGGGAAGTTTGGCGCAGCGGCGTAGTAATGCGGTGTTTACGGTTAATGAAATAGCCAATTTGTTTGAGCAGTTATTACCGGCATTATCACATGCACATAAGAAAGGGGTTTATCATCATGATATTCGGCCGCAGAATATCTTTTTTGATAAAAACAGTGAAGCGTATTGGGGTGATTTTCGGTTAGCGACATTTTTCAGGGGGGATAATCCGTTGGTGGGGGATGTGGCCTATATGAGCCCAGAGTTGTTGCAGGGTGAAGATGGTGATCATAAGAGTGATATTTATTCTTTAGGGGTCTTACTTTTTGAGTTATTGACCAATCAGATGCCTTATCGGGGGCCGAATGATCAAGCGATTATAGAACAACATTTATCGGCACCCATTCCGGTTTTGAATGATTATAATGAGATTTTACCAGCGGTATGGCAACAGGTTTTGGAGCAATGTTTGGCCAAGGATCCGCAGTGGCGTTATGAACGGGTTGAGGATATGTTGGAGCAGGTATTGGTGGCGGCGCAACAGGAGCCGTTGCCGATAACGATGGCGGAGCCAGAGCCGAGGGCAGAGCCAATGGTGGTGGCGGATGAGCCGTGGCCGGAAGATGATGATGAGCCGTGGCCGGAAGATGATGATGAGCCGTGGGAAGATGATGAAATTGCGTGGCCAGATAGCAATGTGGCGGCGGGCGGGAGTGATTCGCGTTGGGCGGGTTTACGGGAACGGATAGAGGCATTACCGATTTTATGGTGGTTGTCATCGCCTACTTTTCAGCAAAATCGAGGTCGGTGGATAGCGGGGGGGATTATGAGCTTGGTATTGGCTTGTGCGGTGCTTTGGTTTGTTACGTTGGGTAGTGATAATGGGGAAGCGGTGGCGGAAGTGGCGACAGAGACGCCAACGGCGACAGTGGTGCCAACGGAGACGGCGACAGTACGACCGCCGAATACGGCCACGCCGTTACCGACGGATACACCGACGCCACGGCCAACGAATACGGCGACACCGACGGCCACGCCGACAGTGTTGCCAACAGAGACACCGTTGCCAGAGCCGGTATCTGTGATTGATATTCATTCGACGAATGTACGTTCGGGGCCTGGTGTTGGTTTTGAGGTAACGAATATTGGGTGGCAGGGGGATGAGATTAAGGTGTTGGGGCGGTTTGAAGAGAATGAATGGTTATTTATTGAGTTTTTGGCGACGGGGGTGCGGGGTTGGGTGGCGCCGAGTGTGATTGAGGCGTTGGATCCGGCCGTGTTGGAGACGATACCTTATGTGGAGCCATTGGAGGCAGGTTAGGCCATGTTTTTGATAGCGGCGTTTTATCAATTTGCGGAGTTGCCTGATTTTGAGGCGTTGCAGGCGCCATTGTTGGCGATAGCGGAAGAGGGGGGCGTGAAAGGGACGATTTTGTTAGCGAGTGAGGGGGTGAATGGGACGATTGCGGGGCCGGCCGAGGGGGTTCAGGCGGTTTTAGCTTGGTTGCGAGCGGATGAGCGGTTGGCGAAGATGCGTCATAAAGAATCGTTTGCTGATTTTATTCCATTTAAGCGGATGAAAGTGCGTTTGAAGAAGGAGATTGTGACGTTGCGGCAGGATGGGGTGAGTCCATTGGATGTGGTGGGGACGTATGTGCCGCCGCAGGCATGGAATGAATTGATTCAAGATCCGGACGTGTTATTGATTGATACGCGGAATGATTTTGAAGTGCAGGTGGGGAGTTTTAGTGGGGCAAAGAATCCGAAGACGACGGCCTTTGGGGAGTTTCCGGAGTATGTGGAGCAAAATTTGGATCCGAGTAAGCACAAAAAGGTGGCGATGTTTTGCACGGGGGGGATTCGGTGCGAGAAAGCGACGGCGTTTATGTTGCAGAAGGGGTTTGAGGAAGTTTATCATTTAGAGGGGGGGATTTTGCGTTATTTGGAGGAGGTGGCGCCGGAGGAGAGTTTGTGGGAGGGTGAATGTTTTGTTTTTGATGAGCGGGTGACGGTGGATCATCATTTACGGCCAGGGCAGTATACGATTTGTGAGGGGTGTTGGCGGCCGTTGGCGGCCGAGGATAAGGCGTCGCCACATTATGAGGAGGGGATTTGTTGTGAGCATTGTTATGCGGAGTTAACGGTGGAGAAGCGGGCGAGTTTGGAGGAGCGGCGGCGGCAGAAGTTGTTGCAGGAGGCGCGGGAAGAGTAGGGTGGCCTTAGAGGGAGACCTCAGAGGTTTTTAGTGAGACTTTGGTTTTTGGAAGGGTGTTGAGGGAAACCTCTGAGGTCAGGGGGATTTGACAAAGTGGGGCAAGCATGTTAATATCTGGGCGAAATTAATAGCCAAAAGGCATTGATGCGGAAGAGTAGTTATCAAAGCGGATCACAGAGAGTTGGTTCGAGAGCTGGAAAGCCAATGTTAGCGCAGATAATGAATGGGCCGTTGAGCTGTTGGGATGAAAGATGAGTAGTCGCAACCGGTTTGACCCTCGTTACTGGGTTTAGGTTTGGTAGAATATCTATCGGACTGAAAGAGATAAATCATGTTAAGGATGATTTAAGCAGGGTGGCACCGCGATGTTTTAAGCACTCGCCCCTGTTAACCAGAGAGATTTGGTTGACAGGGGCGAGTGCTTTTTTGGTTATCGCCACTGTCAATGAAAGTGGGAATTAGTAATTGTAAGTTTAACCATAGTTTTGTCGGCTATGGAGAAAAGGAGTATGTGATGGCTAAAAGAGATGTGTATACCCCAACATTGTCGGAGTTTCGGGAGTTGGCCGAGGGTGAGGCGAATTTGATTCCGGTATTTCGAGTTTTTCCGGCTGATTTGGAGACGCCGGTATCGGTTTATTTGAAGTTGATGGATGAGATGGAGCCCTCTTTTTTGCTGGAGTCGGTGGAGGGTGGTGAGCAGGTGGGGCGTTATTCGTTTGTGGGTGTTAATCCGCGGGGGGTATTGTCGTTGACAGAGCGGACGGTGCGGCGGGATATGGGGGATGGGGAGGTGGAGGAACGGCCGTTAGCCGATGACGAGGATATTTTAGACGTGATCAAAGCGGAATTAGAGGCGGTGGAGCCGGCTGATATTCCTGGGTTGCCGCGGTTTAGTGGCGGGGCGGTCGGTTATTTGGGTTATGATATGGTGCGGTTTTTTGAGAAGTTGCCGGAGACGGCCGAGCGGGTGTTGGATGTGCCGGATGCGGTTTTCTTATTGGCGGATACGTTGGTTGTGTTTGACCATGCGCGACATCGGCTGATTATTTTGGCTAATAGTCGGGTGGAGGATGATGCGGAGGGGGCTTATGTGGAAGCGATTCAGCGGATTGAGCGGGTGAGTGAACGGTTGTTGCGGCCGTTACCGGCTATCCCCCAGAGACGGTATGGTCGGCGCGGGGATAATTATCGGACTGAGTTGGTGTCTAACATGAGCCAAGAGGAGTATGAAGAGATTGTGATGCGGGCGAAGGAGCATATTGCGGCGGGGGATATTTTTCAGGTGGTGTTGAGTCAGCGGTTGAGTCGGGAGACGAAGGCGCATCCGTTTGCAATTTATCGGGCGTTGCGGATTTTGAATCCGTCGCCGTATATGTTTTATTTTGATTTTGGGGAGGCGTATGATTTGCAGTTGATTGGGGCGTCGCCGGAGATGCATGTGCGGTTTGAGGATGGGGAGGCGCATGTGCGGCCGATTGCGGGGACGCGGCGACGGGGTGGTGATCCGACGGAGGATACGGCGTTGGCGGAGGAGTTGTTGGCGGATCCGAAGGAGCGGGCGGAGCATGTGATGTTGGTGGATTTGGGGCGGAATGATATTGGCCGAGTGAGTGAATATGGCTCGGTGACGGTGAGTGATTTGATGGTGATTGAGCGTTATAGTCATGTGATGCATATTGTGAGTCATGTGACGGGCAAATTGCGGCCGGAGATGGATGCGTTTGATTTGATGCGGGCGACGTTCCCGGCGGGGACGGTGAGTGGGGCGCCAAAAGTGCGGGCGATGGAGATTATCGAAGATTTAGAGGGGCAGAGACGGGGGTTGTATGCGGGGGCGGTGGGGCATTTTGGTTACAATGGGGAGATGGATACGTGTATTGCGATTCGGACGATGTTGATGCAGGGGGAGACAGTGCATGTGCAGGCGGGGGCGGGGATTGTGGCGGATAGCGATCCGGCGAAGGAGTATGAGGAGTGTTGGAATAAGGCGCGGGCGTTGGCCGTGGCGGTGACGCATGTGGAGGAGGGGTTGATTTAGCGAGCGGAATAGGTGTTTGTTATGTAGAGGCTACGCGGGAATCCCTCCAGTACGTTTTGGCCTTGTTTTCAACTGGCTTTAGATTGGAGGCAACGGCCAAAAGTTCGGCCGGGAATGGTATTGTTTGGTGAAAGTTTAGGAGTGAAGAATGAGTGAGAAAAAGCGTTTATTAACAGGTGATCGGCCCACAGGGGCGATGCATTTGGGACATTATATTGGTAGTATTCGGAATCGGGTTAAGTTGCAAGATGAGTATGAGAGTTACTTTTTGATTGCTGATTTGCATATGTTGACGACGAAAAATACGAAAGAGGATATTTTTAATATTCGGGAAAATGCGATTGAGGTGGCGATGGCTAATTTGGCGTGTGGCCTTGATCCAGATAAGTGCACGATTTATTTACAGAGTTCGATTCATGCGGTGTATGAGATGAATCTGTTTTTTGAGATGATGGTGTCGGTGCCGCGGTTGAGTCGGTTGCCGTCGTTGAAGGATATGGCGCGGGGGGCGAATATGGAGGAGATGGTGTTTGGGTTGTTGGGGTATCCGGTGTTGCAGGCGGCGGATATTTTGACGCCGAGGGCGCATCTGGTGCCGGTGGGGAAAGATAATCAGGCCCATGTGGAGATTACGCGGGAGATTGCGCGGCGGTTTAATTATTTGTATGAGGAAGAAGTTTTCCCCATTCCCGATTATTTGGTGGAAGGGGACACACTTATCGGAACGGATGGGAATGCGAAGATGAGTAAGAGTTTGGGGAATTCGATTGGGTTGTTTGATGATCGGCGGACGGTGGAGAAGAAGGTGAATGGTATGTATACGGACCCGAATCGGATTCGGGCAGATATTCCGGGGCGGGTGAAGGGGAATCCGGTCTTTATTTATCATGACCATTTTAATCCGAATAAGGAAGAGGTGGATGATTTGAAGCGTCGTTATCGGAAAGGAACGGTGGGGGATGTGGAAGTGAAGGAGAAGTTGGCGCGGGCGTTGAACAATTTCTTGGATCCGATTCGTGATCGGCGGGGGGAGTTGGAGGCGGATAGTGGGTTTGTGGAGCAGGTAATTTATGAAGGGACGTTGCGGATGCAAGAGATCGCCAATGATACGTTGATGCAGATGAAGAAGGCGATGGGCTTTACGGGCAACTGGAACAAGATTAGTCGGAAGGGGCGGAAGCGGATGGAGAAGATTCAGAAGGGGAGTGAGTAGGGCTTTGGTGACCGTGTTTGTTGGTGGGTGTATAGATTTTTATATGAGTGGGGGGGCTGGAGGAAAATATTATGATAGTGATGATTGATAATTATGATTCGTTTACGTACAATTTGGTGCAATATTTTGGGGAGTTAGGGGCTGAGATTCAGGTGTTTCGGAATGATCAGGTGACGGTGGCGGAGATTGAGGCGATTGGGCCGGATCATATTGTGATTAGTCCGGGGCCTGGTGATCCGACGGATGGAGGGATTTCGAATGAAGTTTTGAAGCATTTTGGGCCGTCGGTGCCGGTGTTGGGTGTGTGTTTGGGGCATCAATGTTTGGGGCATGTGTATGGGGGGAATGTGTTGCGGGCGGAGAGGTTGATGCATGGGAAGACGTCATCGGTTTATCATGAGGGGAAGGGGTTGTTTAATGGGGTGCCGAGTCCGTTTAAGGCGACGCGGTATCATTCGTTGATTGTGGAGGAGCCGTTGCCGGAGTCGTTGGAGGTGACGGCGTTTACGCGGGATGGTGAGGTGATGGGTTTGCGGCATAAGGAGTATCCATCGGTGGGGGTGCAGTTCCATCCGGAGAGTATTTTGACGGAGCATGGTAAGCGGATTTTGGGTAATTTTTTGCGGATGTGAGTGGGTTAAAGTAAATAATCTGGAATTTGCTATTGTGATTGTGTGTTGGAGGCAGGTTTGGTGGTTTTGGACGCGGATTTTGGGGATTTTGGGGATTTTTTGTTGATTTAGGGGTAAGGTTACTTGTCCTTAGAGTTGATTTTGTTCGGGAAAAAGCGGTAAAAGTTGACTCAGGAATGGTTGTGGTTTTGTGATTAAAGGAGTTTTGTGATGTCATTGAAGGAAGTGATTGGGGAAGTGATTAATGGGCGGTCGTTGACGTTTGAGCAGGCGGAGGCGGCGATGGATGTGATTATGGATGGGCGGGCGACGCAGGCGCAGATTGGGAGTTATTTGACGGCGTTGCGGATGAAGGGGGAGACGGCGGCGGAGATTGGGGGGAGTGCGCGGTCGATGCGGTCGCATGTGGTGCGGGTGCCGGTGAAGACGGATGAGCCGTTGTTGGATACGTGTGGGACGGGTGGGGATGGTCGGCATACGTTCAATATTTCGACGACGGCGGCGTTTGTGGTGGCGGGGGCGGGGGCGAAGGTGGCGAAGCATGGGAATCGGGCGGCGAGTAGTAAGTCGGGGTCGGCGGATGTGTTGATGGCGTTGGGGGGGAATTTGGATTTGAATGCGGAGCAGGTGGGGGAGTGTATTGATGAGGTGGGGATTGGGTTTTTGTATGCGATTAAGCATCATCCGGCGATGCGTCATGCGATTGGGCCGCGGCGGGAGTTGGGGCAGAGGACGATTTTTAATGTGTTGGGGCCGTTGACGAATCCGGCGGGGGCGAAGCATCAGTTGATTGGGGTGTATGCGCCGCAGTTGACGGAGGCGATGGCGGAGGCGTTGGGGGAGTTGGGGAATGATGAGTCGTTTGTGGTGCATGGGGCGGATGGGTTGGATGAGATGTCGACGACGGGGGTGAATCGGGTGAGTGCGTTGCGTGGGGGGAAGGTGGAGACGTACGAGGTGGATCCGGCGGATTATGGGTTGGCGCGGGCGACGCTTGATGATTTGGTGGGTGGTGAACCGGCGGTGAATGCGGGGATTACGCGGGGGATTTTGAGTGGGGAGGATGGGGGGCCGAGGCGGGATATTGTGTTATTGAATGCGGGGATGGCGTTGAGTACGCGGAATGGGGGTGATTTGGGGGCGGGGATTGCGGAGGCGCGGGCGGCGGTTGAGAGTGGGGCGGCGTTGCGGGTGTTGGAGGGGTGGGTTAGGAAGACGCAGGGGTATTAGGGGGGCTGGGGGGGGGGGAGTGATAAGGAGGTTTTTATGGAGAAGGTTGTTTTTAGGTCGATTACGCCGGTGTTTAGGTTTGGGGTGGGGGAACGGCCGTTTGTATATGAAGGACGGTTAGGGGAGGCACGATATCGGATTGAGTTGGCGAAGATTGAGGCTGGTCCGGCGGGTTTCGCGTATTTGATGGAGAATGTGCCGGAGGAGGTGCATGATCGGTTGATTTCAATTCATCTTGCAAAACATACCGCAACAGATGTGTTTTTAATTATTGATGTTTTTTATCCACCACCATATGATAGATTTTTTAAGCAATCAGGATCTAATGAACTTGGTCAAATCGAGCGTGCTATTTTTGATGCATTGCGGTTGCATACAACTTTTGGCTTTACTTATTATAAAACATATGAAGTGAATATGTTTCATGAACAAACCCCTTTGTGGCTGTCATCACCATTAACCAAGCCATATCTGTTTTCACATTTTGGTCACCAGAAATCTATGCTGATTGAGCAGAATCATCAAGCAGTAGTTAATACATTTCATCAGTTGCTGGAACATAAATGGGATAATGATAAGTACACATTTGATAGAGTAATGCAGTTGGCAATGAGTTATCATAGAACATTGTCAAAATTAGAGAATGTTGAACATGCCTTTTTGCTCTTAATGGTTATTTTGCAGGCATTGTTTACAAGTAAAGATGAAGAATTTAGTTCAGCTATTGGACGTATTAAATGGCTGAATATAAATAGACGAGAGGAACGTGGTAAATTAAATCCTATATGGGAAAATGTTAGAGATTTAAGAAATGATATAGCTCATGGCGATCCAAATTATAGTATTCAGGTGGTTAAAGAGAAATATCCACAGGTTTATCAGCAAGTTTCAAAGGCGATTATTCGTTTGTGGGCGATTAAGGATGAGATTCGGGAGGGGGATTATTATGATAATTTGAAGAAGCATATTGATGGTAAGGAGCGGGAATTGAAGCGTGGAGGTGAGGGATGATAGGTTTGGTGGAGTTGTGTGATAGAATGGAGGTGTATTTGCTGAGAACTAGGTGGAATTAGAGGTGAATGTTGGAAGTGGATACCTGCTTCCGCAGGTATGACAGCCCTAGTCGGGCTGTATTAGGATGTTATTCAAGAGGTTCTTGATGAGTCTAATAATGGGATAACATGAGTTTGATAATGAATTAAACCTGTGGATGCGTTGGTTAATGTGTTTTTAGGGTAGATTTCTCGACTTCGTTCAATCCTTGATTTAGGAGTGGGTTTTGTCGAGGGTGGGGCGGATTGAACTGCGCTCGAAATGACGTTGGGAGGGGGAATTGTAGAACTCAGGTGGTAATAGGATGTATTGAGGCAGTTTCAAAATCATATAAAGGGTATAGCGCATGAATCAGAAGAATAGAAGGGTGGGGATTAGGCAGTTGATTGTGGGTGGCAATATTGTTGTTTTCTTATTGGTACTTTATGTGATTTTGTGGGGGGCATTGCCGACTAGTCAAGCCAATACGCCTGTTATTTATGTGGATGCGGATAGTCTCGATAGTAATCCTGATGGTAGTAGTTGGACGAAAGCGTATACGAATGTGCAAGATGCGTTGTTGGCGGCGACGGTTGGTGATGAGATTTGGGTGGCGGAAGGGGTTTATTATCCCGATGATGGTATGGGGCAAGTTGATGATGATGTGTATGCAAGCTTCGAGCTAAAAGGGGGCGTTGTTTTGTATGGTGGTTTCGTGGCTACGGAAACGATGCGTAGTCAGCGTAATCCACCTATTCATTATACGATATTAAGTGGTGATTTAAGTCAGGATGATTTGCCGTTTGCACCGACTGTTGATAGTGATAATAACAGTGCCACGCCTACCGCAACTGACCATTTGTCGGGGACTAATGCGTATCATGTGGTTAGTACAGTAGGGCTTACTAATAGTACGGTATTGGATGGCTTTATCATTATGGCTGGCTCGGCCTATGGAGAGTCGCCACCTCATTATTATGGTGGTGGCATGTACAACAATAATAGTGATTTGATTCTTAACGACATCATTTTTGTTGGCAATGTAGCTAATTATGGAAGTGGTTTATTTAACCAGAATAGTAGTCCTATCATTAGTAATGTGGTGTTTGTAAATAATATGGCTATTTATGGAGGGGGCATGTTCAATGCCGATAATAGTAGCCCTATTATTAATGATACAGATTTTGTGGATAATATGGCTACTGATTGGGGTGGGGGGATGGTTAACCAAAATAATAGTAGTCCTGTTCTTAGCAATACAAATTTTGGTGATAATATAGCTGCTAATTGGGGCGGGGGTATGGTTAACCAAAGTAATAGTAATCCCACTATTAGCAATGCATTGTTCATTGGGAATTCGGCGGCTAACTATGGTGGGGGGATGTACAATGATTATAGTAATCCTCGATTGGATGGTATAACTTTTTATACCAACACGGCTGGTTATGGGGGGGCCTTATTTAATAATTATAGTAGTTTTATTATAGCTAGGACATTGTTTCAGGATAACGCGGCTGGTAGTTTTGGTGGGGCTATATATAATGCCCATAGTGGGCTCATTATTAGTAGCACAAGGATTCTTAACAATTATGCTAATGGTTTGGGTGGTGGCATGTATAGCCTTGATAGTAATCTGGTCGTTAGTACGACAGCTGTTATGGGTAACTCGGTTAGGGCTGTGGGGGAAGGTGGTGGTTTGTATAATATGAATAGTACGCTTACTATTTATAAATCAAGCATTGCGGGTAACTCGGTTGAATCGGGGGGTGGTGTGATTGGCCGAGGTGGCGGAGTATATAATATTTCTAGTGATATGAGTATTAACGACACGATTTTGGCTTATAATATGGCTGACCATGGTGCTGGTTTATACAATAATATCAATAGCAATCTCATCATTAACAATACCACATTTGATTTTAATATAAGTCTATTGGAGCATACGGATGAGGTTTGTGTACTTGACCCTAATTTTTGTTATGAAAACAGTCACGGTGGGGGGCTATATAATGTTAGTGATAATGTTATTATTAGCAACACAACTTTTTCCAATAATATAGTGGCTGTACTGCATACAAGTGAATTTTGTGTTCGTATAAATACTACTTGCAGAGAAAATAGTCGGGGTGGTGGTGTGTATAGTAGTGGTCATCTTACCCTTAATAATATAACTTTCTCTAATAACGAGGCAAACTATGGTGGTGGTATATATGTTGAAAATAATAATGTTACCATGGAGAGTATGTCCTTTTCAAATAATCAAGCTAGGGATCCTATAAATCCTACTTTTGGTATTGCTGATGGTGGTGGTCTATATGGTGATAATATTAGTTTGACTATAAAAAATAGTATTATGGCTAATAGTGAAGGGGGAGATTGTGTTTTGAATGGGAATTCAACGCTTGTTGATGGTGGGCACAATCTTATCGAGGATGTGGGTGAGGATGCGTGCAATTTATTGAACGGTGTGAATAATAATATTGTTGGTATTGATCCCAGTTTAGGGCCGTTAGCTGATAATGGTGGACCAGCGATGACGCATCGGCCAGTATTGGGGAGTCCGGCGATTGATAATGGGAATTGTTCTTCATCGTTTCCTTTTGATCAGCGTGGTGCTGGCCGTGTTTATGGTGTCAGTTGTGATATAGGTGCTGTGGAAGTGCATGAGCTATTAACGAGTTCATCCTGTGGTGTTGGTGAATTAGCGGGGACGTATAGTTTTCCCTTTGCTACTGGTAATGTTGTTTCAATTACGGTGGGGGTGGCTAATGGTCTTGATTGTATTACAGTAGAAGAGATGGGGGTTAGTCATCCATTGGCCACTGATTTTGTGCAAACGGAGCAATGGTGGCATGTTGCGGGTAATATTGCTACTGGTTTTGATATCACGATGACTTTGCCTTATAGTAATCCTAATAGTATGTCCCGTGTGTGTAACCGGAATGTTCTCGTTGATTATGGTGTTTATGGTATTGTTGATGGTTGGGATTGTGGCGGTGAGGTCAATGATACCACTTTTAATAATGGTTATGTTACTCGATCTGGTATTGGCAGTTTCTCGGATTGGAGTGTAGGGCATAATGGATCTTTGGTCGCTATTTCGCCAGCGGTATCGATTACGTTGCTCAATCGTATTCGTGTTGAGTTAAGTTGGAATGATGTGAGTAGTAATTGTCGGTATGATGTTTATCGGTCTGTAAATCCGTATGGGAGTTTTGTTTTGTGGCAAGCGGATGTGACGGGATTTATGGTGACGGATGGGACGGGGGTGGGTGATGTGGCTAATAATTATTTTTATTATGTTGAGGCGACTGTGTGTGGTGGTAGTGATAGGGCTGTGTCAAAAAGGATGGGGGAGTTTGATTATGGCATTCAGGCGGGGAGTTAGGAGGATGTATGGAAAACAAGTAACTTGGAATTGGCTGTTGTAATGATGTGCAGGGGTAAGGTTTGGTGGTTTTGACGCGGATTTCGGGGATTTTGGGGATTTTTTTGGTTGTGTGGTGGAGGAGAGATTTTGGTGGAGGTGAGGTTTGGCGATATTGACGTGGATTTTGGGGATTGGACGGGTTTTTTGTATTGGTGGGGTGAGTAGGGGGGGAGTTGGAAAAGTGGGGTTGGGCAAAGGGTGTGTTTTATTGGGGTTTTACTGAAATGAAGCGCACATTTTGGTATTGTGATTGTGAGTAGAGGCACGGTTTGGTGGTAGTATGGTAGAATTGGTTATGTTCGTAGGTTGTTAGAATGTTTAGAATAGCAGGTGGTGGGGCTAAGAATAATTATTATGAGTGATGGCTTGAATGGTTGTCATCGGAATGAGGTGAAGAGATGAGTGTATCGAATTTATCGAAGCGGCGGGGGAAGATTTTGGATGAGATTATGGCGTATCATCGGAACGAGTTGCCGAAGCGGATGCGGGAGGTGTCGTTGACGGATTTGAAGGCGATGGCGATGGTGACGCGGAAGCCGGTGGATTTTCATGGGGCGTTGAAGGCGTCGGGGGTGACGTTGATTGCGGAGTGTAAGAAGGCGTCGCCGAGTAGGGGGTTGATGGTGCCGAATTATAAGGCGTCGCGGTTGGCGCGGACGTATGAGGAGAATGGGGCGGGGGCGATTTCGGTGTTGACGGATGGGCGTCATTTTCAAGGGTCGTTGACGGATTTGCGGGATGTGAAGGAGACGGTGCGGGTGCCGGTGTTGCGGAAGGATTTTATTTTTGATCCGTATCAGGTGTATGAGTCGCGGGTGGCGGGGGCGGATGCGGTGTTGTTGATTGCGTCGGTGTTGGAGGGTGGGGAGATGAAGGCGTTGTTGGATTTGACGCATAAGTTGAAGATGACGGCGTTGGTGGAGGTGCATACGGAGGAGGAGTTGGAGCGGGTGTTGCCGTTGGGGCCGAGGGTGGTGGGGGTGAATAATCGGAATTTGCAGACGTTTGAGGTGGATTTTGAGAATACGGCGCGGTTGCGGGCGATGATTCCGGAGGATGTGGCGGTGGTGGGGGAGAGTGGGTTGAAGAATACGGCTGATATTCAGTATATGAAGCATATTGGGGTGGATGCGGTGTTGGTGGGGGAGACGTTGGTGACGAGTAAGGATGTGGGGGAGATGGTGGCGAAGTTGGTGAAGGCGGGGAGGTAGGGGATGG
>DATHYN010000084.1:0-20276 GCA_035459145.1 Anaerolineae bacterium | reverse complement strand
TAAGGTGTGGGGACAGACGTTATTGGCCAATGATGATAACGGGGAAGGGGATACGGCTGGGTTAACAGCGGTATTGGCGACGGGGCCGATGATGGGGGGGATGGATTTGCGGGGGAATGGGCATTTTACGTATACGCCGCCGGTTGATTATTACGGGGTGATGACATTTACGTATCAAGCTGATGATGGGGTATCGTTATCGGCACCGGCAATGGTGACGATGACGGTGTTGCCGATTAATGATGCGCCATGGAGTGGGGTAGATGTGTATACGACGACGGCGAATACGGATTTGGTGGTGGGGTCGGTTGAGGGGGTGTTGGCCAATGATTGGGATGTGGAGGGGCATGTGTTTACGCCGACGTTGGGGGTGGGGGTGGCCGAGGGGACGTTGATTTGGGCGGGTGATGGTGGGTTTACGTATCAGCCACCGACTGATTTTACGGGGGTGGTGACATTTACGTATGTGATTAGTGAGGGTAATGGGGATTTGGTGTTGAGTGAGCAGAAGATTAGTAGTACAGCGGGTGGATTGGGGGCGGGATTAGGGAATGGGGATTTCTTTGGTAATTATGGTCATCGAATTGGGGATTTAGATGGGGATGGAGTTGATGAGATAGCGATTGGAGCACCCTCTGATAATGATGGTGGTCCTGATCGAGGGGCTGTCTGGATTTTGTTTATGAATTCAGATGGAACGGTACGTACCAAACAAAAAATTAGCTCAACTGCTGGTGGGTTTGGAGCTGGTTTAGATGATGATGATAACTTTGGGGCAGGGTTGGCGGCGATTGGTGATTTGGATGGGGATGGTGTTGTCGACTTAGGGGTGTCTGCTTTTTATGATGGGGATGGTGGCTATCGTCGAGGAGCTATGTGGATTTTGTTTTTAAATCGGGATGGGACGGTAAAAACCAAGCAGAAAATTAGTAGTTTACAAGGTGGATTTACTGGGCCTTTAAGTAATGAAGATCGATTTGGTGTTAATGCGAAACAGATTGGTGATTTAGATGGTGATGGTTTGCTGGAAATAGCAGTTGGGGCGTATGGGGATGATGATGGTGGGAGTGCGCGAGGAGCGGTGTGGATTTTGTTTTTAAATCCGGATGGGACTGTGCGTTATGAACAGAAGATTAGTTCAACATCTGGTGGATTTGGTGTTGGGTTGAATAATGGTGATTTGTTTGGAGCTGGTATAGCGCCTTTAGGTGATTTAGATGATGATGGCGTTGATGATATAGTTGTGGGTGCTTTTAGTGATGAGGGTTTAGGTTCTAATCGTGGGGCAGTATGGGTTTTGTTTTTGAATTCAGATGGTACCGTAAAGGCGAAACAAAAAATTGGCGACATGGTTGGTGGTTTTCAGGGTGCACTTGATAATGATGACTTGTTTGGTGGTGATATACATTATTTGAACGATATTAATGGAGATGGGATTGGTGATATAGCAGTTGGCGCGTATGGTGACGACGATGGTGGTGATTGGCGTGGTTCAATATGGATATTGTTATTAAATCGGGATGGGAGTGTGAAAGAGTTCTTTAAATTAAGTGACATTGTTGGTGGTTTTGAGGGGGCATTAGATAATGACGATCTGTTTGGAGATTCGATTACTTATGGTGGTGATTATGATAATAATGGGGTATTAGATTTGATGATTGGTGCCCGTGGCGATGATGATGGGGGTGCTGATCGTGGTGCTATGTGGGTGTTAATGATGGCACCTCAGGCCGAGCGTGAAGTAGAAGTGACAATTGTTGTGGAGCAGGCATGCTCTATTCCAGAACAAGTCATCAATAACGAGATCGATTTAAGTTTGCCTGATCTTTACTTTAATTGGGATGTAAATGGTGCTGTAGAGTATGAATTATGGCGTAGTAATGATCCCTATTTTGTCCTAGGTGATGGTGGTATTATTCAAGAAGATATATCATCAACAGTTCCGTTAGCTCACTTTGGGGGGGCAGGTGATGTGAGTGCCAATAATTATTATGGAATTACGGCCGTGGGTGATTGTGGTGATCGCGCAGAATTGTCAACTCGTATGGGAGAATTTGATTATTCTATAGTAATTGGGCAATAATAGGTAGATTGCCAATGTCTGGTTTTCAGGTATCATAACCTAGTTAGAAAACCATTTAGCATTAATAGCGTAAAAGTTTCCCGGAAGGTTGTTAACAGATTGTCTTTTAACAGTCTTCCGGGAACTGCTTGTTTGAATGATGGGAACAATTAATATATAAAGATTGATGCTATTTAAGAAAGGATTGAATTATGTCTTCACCACGGATTTTAGAATGTACATTACGAGATGGTAGTTATGTTATTAATTTCCAATTTACAGCGCATGATACACAACAAATAGCTGCGGGGCTCGAATCAGTTGGTTTTGATATGATAGAAGTGGGTCATGGTATTGGCTTAGGTGCTTCTGAACAAGGAAAGGGGGTGGCGGCCGAGACAGATGAGACATATTTAAAGGTTGCTGCGGAAACAATTAAAGAAGCTGATTGGGGGATGTTTTGCATTCCAGGCATAGCTGAATTACGGCATGTAGATTTGGCGGGCAAATACGGAATGGATTTTATTCGTATTGGTACCAACATTGAAGATTATGAACAAGCTCGGCCATTTATCGAACGAGCCAAAAAATATGATATGTTTGTTTGTGCTAATTTTATGAAATCTTATGTCTCAGCACCAGATGATTTTGCTGAATATGCTTTGCAAGCAGAAAAATTTGGCGCGGATGTTGTTTATATTGTTGATTCAGCTGGGGGTATGCTCCCCGAAGATATTGAGCGTTATGTCGATGCTATCCGAGCACGATCAACTACAATTCGATTAGGTTTCCATGGTCATAATAACCTTGGTTTAGGGGTCGCAAATGCGTTAAAAGCACAATCATTAGGTATTGAAATTATTGATACATCTTTACAAGGTTTCGGACGTAGTGCTGGTAATACATCAACAGAACAATTTTTGTGCGCATTAATGCAACGGGGAATTGATATGAATATCGATCCTATAGCCGTGATGGATATTGGCGAGAAATTGATACATCCGTTTATTACAGCCCGTGGGTTGAGTTCGATCGACATGGTTTCGGGACTTGCTCTTTTTCACTCTAGCTATATGCCTATTATTGAATCATATGCGACAAAATATCGAGTTGATCCACGCCGCCTAATTGTGGCAGTATGCGAACATGATAGAGCAGATGCACCTCAAGACTTGGTTAAGGAACAGGCTGAACGTTTGGCTGATGAGGGTGTTCAGGGGGCTTGGAAACCTTTGTATAAGCATTATTATGGTGGGGAGCAAAGTTGATGGATTCGCCATTAGATTTTTTGTCGGGGTTTATTCAGGATTATAAAGAGTGTAATACACCAGCTTTTGTTTTGCCGACTGGGGAGATAATAACGCATAAAACATTTTGGCGATGTGTATTTGGATTGATACATCAGTTTGAAACAAAGGGAATGGTTGCTGGCAATTATATTGCGGTTGAATTAGATAATGGTATTGAGTTTATTCTTAGCTATTTTGCTTGTTTAATTGGGGGCTTTACGATTGTTCCTGTTAATAGTAGTTTGCCAGAGGTTGATAAAAAATATATTAAGCAAATAGTCTCTCCTCATTTGCTGATTACATCTAAGCGAGAATTTGATTTTACAGCGGAGAAAGCCGTACCAGAAAAAATCTTTTTAGTGGATTCAAGAGCCATTTTTGGTGTCTTTTTTACTTCGGGAACGACGGATAAGCCCAAGGGTGTTGCTCATTATACTGAAACTATGCTTGCCAACGCATTAGCCTTTAATCGTTTAGTAGATTTTGATAAAAACGTGCGGATGTTACATGTTTTACCTATGGGGTATATGGCTGGATTTCTTAACACAGTACTTTGCCCGATTCTGGCTGGGGGTACTGTCATTATTGGGGCCAAATTTAGTGGGCAACAGGCGTTGAAATTTTGGCAACCTGCGCAAAAATATAATGTGAATACTATGTGGTTAACACCTACAATGGTAGCTGTTCTATCACGGTTAACACGTAATCGAGAATTACCTAAATGGACAAAAGAACATTTGAAATATGTTTTTGTGGGTACAGCGCCATTACCCTCGGCCACAAAAGAAGCGTTTGAAACTAAATTCCATACCCCTTGTCTAGAAAGCTATGGGTTGTCAGAATTATTATTTGTAACGAGTAACCACCGAAATAATGAAATCCGTTCCAACTCTGTGGGACAATTTTTAGATGGGATTCAATTGGAAACGCGGACCCAAAGCGGTCATTCTTTACCTGTTGGTGAGGAAGGTGCCATATGGCTTAAAACACCATATGCATTAGCTGGTTATCTTAATCCAGATGATAATCAAATTATATCACCATTGCAGGATGGATGGTTCCCAACAGGTGATGTTGGTTATCTTGATGCAGATAATTATTTGTATATTACAGGTCGCTTGAAAGATTTGATTATTCATGGTGGGGTCAATGTTAGCCCCCGTGCTGTTGAAGAGCGGTTGTTACATTATCCTGGTATTTTGCACGTAGCTGTTATTGGGCGGCCTCATGCAGTATGGGGAGAAGAGATTGTGGCTTGTCTAGTCATTGATTTGAATCAAGAAGTTGATCTGGGAGAATTGAAACGATATTGCCAAGAAAATTTACAGCCAGATGCGGTTCCCTCTGAATTCAAGATATTAGCTGAGTTGCCGCGCTCAAGTACAGGGAAAATACAAAAAAATCAGTTGCGCGAGTTGTTGACATGATTTTAGGTGTAGATCATTTGGCTTTGACGGTTACAGATATGACCGTTGGCCAGCAATCATTGGAAAAAGAAGGGTTTGTTTGTCAATTTGCAGAAAATAACCAGCCTAATGCAATTGAAAAAAAGCGATTTTTGGGTCATTATCAACCATATCATGATTTGGCTTTGTTCCGTCCAAAAGAAGGGGGGGTAGCGGTTGAAATCACAAATCATGGTCCTGTTGTAGCGTCAGGCCGTGGGCCGTATCAATATTATCAAGACCATATCGTTTTACATACACCTGATCCACAAGTTGAACAGGCGTTTTGGCAAGAAGCCTTGCGATTTAGAAAGAGTGGCGAGCCAAACTTACTGAAATTGATATCGCCTGTACCTGATTGGTCTTGTCGTCTTAAGTTAGTGCTTGATGATACAATTGAACCGTGTACACTAGATAGTGCAGGATATCCTTGTTTAGCCTTGTTGAGCAACAAACTTGATCAGGATAGCCAAAAAATTGCTAAAGCGGGTGCGAGCGCTTTCACAGAACCTTTTTCATTAGTAGTTAATGGCAAACGATTAGAAATTGTTTTGTTTAGAACGCCAACTGGTGCGTTGGGTGAATTGATTCAGGTAAAAGGAAAATAAGATAATGGGTCAAAAAATAATTGATTTGACGATGCTCTTAAAAGAGGGGATGCAAACATTTGCCGCGCATTGGCATCCTTTTGTAGAAATCACACAGTTAGCTCGTCATGGTATTGAAAATCGGGAAACACGGAAGTTAACATTGGGTACGCATACAGGTACGCATATTGATGCCCCTCGTCATTTTATCAAGGATGGAGGGACAGTGGAGTTTATTGGTTTGGATCAGTTGTGTGGTCAAGCAACGGTGGTGGATTTTTCGGAGTTACCAGATTTTAGTGAGATTGATGTGGAGATGTTGAAAACGGCCGTTGGAACATCCTCCTATGAACGTCTTATTTTACGCTTTGATTGGGATATTAAGGCTTTAGGCAATAGTCGTTATTACAGTGATCACCCCTTTTTGTCAGAGGAGGCGGCACAATGGTTAGTTACACAGGGTTGTCGTTTGTTAGCGATGGATACACCGCAACCAGATAACCCTCAAAATGGCCGTAATAGTGATAAAGATGCACCTGTACATAAGATTTTGTTAGGTGATGAAATTGTGCTAGTTGAATATATGGTCAACTTGAATGCGTTAACAGCTAAAGAAGTTTATTTGGTAGTGGCACCACTTAAAATTCAAGAAGGTGATGGTGCGCCTGCTCGGTGTTTTGTTATTGAGTAAGTAGGATTGATTATGCATTTATACGTACCTTGGTTGAAAAACTATTTTGAAGAGTATACAGGGGAGCCATTACCAGTTAATATTGAAACTGATAATTATTTTGATGCTGGTTTGATTGATTCTTTTGCAGTTATTGAATTGATTGAAGCAATTGAACAAGAGTTTGATATTGAATTTGATGAAGATGATTTTCAAGATCGACGCTTCGTTACCATGGCTGGTTTAAGCGAGATCATACAAGAAAGAAAGGATAAAAAAAATGAGTAATAAGGCTGCTACTGATATGTCCCATGATTGGGCGCATGCTTATCAATTGTATAAAAATCGAGGTGAGGATTTAGCCTATCCAAGTGAAACATTAGTACGTTTGTTGAAGGGGGATTATGTTACTGGTCAGCGTGAAGATGTGGCGGGGAAATCTGTTCTCGATATTGGTTTTGGTAATGGTAATAATACAATGTTATTAGCTTCATTAGGCATGAAAGTGACAGGGGTTGAAATTCATGAAGATATTTGTAGTCAAGTGGCGCAGACCTTTGAAAACCTTGGCTTAGAGGCTGATTTTCGGGTTGGCGATAATCAAAATATTCCATTTGATGATAATAGTTTTGACTATTTGGTTTCATGGAATGTGATTCATTATGTGGGTACTGAAGAAGCAATTAAGGATAGTATAAAAGAGTATGCCCGTGTTTTGAAGCCTGGTGGACGTTTATTGTTGTCAACAACTGGGCCAACTCATAAAATTTTATTGAATGGTAAAACTCGTGGTCATCATCAATATGAAATTCAGCGGCCTGGTGATTTTCGTCAGGGACAGATTCATTTCTTTTTTGATAGCCCTAATTATATCGAGTTTTATTTTGGTCCCCATTTTAAAGAGTTGCAAATAGGCCGGATTGAAGATCAATTATTCCTTGAAAAACTTGATTGGTGGTTGGTCACAGGAGTGAAATAGTTGCTGTGTCGCGTGTCCATTATACACAAGCCGAATTTGTTACAGCGTTAAAAAACATTGGAATAAAACGTGGTGACACTTTGTATTCGCATAGTAATATCGGGTTTTTTGGACGTCCAGAGGGAGCCAAAACGGTTGCTGATGCATTTGAAATCATTTTAGAAGCTGTTCTAACTGTCATTGGTGCGGAAGGAACATTGGTTGTCCCAACTTTCACTTATTCTTTTCCCAAAAATCAGATATTTGATTATAACGAGACAGCCTCAACCTGTGGTGTTTTCACAGAAATGCTACGTCAATATCCTGATGTTCACCGCTCATTAGACCCTTGTATATCGGTGGCGGCGATTGGTGCTAAAGCGGTTGAATTAACAACGAATATGCCTGTGAATGCTTATGGGGTAGATAGTTTTTTTGATCGTTTTTATGCCCATAATGGAATTATTTGTAATTTCAATTTTGATGCTGGATCAACTTTTATTCATTATGTTGAACGTTGCTTAAATGTGCCTTATCGTTTTGACAAGCTGTTTAAGGGGCAAATAATATATAATGATCAAATAATTGATGGAGAGAGTTGTTTGTTTGTGCGTTATTTAGCCGATGGGACAGAAGCTAAGTTTGAACCCTTTGATCGTTTAGCAAGATTAGAGGGTTTGTATCGAACACAACGAGTGGGAAGGGGGTTTGTGGGGGCGATTTCAGCTAAACAAACCTTCGATTTGATCAAAATGACATTGCCTTATCGTCCATGGTTATTGACGGCGGCTGATGAGGCAATGGTTAAACCAGATATTACTCAATTTGTGGCGAATTAAACTTGGTTAAATATGTGAGCCTGTGATATTGAGTTTGGATAGTATGATCATACTCAAAGCTGTTTGAATGAATTTGTAGGAAAAGGAAAGCGTATGTCTGACATGGGTGAATCAATTTATGAGTTGGCGTCACGTTTGTTTCCGATTTGTCGGAGTTTGACGGGGGAGGGGGTGCGGGAAACGTTGCGGATTTTGCAAGAAAAGATTGATGATTTAGAGGTTTTTGCGGTACCGTCTGGGACGCAGGTTTTTGATTGGATGGTGCCGCCAGAATGGAATATTCGGGATGCGTATATTTTGGATCCGGAGGGGAATAAAATTGTTGATTTTCAGGATTCAAATTTGCATGTGGTTGGGTATTCGGTGCCGGTTGATGAAGTCCTGTCATTGGCGGAGTTGGAGAAGCATTTGTATTCGTTGCCGGATCAGCCTGATGCGATTCCGTATATTACGTCTTATTACAAAGAGCGGTGGGGTTTTTGTTTGACGCATAATCAGCGGCAAAGTTTGCAGGAAGGTGATTATCGGGTTGTGATTGATAGTGATTTGGAGCCGGGGGTGTTGAATTATGGTGAGGTGCTGATTCCGGGTGAAGTGGAAGAAGAGATTTTTCTATCGACTTATATTTGTCATCCATCGATGGGTAATAATGAGTTGTCAGGGCCGACGGTGACGACGTTTTTGGTTAAATGGTTACAATCACAGCCACGTAAATATAGTTACCGGATTGTATTTATACCAGAAACGATTGGCTCAATTACGTATTTGAGCCGAAATCTGGCGGTGATGAAAGAGCGTATTATTGCTGGGTTTAATGTTACGTGTGTGGGTGACAATCGGGCTTATTCTTTTTTGCCGTCGCGACAGGAAGATAGTTTAGCTGATAAAATTGGGGTGCATGTTCTGAAGCATATGCACCCAGATTTTGTGCGGTATAGTTATTTGCAACGGGGGAGTGATGAACGACAATATTGTAGCCCTGGGGTTGATTTGCCAGTCGCCTCGGTGATGCGGACTAAATATGGGATGTATCCTGAATATCATACGTCGTTGGATAATTTGGATTTGATTGAACCGGCTGGTTTAGAGGGTGCTTATGATGTTTTGCGCATGTGCCTTGAATGTCTTGAGGGAAATGAGACGGTAAAAGTGACTGTTTTTGGCGAGCCGCAGTTGGGCAAACGGGGTTTGTATCCGACAATTAGTACCAAAGAGAGTGGGGCGCTGGTACGGGAGATGATGAATTTAATTGCTTATGCGGATGGAACGCGTGATTTGCTAGGGATTGCGGAAAAGATAGGAGTGCCGATGTGGCGATTGCGACCCACGGTTGACCGTATGTTAGAGGAGGGGCTGTTTAAACGGGTTTAAGTAAGAAATTGATAACGATTGTTGTCTATAATAATGGTGGGTAAAATGTGTAATGAGTAGGAGACGACAAAGTTATGGCGAAAGTGATGATTGATGGTGGGGAACCGATGGGGGATAAGGGGTTTTGGCTGAAGCATCGGGCTAAGTTGGTGGCGGTTCTGTTTTGGGGGGTGTTGTTGGGGGGATATTATCTTTATGCGCATGTGAATGAGTTAACGGTCCGTGACAGTGTGACTTTGTTGGCCACTTTTCTGACAGGGAGTTTGTTGGGGCCGCTTTTTTATATCGGTTTGTATACGTTGCGGCCGATTATTTTCTTCCCGGCGACGGCGTTGACGTTATTGGGTGGCTTTCTGTTTGGCCCTATCGGCTTGGTTTATACGATTGTTGGGGCAAATGCGTCAGCGATGGTGGCGTATGGGATTGGGTGGTATTTGGGCGAGGATCTGTTGCAGGAGCAAGAGGGGACGGGATTTATTCAGCGGTATACGAAACGGATGCGAGAGAATAGTTTTGAGACAGTTTTGTTGATGCGATTGCTGTTTTTGCCGTATGATGTGGTCAACTATGCGGCGGGGGTGCTGAAAATTAATTGGCAGGGCTTTTTGTGGGGAACAGTGATTGGGTCGTTACCGGGGACGGTCTCGTTTGTGTTGTTGGGGACGTCGTTTGGGACGTTGGATGATTTGCTGGCGGGGAATGTATCGCTGGATCCGAAGATTTTTGCGTTTTCGGTGGCGTTGGTGGCGGTGAGTATTGGTATTTCGCAATATTTGAAGCGACGGGGTGGGGATGAGGTGGAAGCGTAGGTTGGGGGAAATAGAGAGGGATCTGTTTTGCCTTTGTCAAAATTGACGTATGTGAGATGAGGGCAGATTTCTCGACTTCGTTCAATCCGTGTTTTAAGTGTATGGTTATATTGGTGTGAAACGGATTGAACTACGCTCGAAATGACGAGGGGAATCGTATCAATATTTAAGAAGGATATAGGTGTTTTGTGGCTGAAAATATAAAAGTTGAACCGTTTGATGAGTATAATCAACTGTTGGTGCATAATACGCATCCGCCGGATTGGGTTAATCCAACACCGGCGGGTAAGTATAATGTGTTGGTGATTGGTGGTGGCTCGGCCGGGCTTGTCGCCGCCGTGGCCACGGCCGGCATGGGTGCCCGCGTCGCCCTAGTGGAGAAGCATCTTCTGGGCGGAGATTGCCTCAACACCGGCTGTGTTCCCTCGAAAACGTTGCTCCGCTCGGCCAAAGCGGTTGGCGATATTCGTCGCGCCGCTGACTATGGCGTCCACGTTAAGGGGGAGGTCGAAGTTGATTTTCCCGCCGTCATGGAGCGGGTACGCCGCATCCGGGCCGAAATCAGCCACCATGATTCAGCGCAACGGTTTAAGGATTTAGGTATCGACCTTTATCTGGGCACGGGGTCGTTTACGGGCTCGAATACGTTTGCGATTGATGGAGTGACGATTGAATTCCATAAAGCGGTCATTGCCACCGGTTCGCGGGCGGCGCATATTCCTATTCCTGGTTTGGATGAGGTGGGGTATATCAATAATGAGCGTGTGTTTGAGTTGACGGAACGGCCGAAGCGGCTGGCGGTTATCGGGGCGGGGCCGATTGGGGCGGAGATGGCGCAAGCGTTCGCTCGTTTTGGGAGTGAGGTGGCAGTGTTTGATATTATGCCGGTGATTGGGGGTTTGCGGGACGCGGATGGGTTAGAAATTATTCAAAAGGCGTTGGCGCGGGATGGGATTACGTTTTATTTGGAAAGTAAGACGGAGAAGATTGAGCGGGTGGCCGAGGGGAAGCGGGTTACGTTTGCATACCAGGGGGAGACGAAAAAGCTGGTTTTTGATGAGATTTTGCTGGCGGCGGGGCGGCGGCCTAATGTGGAGGGGCTTAATCTTGAGGCGGCGGGTATCGAGTACAATAAGAAGGGGTTGGTGGTGGATGATCGTCTACAAACGACGAATAAGGATGTGTATGGGGCGGGGGATGTGGCTATTCCGGCGCAGTTTACGCACACGGCCGATGCTACCGCGCGCATGTTTATCCAAAACGCCTTTTTCTTTGGGCGTAAAAAGTATAGTGATTTGATTATTCCGTGGACGGTGTATACGGATCCGGAGATTGCGCATGTGGGGTTGTTTGATTATGAGGCCGAGGCGCAAGGGATAGAGGTGGATACGTTTCATATCAGCATCGCCGATACTGATCGGGGAAAGGCGGATGAGGAAGAAGGTTTTGTGAAAATCTATGCCAAGAAAGGGTCAGATAAAATTTTGGGGGCGACGATTATTGCCCGTCATGCGGGGGAGATGATTGGGGAGATAGCGGTGTTAATGATGGCGGGCAAAGGGTTGAGCACGTTGGCGAACACGATTCATCCGTATCCGACGCAGGCGGAAGCGATGAAAAAGGCGGGGGATGCGTGGAATCGGACACGGTTTACGCCGTTGGTGGCTAAGTTGTTTAAGAAATGGTTTGCGTGGTGGCGGTAAGTGGATTCCTGCCTGCGCAGGAATGACAACTGTCCTGATTATACTTGGTTTGCAGTTTATTTGTGTTACAGTCTACTAATTGTATTAAACTAAAGATTGTCAACATTTGATCTTGAAAGTATGCCGTTTAATACGTTGAAGTTGTTAATTTAAAAGTGTGAAATCTTTAAGTTAAACAACTTAAATAATTTGATATTAAGAAGAGGAGATTTAAGTTGAAAAAGATATTTTTGTTGATGTTGATGTTGTTATTGGTGGCGTGTGGTGGTGGGGAGGAGACGCCGGTTGATGAAGCGGATGGGGCGGATGGAGGTGGGGTTGAGGTAACGGAAGGGGGGGCGGAGACGGGAACGGAGACAGAGTCGGGAGATGATATGGGCGGGGCGCGGCCACAGCCGGATCAGATTGAGGTGGCTCCCGAGGGGGCGGCGGCGCCGCCGCAGTATGAGGGGCAGACGTGGGATGATATTTTGGCCGAGGCGAATGGGCAAACGGTTAATTTTTATATGTGGGGTGGTAGTGATCTGATTAATAGTTGGATTACGGGGTATGTGGCTGATGATATTAAGCGCCAATATGGGGTCGAGTTGAATATGGTGCCGATTAGTGATGCGACGGAGTATATCAACAAAGTTTTGGGGGAGAAGGAAGCGGGGCAAGATGAGGATGGTTCGATTGATTTGGTGTGGGTCAATGGTGAAAATTTCCGCACGATGCGTCAAGCTGATTTATTGTATGGTAATTGGTCCCAATTTTTGCCGAGTTCGGCGTATGTGAATTGGGATGATCCTAGTGTGGCCAATGATTTTGGTTTTCCGGTTGATGGGTATGAAGCCCCGTACGGGAAAGCGCAGTTTGTGATGATTTATGATACGGCGCGGGTGGCGGAGCCACCGGCTGATATCGCCGCCTTAATCGAATGGATTAAGGCGAATCCGGGGCAGTTTGCTTATCCTGCGCCACCGGATTTTACGGGTAGCGCGTTTATGCGTCATATTTGTTATCATGCGGCGGGTGGGTATGAGTCGATGTTGGGTGAGTTTGATCAGGCTGTGTTTGAGGCGAATGCGGCGGCGTGTTGGGCGTTGTTGAATGAGATTGAGCCGTTTTTGTGGCGGGAGGGAGCGACTTATCCGGAAAGTCGGACGCAGATGCAGGATCTGTTTGCCAATGGGGAAGTGAGTTTTGATATGGCGTATAATCCGGCGGAGGCGAGTAGTTTGGTGGAAAACGGCCGTTATCCCCAAACAACCCGCACCTTCGTCTTCGAGGAAGGAACGATTGCCAATACCCATTATGTCGCTATTCCGTACAACTCAGGCAGTAAAGCGGGGGCGATGGTGGTGGCTAACTTCTTGTTGTCGCCCGATGCGCAGATGAGCAAAGCGCAACCAGCTAATTGGGGTGATTTGCCCGTTGTTGATCCAGCATTGTTGCCGTTGGCGTGGCAAGCGTTATTCGATACGATTCCACGGGGGACAGCGACGTTGCCTACCGAAGAGTTGGCCGCTCACCGTTTGCCAGAGTTGCAAGCGCCATGGTTGACCGCCTTTGAACAAGGGTGGGTTGAGAACGTCTTAGAGCAGTAGTGAGTCCTAAAAATCGTGAACGGCTCAAGGTTGGGGTGATGTTGGCCCCAGCCTTGGCCGTGGTCTTATTTTTGTTTGGGGGGGGGCTGAGCTTGGCTTTGGTTCAAAGTTGGGGGTATGTGCCGGGCGTTGGTTGGGGGGAGGGTGGGGCTTATTGGGCGGTGTTAACTGCGCCCGCCTTTGGGCGGTCGTTGTTGTTGACGTTATGGATTGCGGGGGTGAGTACGACGGTATCGGCGGTGCTGGCGGTGGGGTTGGCGTTGTTGTTGCGGCGGCCGATGCGGGGGAAACGGTTTATTACAGCGCTGTTTCAATTCAATTTGCCGATTCCCCATCTGGTGGGGGGGATTGGTATTCTCTTTTTAGTAACCCAGAGTGGCTTTTTAGCCCGTATCGGTCACTATTTTGGTTTGATTGAGGTGCCGGCCGATTTTCCGGCGTTGGTTTATGATCCATGGGGAATTGGTATTATCTTAGAGTATGTGTGGAAGAGCACCATTTTTATGGGGGTGATTGTGTTAGCCACCTTGCAGACGGTGGGGGAGGATTACGAAGCGGTGGCACAGAATTTAGGGGCTAATCGGTGGCAGCGGTTTCGGTATGTGATTTTGCCGTTGATTTGGCCGGGGCTGTTATCCAGTTCGATTTTGGTGTTTGCATTTACGTTTGGCGCGTTTGAGGTACCATTGTTGTTGGGGTCGCGTTATCCATCAGCGTTACCGGTTTTGGCCTATCGGTTGTATACTGATGTAGATTTAGGGGCACGGCCAGAAGCGATGGCGCTGAGTATTATTATTGCGGTTATTATGGGGCTCTTGATCGCCGTTTATATGCGTGTAACGAGAGGAATACGATGAAGAAAAAACAGTTTGATGTGGCTATTATTGGATCGGGGATTGCGGGGTCGACATTGGGAGCGATTTTAGCCCGTCATGGACAGGATGTGGTTATTTTTGAGGCGAAAGCACATCCGCGCTTTGCGATTGGGGAGTCATTGATTCTGGAGACATCGGAGATGATGCGGGCGTTGGCCCATTTTTTTGATGTGCCGGAGTTGGCTTATTTCAGCACGGAGAATTTTATGCCGTTCGCGGGAACGACGCATGGGATTAAGCGGCATTTTGGATTTTTGCATCATGAGGCGGGGGCGGCGCATGATCCGGCGCATACGTTGCAGGCGATTATTCCGCGAGATCCACATGGGCATGAGCTTCATCTGTATCGGCAAGATACAGATTATTTTTTGATGACGACGGCGGTCAAGTACGGGGCGACGGTGTTGCAGAATACGCCGGTGGCCGAGGTGGAGACAGGGGGTGATGGGGTGGTTATCACGACGGGGGGAGGGGAGACGTATCGGGCGGGGTATGTGGTTGATGCGGGTGGATTTCGGTCGGTGGTGGCGGAGAAGTTTGGGGTGCGGGATTTCGATTTGGAGACACATTCGCGCGGGTTGTTCACACATATGATTAATGTGCCCTGTTATCAGCAGGCGGTGGGGGGTAAGGGGTATGATGATTTACCGTTTTTGATGTCGGAGGGGACGTTGCATCATCTGTTTGAGGGGGGCTGGTTGTGGGTGATTCCGTTTGATAATCATGCGGAGTCGACGAATCCGTTATGTAGTGTGGGGTTGTTATTGGATCCGCGGGTTCATCCGCCGCGGCCGGAGTTGTCGGCCGAGGAAGAGTTTTTCGCTTTTGTGGCGCAGTATCCGAGCATGGCGGCGCAATTTGAGGGGGCGCAGGCGGTGCGGGATTGGGTGCGGGCGGGACGGATTCAGTATAGCTCGACGCAGGTAGTGGGTGAGCGGTGGGCGTTGTTGGGTCATGCGGCGGGTTTTATTGATCCGTTGTATTCGAAGGGGTTGTATACGTCGTTAACGGCCGTTTTTATCTTGGCCCATCGGCTACTGGCGGCGGAAAAGACGGGGGATTATTCGGCCGAGGCGTTTGCCGATGTGGAGCGGGTCAGTTTAAACTTTATCGAAACAGCGGATCAGCTGATTGCGAACAGTTATCGTTCGTTCACCCATTATAAGTTGTGGCAAGTGTATTCGGTGATGTGGTTGTTAGGGGCTTATACGGAGCTGGTGCGGTTAAATATGATGCGGGCGGGATTGGGGGATGATCGGGAAGGGTATTATCAGCAGTTGGTTAGTTTGAAACTAGCGGGGGGTGGTTATCCCGAATTTGATGAGGTGATGGAGAAGGTGGATGGGATTATGCGGGGGGTGGATGGGCATGATGAGGTAGCGGTGGCCGAGGCGGTGGCGCAGATCAATCATATTTTTCGGTCATTGCCGTGGATTGCGGCGCCATTTGTGGCTTTGTTGGACGGGAAAACATACTTGCCTAAAAGCAAATTTCGTTTAAGCTTATTAAAACCAAGTGAAGGGTTTATGGGTGCTGGTGATTATCGGCGTCACTTTTTTATGGATTTGAAGCTGGCTGATTTATTATTGTATGGGGCGAAAGAGAAATTAGCGTATGCGCGGCCGGTTTTATCGTGGCGACATAAGCGGGCTTACCGACAGCGTGTGGAGAAGGTGAAGTAATGCGGACATATACACATGGGTTGTTAACGGCCGTTTTGGGTCGTAAATTAGCCGAAAAAGGGGTAGCTGTTGATGAAAAAGCGTTTTTAGCGGGGGCGGTCGTACCGGACATTCCATTTTTGGTGTTGTCTAGTTGGTATTCGTTTGATCGGCGGTGGCGGCGGCCGTATTTGCCGGATGAGACATTGTGTAGTCCGACTTATAATTGGTTGTTTCGGAACGATCCATGGTGGATTTTTACGTATAATGTGTTGCATGCGCCGCTGGTGTTACTGTTGTTGGCGGCGGTTGGTTTTTTGGGGCGGCGGCGGCCGTGGGGGCGGCGATTATTATGGTTTGTGGTTGCTTGTATGGGGCATACGGGGATTGATATGGTGACGCATGTGGATGATGGGCCTTTGTGGCAATTTCCATTTGATTGGCAGACGCGGTGGGCGGCGCCGGTTAGTTATTGGGATGAAGCGCATGGGGGGCGTTGGATGCGGGTGGTTGAGCATCTGTTGGATGTTGGTTTGTTATTGATTTGGTGGCGGCAGGTGCGCCGCGCGCGGCGCGGGGTGTAGCGTTGGGTACGATGGTGAAAGGGGATATTTTTCGTCGTTTGTTATTGGGAGTGGGGGTGGTATTGGTTTTGTTACCGATGGTGCCGTTGTTGTTATGGTCGGTGGCGCAGGGGTGGTTTTTTCCGGCGTTGTTGCCGGCCGAGTGGTCGTGGCGGGCGTGGGAATATGTGTTGAGTGAGCGGGCGGGGGTGTTTGAAGCGTTGGGGTATAGTGGTTTGGTGGCGATGGTGGTGACGCTGTTTTCGTTATTGATTGGGGTGCCAGCGGGGCGGGCGCTGGGGTTGTATCAATTTCGGGGGAAGGTGATTGTTTATTTTTTGATTTTAGCGCCGGTGATGATGCCGGTGATTGCGGTAGCGATGGGGATTCATGTCGCTTTTTTGCGGTGGGGGTTGGCGGATCGGTTGTTGGGGGTGGTTTTGGTCCATTTGGTGCCGGTTTTGCCGTATGTGGTGTTGGTTTTGAGTTCGGTGTTTGCTAATTATGAGGTGGCGTATGAGGCGCAGGCGCGGACGTTGGGGGCACGGCCGTGGCAGGTGTGGTGGCATGTGGTGTTGCCGATGATTTGGCCGGGGTTGGTGGTGGCGGGTTTATTTGCCTTTATTATTTCGTGGAGCCAATATTTATTGACCTTGTTGATTGGTGGGGGGCAGGTAGTGACATTGCCGGTGTTACTGTTTGCATTTGCCAATAGTGGGGATAAAGCGATTACGGCGGCGTTGAGTTTAATCTTTATCGCGCCGGTGTTGTTATTGTTTGGGTTGACGTCCCGTTATTTGACGGGGCGTAATGCGGCGTTGGGCGGATTGGGACGCGTATGACGGAAGTGAAATTGGTGGGTTTAACGAAAGCGTATGATGGGGAGCGGGCGGCGGTGCATGAGCTGAATTTAACAATGGCATGTGGACGGATTACAGCTGTTTTGGGGCCATCTGGTTGTGGCAAGACGACGATGTTGAAGATGATTGCGGGGTTGTTAACGCCGACGGCGGGGGATATTTTGTTTGATGGGGAGTCGGTGGTGGGGGTGGCGGCCGAGCGGCGGGGGGCGGTGATGGCGTTTCAGAATCATCTGTTGTTTCCACATATGAATGTGTATGATAATGTGGCCTTTGGGTTGCGGATGCAGGGGGTGGCGAAGGGGGAGGTACGGGAGCGGGTGGTGGAGATGTTGGCGCGGGTGCAGTTGGCGGGGTATGAGCGGCGGCGGCCGAGGCAGTTGTCGGGGGGGCAGAGGCAGAGGGTGGCGTTGGCGCGGGCGTTGGTGGTGAAGCCGAAGGTGTTGTTGTTGGATGAGCCGTTATCGAATTTAGATGCCCATTTGCGGCAAGAGATGCGGGATTTGATTTTTGGGTTGCAGAGGGAGTTGGGGATTACGACGGTGGTGGTGACGCATGATCAGGAGGAGGCGGTGGTATTGGGGGATCGGTTGGCGTTGTTGTTTGGTGGGGTGTTACAGCAGGAGGGGGAGGCGGCGTTGTTTTATGAACGGCCGTTAACCCCAGCCATTGCCCGTTTTTTTGGTGGCATTAATTTCTTGGAAGGGGAGAAACGTGGTGAGCTGGTGGAAACGGTGGTGGGTTGTTTGCGGGTGGCGGCGGATAATGATGTGGTTGGACCGGCTGTGGTCACGATTCGGCCGGAAAATATTATGGTGGGGGAAGGGGAGGGAGAGAATTGGTTACGAGCGCGGGTGCGGCGTCATTTGTATGTGGGGACGCATACACGATTTGAGTTGGCGGTGGGGGAGATGGTATTGACGGCGGTGGTGCCGGCCGGGAGTGAGAAGCGCTATTTAGATGAGATGGATGTGTCGATTTATTTGCCACCGGAGAAGGTGTGGGTGATGGGAGGATAGAGGTGGCCGAGGGTTATTAGGCTAACATTATGTTTGATGAACGAATGCGGTGGTTGAAGGATGGGATGTTTAATCCGTTGGCGGGGTGGGTGAGTGGGTGGCGGCCATGGGTTTTATCAGCGGTGGGGTTGGTGTGTGGGTTGGTGGGGGCGTGGGCATTTGCTTTCAATTGGTATTTGGCTGGTTTGATTTTGTGGTTTTTGAATCGACTTTTTGATGGCTTGGATGGGTCGGTGGCTCGTTTGTATGATAAAAAGAGTGATTTGGGGGGGTATGTGGATATTATGTTTGATTTTATCGTGTACGCGGCGATACCGGTGGGATTGTTGTGGGGGGCGTGGACGGAGTTGGGGGCGGTGGCGTTGATTTTTATGTTGTGCACATTTTATGTCAATGGGGCGTCGTGGATGTATTTGGCGGCGATTTTAGAGAAGCGGCGGGCGGCGAATCCGGAGCAGTTGACGACGGTGGTGATGCCGGCGGGGTTGGTGGGGGCGATTGAGACGTTTATTTTTTATACGTTGTTTATGGTGTGGCCGGGGTATTTGGCCGAGTTGTATATTGTTTTTGGCTTGTTGGTGGTGGTGACGGTGGGGCAGAGGTTTTGGTGGGCGGTACGGATGTTGGCTTAATGAGATAGATGTAGGTGGTACGATTTATCAAATCGTACCACCTACTACATGATGTTATTAGTTAGGGGAGAGTGCCGATGTAGGTGGTGGGCGTACTGTGTTCGATGTGGAACATAATGTCAAAGGCATCAGCTACTTTGAAGATGGGGTAGACGAGGTTGTTGGGCCGAGTGGTCATCTTGTAACTACTGTATAAGTTGAGACTTGAGCGCAAGGTTTGTGCGGGGGTAGAATTAGGGGATAATTGACGGAAATCGACGTAAAAGTAGGGGGCACCTGTTTTGTGGGGGTAGTTTTCGTAATTGTTGAAGCCGGGTTCACGTAAATCAAAGACGGTGACCGGATATTGATCGGGTTGACTGAGGTCGCGGCTATTGAATTGGCCGTGGTATACAGAAAAGCCAACGTTTACAATCTCATCGGGGTCAATATAGTTGGATAGGTGATGCGTAATGGTATCAACCTCATCAGCAATTAAGGTGTTAAGGCTCCAAACAACTAACTTATTCTCGTGTTCTGGAGCTAAGAGCCAAGCTAGGCTGTAGGCTTTGGTTTCTTGGTATTGGGAATAGGCTCGGTTGGCAAGGGTGAAGCCAAAGGCTTGCTCTTTGATGAGGTAGGCTGAATGGATGATGGGGGCAATTTGTTCGCGTGAGCTGGCGGCTATGTAGGCTTCTTGATTGTCAGCCAGATGTTGTTTGACTTGTTCTAAATTACCGAGACACGCATTTGCTTCCGCATTGGGCAAATTGCCAAATTCGTAAGTGGGGATGGTCGCAACATATTCGCCATTTTGCACTTGGGCGGCATAGGGGAGGTAACAAGCGTATAGTTCAGTGATAAGTGGGGCGCTATCGGGATCGACAAGATTGATGTAGTTAATGACGTTGCGTATTAATGGTTGGGTGAAGCCAACATCCATACCATACATTGCGATAGGGCTGGTGGGGTTATTAAAATTATGATTTTGGAGCCAAGTGAGGAAGTCAAGCATTTCACTGGTGTTGTAATGCCAACTATATAGATTATTTAGCAAGAAGTTAGGGTTGCCTTGACCGGTGTTGATATATTCATTGATGGCTAACATTTGATTGAAATCGGCATCGAGGAACATATGGGTGAAGCCTTTGTTGAGAATGAGGCATTGGGTGAGGCGTTGTTTGAGGGTGGCTGTTTCGTGGGTACCAGCCGTGGCGTCACCCATCATGACGACGCGGGCGTCACCAACCATATCTTGAAATTGTTCCAGATCATCACAGCCAGCGTCAGCATCAGTGCTGATTAGGTCGATTTTATTATCTTCGAACCAGAGGACGACTTCATCGGGGGCGGGGGTGATGGTGG
>DATHYN010000083.1:0-26827 GCA_035459145.1 Anaerolineae bacterium | reverse complement strand
TGTTTTTGTTATTCCGACCCTGTTTAAACCACAGATAACACGAATTTCGTTTCATCGGCCTATTTTTTACCCCTTTTTTCTGCCCCTTCTTTCCCCTTTTAGCCTATTCTCTGTTTTCCCTCAGCAATTTTCGAATTGCTGTCATCGGCCCATCAATTCTCATTATTGTAGATCTGGCTCAATATGATAAATTGTACCTACAAAGTCAACTAGATATAATTCACCATCTACACCAATTCCCATGGCTGTTGGATTAAGCGTTCCTGGCCCCAAAACAGACTGCGTAAACCAACCACCATCTTGTTTATGCAAGGTCAAAATCTCACCCGTACAAAAATCAGAGAAGAAATAATGACCATTCATAGCGGGATATCGTCTACCACGATACACATGACCACCAATAACCGCACAACCAGATGTTTCCGCTTGTGAGTAGGCATAAATTGGATAGGTGTAGCCACTTAAATCACCACAACTCTCTTCATTAAAGATTTCATAACCCTCAAGACAATTCCAACCATAATTATTACCAGCAATCGTGTTTCCGGGGAAAAAATTGATTTCTTCCCAACCATTTTGACCAACGTCCGCTATATACATATCGCCATTTTCCGCATCAAAGGTAAAGCGCCACGGGTTACGCAAACCAATCATCCAGATTTCACGACAACTATAATCATCATAAGCATAGGGATTATCGGCAGGGATCGTGTAGTTACCCAGACCACAATCTACGGGATTATCACCATTCATATCAACATCAATACGAACCATTTTGCCATACAAAACAGCTGGATTTGAGGCATAATTGTTCCGATCATTAGCGCCGCCACCATCACCTAAACCAATGTAAAGATAACCATCTGGGCCGAAATGAATGTCGCCACCATTATGATTGCCATCTGGTTGGGGAAGCTGAAAGATATTATACTCCGTATCACGATTGGCTGTTGTTCCCTCTGAATCCGCCACAAACCGCGCAATACGGGTACTATCATCCTCATGGATGATGTAGGAGAGATAGATATAACCGTTTTGCTCAAAGTTGGGATGAAAGGCAAGCCCTAACAACCCTTGTTCGATATGGTCGGTGACAATTTGATCTGATACATCAATGAGCGGGGTTGGCAAAACGGTACCATCTGGCTCGACTATACGGACAGTGCCATACCGTTCGATAACATAAAATCGGCCGTTTGTCGGATGGGCCACCAAACCACGTGGCTCATTAAAGCCTGAAGCAAAAGGAGTAAGTTTTATTTTTCGCAAGGTGTTTGAGGCCACTGGCACATAAACAAAATGGTCTCCGCCTACATCGCTTTCCATCGATACATCCGACATCTGTTGATAAGCAAAAAACCAAGCCAACAGTATGAATGGAATGGTACACCAAATTAATTTTTTCATAAAAATCTCCGATATTAATTAGGATATAAATAGGCTAAGGGCTATTATCCCATTTTAGAGATAATTGAACAAATAATAAAAACCGCATAAAACTAAACAAATTCTTGGCGAAATCTTAAAAAACTTTACCTTTTGTCTAGGTCGCGTATAATTATCAGTGACATTTGTCATGCTTTAAAAATTCTCACAATAAAACCACTGGAGGTTACTTGAGTATGGATATGGAAAAAGATTTGTCAACCGCTGAAGCCGTTGCCCTCTTACGCCAATTAGCTGATGCCCTTGAAAAAGGGGGAGCACTTGACGTTGATGGTACTAAAATCAAAATGCCTAAAGACCTAGAAATTTCTTTAGAATTTGAAGAAGAAGATGGCGCCTCAGAACTTGAGATCGAAATCAATTGGACCGATTCCCCCCCAGCCAAAACGGGCAAGTTTGAAATCTTCCCTGGCAAAGATGGTAAATGGTATACCCGTCTCAAAGCAACCAACGGCCAAGTCATTCTTACCGGCAACAGCTTCGCCACCAAAGAAGAAGCCGAAGCCGGGGTTGAAGCCGTCAAGAAAAATGCGGTTGAAGCGCAAATCGACCACCGCGTTTCCAAAACCAATCAAGCCTATTTCGTCCTCAATGACCCCGATGGTGGTAGCATTGGCAAAAGCCAAATGTACAAACGGAAAGTTAGCGCCCAAAAAGGTGCCCGTTCCGTCTTGACCAACGCCCCCTCGGCCGAAGTCGTCATCGTCGAATAAAAAAATAGGTAGTGCGATTTGTTAAATCGCACTACCTTAACTTCCTAATCCAACTGCTCCACAACTGTCCGATAAAGCGTTTCCGCCCGCAAATCATCAAGCGTCAAACATGGCGCCTCCAACCAATCAGCCAACTGCTGAGCCAATCCCTGATCAAAATTAATATTCTCCATATTAATCACCACCGACCGAATATCCAAATCAGAAATAAGTTGCGACATCCGCTGGGCTTCCTTTTGTGGTGGCATGTCACTCATGCTCACATTACCCGCGCCATCCGTCAACAAAATAAGCATCGGAATCACATCAGGATGGGTGTACGCTTCTTTGCGGAACACTTCATAAGCCATAAACAGACCGGCCGACAGCGGCGTTTTGCCACCAACATCGATATCAGCCAACGCCTCTTTAGCCAGCTGCACCGAATTTGTCGGGGGCAAAATAAGCCGTGATGTATTCCGATGAAAGACGATAAGCCCTACCCGATCACGCCGCTGATACGCGTCAGTCAACAACGACATAATCGCCCCTTTAGTCGCTTCCATCCGTTCCGTTACAGCCATACTCCAGCTGGCATCGACGGCGAAAAGAATGAGATGGGCCGAGCGCCGCACACGCACTTTTTCACGTAAATCACTTTTCTCTAAAGCCAAGGCGACATCATCCCGATCCCGATCTTTTTGATGGAGCGCGGCCGCCCGCAATGTCGCATCAAAGGCCAAATCCCTCACTTTATCACCCCGCGGCACCCGTGATTGAATGTAACGCCCCCGTTTGCGATCCGTCTTCGTTTGCGACCGCTTACCCGCCTGGCGACGGGTAAGTTTATCTAAGTTTGTATCAAGCCGGCGCGCATTAAATTCTTGCCCCGTTCTGATTTGCTGCCCCCCTTCCCACCATTGTCCATCCTGTGGCGTGTCAGGCACATTTTGAAAGCCAGGATCAGACGTTCCTTTCTCTATCCCCTCGGAAATCTCGTTATCATCATCTACCTGTTGTTTTTTTTTACGTCAGATTGTGAGTCGTCACCCATTTCCATCGTTTGCTCAGCATTCGGCTCTTCCCCTTGCCCCAACTCACGCTGAATCTGCTCCATGCGATCTTCAAGATCACCCATGGCCACCCCACTCGCTTGGAACGGCCGCCCCTTAACCCGATGAGGCAAGGCCAATTCCGCCGCCATCAAAATATCACGATCATTAATCCGTGCCCGACTATCAAAAGCCGCATGCGCTCGGGCCCCTTGCAAAATGACCAAGTCAGCCCGATGACCATCAATATGACTATTAGCCGTCAAACTAGCAATCGCCAACAAATCACGGCGACTATACTTAACATCGTTCACAATCTTTTGCGCCTCGGCAATCCGATGGGACAAATGCGCTTCATTCGTCCCCCACTCCTCACGGAAACCATCAGGATCCCCCTCAAAACCGATGCGCCGCTCCATAATTTTGACCCGATCCGCGGGATCGGTTAACCCCCCAATTTGGACGGAAAAGGCGAAGCGATCAAGCAGTTGGGGGCGTAAATCCCCTTCTTCCGGATTCATACTACCAACAAGGACAAATTTCGCTGGATGGGCGAAGCTGATGCCTTCCCGTTCTACAACGTTGATGCCCATGGCGGCCGAGTCAAGCAACAGATCAACCACATGATCATCTAAAAGATTGACTTCATCAACATAAAGGAGACCACGATTGGCCGCCGCCAACACCCCCGCCTCAAAATGTTTCTCACCTTTTTTTATCGCCTGTTCTATATCTAACGTGCCTACCACCCGATCTTCCGTGGCGCTAACCGGTAAATCAACAAAGGGAGTACGACGTGAACTACTCGGTGCTTGCCCGTTCGGATGATTCCGTTGGCACTCATCACACCAATCATCTGGCCGTGCTGGATCGCAACCAAAGCGACAATCAGCAACCACATCAAGCGCCGGTAGAAGCGCGGCCAAACCACGCGCCGCCGTCGATTTGGCGGTACCCCGTTCACCACGAATAAGCACCCCACCAATCCGAGGGTTAACAGCATTTAAAATAAGCGCCCGCTTCATGCGCTCTTGACCAACAATGGCGGTGAAAGGGAAGACGACACGTTTCGTCATGGGTTTCTCCGTTTATTTTCAAATATTAAACGGCCAGTTTTCAAGCATAACCGTTAAAAATATTCAGTTTAATGAACAATCCCTGCACTTTAGTAAGTAAATTGATTCATATAAAACCAAACAACAATTGTCTAACTAGGAATTCATTACGGATTATACAAAATATAGAGTGAAGGGCAAGGCTGACCCCCTTTATGTGATACTTTTTTAAGAGAACAGAGAAAAAATAGGGCAGGCATAGGCAACGCATCAAGTTCCCTCTCAAGATAAGAATAAAATAGGAATACCCCTCAATGAATGGGTAGAAGCACTTGAGTGCTTTGGGGAAATAAACAACTCGTTTAGTCTAATAGATGGTGAGTCAATACAGGCGCATCTTTGACTGGGGTAAGGGACAACTATATTTGACGGAATATCTCTAATAAGGAGAATGATAAGATGCTAACAAAAGAAAATATAATGAAATTTGGGGAAAGAGTGAGCGAATGGATTTTAGGCTTGACAACTTTAGGTGTTTTTTGGGTAATGTTTATCTCTTTAGGCAGTCGTTGGCATTGGGCCTTGGAGCTGTTAACCCATTTTCGTGTACAGTATGGTCTGATTTTATTGGGCTGTGCCGTCTGGTGGGGGGTGCGGCAACGACCATGGTGGGCCGCTTTTGCTTTGAGCCTCGCTTTAGCCAATAGTTTGCTTGTCTGGCCCTACTATGTCACGCCCACAGTCGCCTCGGCCGACCACACCCCCTCCCTAACCGCTTCCTCCACCACCTACCGACTCCTCTCCCTCAACGTCCTCGCCACCAACCATGACAGTGATGCTGTCAAGAACCTCATCGCCCGCGAAAACCCAGATATTATCGTCCTTATGGAAATGACACCACGCTGGGGCTATCAACTACGCGAATTGGCCGATAGTTATCCCTACGCCACCTATGAAGCACGCTATGGCCGGTTAGAAACGGTCATCTACAGTCGATATCCCCTCGCCAATACAGAATTGTGGGAACTCCCTCTCTCCCGCCCCGAAGCCTTCGCCAATCCTCACCCCGACCGCCCCACTGTCCTCACACAAGTTATCCTTGAAGGGGGCCAACCGCTCGCTCTCATCGCCACCCACCCTCACTCCCCCATCACCGCATGGCGCTCCGATGTGCGCAATCAACAACTTTTAGAAGCGGGTCAGCTTGCCGCCCAGCAAACAAACCCAACCATACTCGTTGGTGATTTAAATGTCACGCCTTGGTCTCCCTATTTCCAAGATATGGTTGCCGTTTCTGGCTTGCGCGAAGCCCGTGTCGGCCAAGGGCTCGCCCCAAGCTGGCCCACCTTTGCACCAAAACCGCTAGCCATCCCCATCGACCACGTCTTAGCCTCACCCGACATTGAAATCATCGACCTTTACACCGGTGCTGATGTCGGCTCTGATCATTTACCCATCATCGTTGACTTCCAACTCCGCTAAATATTCACAAGGTGGTTCGATTTGTTAAATCGAACCACCTTCAAAACGCAACTAAAGTTATCCCCCAACCCAAAATAGATGCCCAAAACACCTTTACACAAAACAGTTACCGAATAGCCGTAACTTGCTTATCACTCACCTGCTCGGCCACCTTAATCAATTTTTGATCAAAGGTGACAAAACGGCCGTTCCTATCCATAATCGCCACATGCAACGCATCAGCAAAATCAAGCCCTTGCTCATACCAGTTCAAAGCAACATCAACTTGCAACGGCTTTTCCAAATCAACATTGCGTAAACCAAATAATTTACGCAATGCCCCAGCAATTTCAGTGGGGGCGAAATCATACGCATACCGTAAAACCCATTCCGTTTCCAATATAATTGTGACCGGAATATAAATTAAGGCGTTTTCAAATAGCCAGAACGCTTCTTGATATTGCTTAATATCATCTTTTGTCAAAAGACGAATGATCACATTCGTGTCTGGTGTTACCTTCATTTTTGCGCTCTAGCCCCCCGCTTAATGGCCGCATCCATATCTTCTAATGATTTGGGTTCGCCACTATACGAAAGACAACCGGCGACATCATGTAGACTTGTTTCTTCAAATGGTTTTTTCACTTTAAGTAAAATACCATCCCCTACATCAATCACAATAAACTCTTGCCCTATTTCCCATGCATTTGATTCTCGTAACAGTTTAGGGATAATTACTTGACCCTTGCTTGATAATTTTGTTGTTTCCACAATATCACACACTCCCTGTGGTAAGAAAAAAGTAAGATTAGGGAATAGTAGCAAATATGAACAAATGTGTCAATAGGCTAATCATTCAACTCTTTGGCCAAATCGACGAAATACTGCAAGGTGTGCGGATTACGCATCGCCCCCGGATTGGCCGCTTTTTCCACTGGTTGGCCGAGGAGAATGCGACGAATCGGCACCTCCATCTTCTTGCCACTGAGCGTATACGGAATTTCATCAAGGATGAAAATATCATTGGGGACATGACGGGGGGAAATGTCGCTCCGAATTTTAGCGATGAGTCGCTTCTTGAGGTCGTCAGTCAGGCTATGCCCGTCACGGAGAACGAGGAAGAGGGGCATGTAGGAGTCACGGCCGAGGAGCTCAAGATCCACAATCAAACTATCCACAATTTCCGGCAACGATTCAACCGCTTGGTAAATCTCACTCGTCCCCATCCGAATCCCCTGACGATTAATCGTCGAATCGGAACGGCCGTAAATGACACATCCATTCCGCTCATTAATCTGTATCCAATCCCCATGACGCCACACGCCAGGGAACATCTCAAAATAACTGCCTGTATAGCGCTCATTATCCGTATCATTCCAAAAATAGATCGGCATCGACGGCATGGGACGGGTAATGACCAGTTCGCCCACTTCATCAATCACCGCCTCTCCTTCATCATTAAAGGCACGCACCGCCGCCCCCAACGTCGGCCCCTGCAACTCGCCCGCATAAATCGGTAACAAACGACAGCCACCCACAAAGCCGGTGCACAAATCCGTTCCCCCACTGAACGACTCTAAGGCCAAATGCTCATTCACATTCTCATAAACCCATTGGAAACCAGCCACACTCAGCGGCGAACCGGTCGAACCGACCGCCTGAATATGGTTCAAATCATGGTTTTGATTTGGTGTAATCCCTTCTTTGAGGCAGGCATGGATAAAGGCTGCCCCCGTGCCAAAATAACTCATCTTTGTCTCGGCCGCCAAATCCCACAACACATTCAAATCGGGATAACCGGGCGCGCCATTGTACAAAATAATGGTACAACCCGTTAACAACCCCCCGATCAGAAAGTTCCACATCATCCAACCGGTGCTCGTATACCAGAAAAAGCGATCACCCGGCTTGAAATCCATATGCAATGTCAACGTTTTGATATGTTCAAGCAGGATACCACCTTGGCTATGGACAATCGGCTTCGGTAAGCCCGTCGTCCCTGACGAGTAAAGCACCCACAAAGGATGATCAAACGGCAACTGCTCAAAGATCAGCTCCGGCGTCTCTGTTGTCTGGGCTAAGATTTCTGGCCAAAGCGTGCTATTCGGTAATGATGGCCCGTCAGTCATGTGCGGAATAAGAATAGTATGCTTCAGTGTTGGCAAACCCGCTTGCAACTCGGCCACAATCTCCTGCCGATTAAACGTTTTCCCATTATACTGATACCCATCAACCGCCACCAACACGGTCGGCTCAATCTGTTGAAACCGATCAAGGACACTCCGACTACCAAAATCTGGCGAACAGCTCGACCAAATCGCCCCAATACTAGCCGCCGCAAACAGGGCCACAATCGCTTCGGGGATGTTGGGAATGTAGCCCACAACTCGGTCCCCTTTTTGGACACCAAGTTGGCGTAGGGTGTGGGCGAAAACGGCCGTTTTATGCGCCAACTCCGCCCAACTCACCGCCACCAACGGACCACTCTCATCTTTATACAACATCGCCGGTCGTTCATCTGTTTGGCGGGCAAAAAAGTTTTCAGTATAGTTCAATCTAGCTCCAGGAAACCATTCCGCTCCCGGCATGTGATCATTCGCCAATGGCGTTTTTCCCGGCTGAGACGCTTTAATTTGACCATACTCCCAAATCGTCCCCCAAAAATCATTGACATTTTCAATCGACCATTCCCATAAACTGGGATAATCATCAAAATGAAGGCCGCGATTCTCTGTCAACCAACGCATATAATCAGTTAAATTGCTATTCGCAATCCGCTCAGGGCTGGGCTGCCAAATAAGGTCCCCTTCTTCAATAGTGGGCATGGGTTTACTCCTTAAGTACTGTAAGTTAATTTTATTTATCGATTATAGCGTGGATTACTAATTGGGGGTAGAATAGAGAGCAACAATTTAAACAGGGAGCTGGAGATAAAAGCCGGCTGAGAGGATAACCATCTGTTATCGACCTGAACAACCTGATCCAGGTAATGCTGGCGGAGGGATTGGCCCCAATTAGCCATTTTCAAAAACATCCTTCGTTAGGATGTTTTTTTTTGGTAAAAGAGTAAACAATGAGCAACGTATTGTTAATTGCAAATGGTGATATCGACACAGGTGATTGGTGGCAACAATGGGTCACCAAGGCCGATGTCGTGATTGCCGTTGATGGCGGTAGTCGCCATTGCCTCACTTGGGGGCTACGTCCCGATATTGTACTTGGGGATATGGACTCGGTGCCGGCCGAGGCGGAACAGATGTGGGCAGATACGGTCACATGGGTTCGTCATCCTGTCGCTAAAGACGAAACTGACTTGGAATTGGCATTAACCTACGCCTTTGACCAGTTGGCCGCTACTGAAATTTTCATTTTAGGCGCCTGGGGCGGGCGGTGGGACCAAACCATAGCCAATCTGCTTTTACTCGGCCACCCCACTTGGCGCAACCGCAATGTACGGTTACTCGCCCCAGGCCAAGCCGCCTGGTGTTGGGCGGCACGGGCAGAGCCATACATGTTGACGGCCGAGGTTGGTACCATCGTCTCATTACTACCACTCGGTGGTGATGTTTTTATCGAACAAACAGCTGGATTACAATGGCCTCTGCACCAAGAATGGCTACATTTAGGACCCGCTCGGGGTGTCAGCAACGTCATTATTCAACAGCCCGCCTCCCTACAACTATCTATCGGTTTGGTCTGGGTAATGACTATTTGGAATGATGTATAAATAAGAGAAGGAGAAGTATAATATGAAACGTTTATCATGGTTTTTACTGGTAATATTTTTGAGTTTAGCTGTTGCTTGTGGGGGTGATAGTAGCCCCACCGTTGAAGAAATTACGGATGAGCCAGTTGATGCCTCGGCCGCCACCCCCGCCACGACACCCTCATTCGCTGGACAAACCTTAATTGTCATGACCCATGATAGCTTTTCCATTAGTGAAGAGATATTAACCAGCTTCGAGGATACACACGGAGTCACCGTAAGCGTTTTGCCCGCAGGTGATACCGGTGCTGCCTTAAATCAAGCCATTCTCGCCAAAGACAACCCGTTGGCTGATGTATTTTTTGGCGTAGATAATACATTTTTAGGGCGTGCTTTGTCGGCCGAGATATTTATGCCTTATGAATCGCCTCAATTAACCCACATACCTGACAGCTTGCAACTAGACAGTTCCAACAGTTTACTGCCAGTCGATTATGGGGATGTCTGCCTAAACTACGACAAAGCTTGGTTTGAAGAGAATAACGTCGCGGTGCCCACCAGCTTAACTGATTTGACCCAGCCAGAATATGAAGGGTTACTAGTTGTCGAAAATCCAGCTACTTCTAGTCCTGGCCTCGCCTTTTTATTAGCAACGATTGCTACCTTTGGTACCGATGATGAGTATGATTATTTAGATTTCTGGAGTGACTTGCGTGATAATCGGGTGTTGGTCACGGCCGGCTGGAGTGATGCCTATTATGGTTATTTTTCGGCGGCGAGTGCGGGCGAACGGCCGTTAGTTGTCTCCTACGCCTCCAGCCCCGCCGCTGAATACCTCTACGCCGACCCACCCGTTGAATCAGCCCCCACCAGCAGTATCGTGGCCGACTTAAGCTGTTTCCGCCAAGTCGAATTTGTCGGCATCCTCGCCGGCACCGAACGCCAACAATTAGCCCAGCTCTTCGTCGACTACATGCTAAGCAAAACCTTCCAAGAAGATATCCCTCTCAATATGTTCGTCTTCCCCGCCCACCAAGAGGCTGAACTCCCCCAAGAGTTCATCGACTGGGCCATGATACCTGACAATCCAGCCACTCTAGACCCCACTGAAATCGATGCTAATCGAGAAGCCTGGATTGAAGCTTGGTCGGAAATAGTCTTACGCTAAGTCTAGCCAACGCACTGTTTAGCGCAATGGTATCTACAAGTTTACAACCTGAGTTCGACAATTCCTCCCCTCCTCCCAACGTCATTTCGAGCGCAGTTCAATCCGCCCCACCCTCGACAAGCCGCACCCACAAATCAAGGATTGAACGAAGTCGAGAAATCTACCCTGACAACACATTAACCAACTCACCCACAGGTTTAATCCATTATCGAACTCAGGTTATCGATACCATTGCTCCGCACAAAAGTTCCTTTGCATACTAAATTGTCCCCCATCCCTAGCCCGGTTCACCGGGCGCCAAATTTAGCCCAACGGATTCATCCTTGGGCGGGGGCACCCAACCCAAACCTCTCCAACCACGCCACCTAGCTCTCTTACTTGGCTACATGCTCACCACCAAACAAATTTCTCACAAAACTGACAAGAGAAATTTAAACCAATCACTCCTCCTCCAACACCGGTATCTCCCCACCATTCTCCCAACTTTCACGATGCTCCACCAACCACAAATACAAATCCGCCTCAGTCCGTTTACGGAAATCATCCAAAACGCCCTGTTCCCGAATCATCTCCACCATCGGCATATACGCATTGTCATACCAATCCGCCACCGCCTCTTCATAAGGCACATTTTGTTGCCGTTTCTCACCCATATACCACCGATGGGCACTAATATGCCCTAATAATGCATCATACGCCCCTGGTGACCCTACCCGAATATCCGCATCAGGTCGTAATTCATCAAAACGCGTATAAGTAAGGAAACGTTGCCGTTCTTGCTCCAAAATCTGTTTATCCAACCAAGTCGCTCGGCGCAATTTGCTCAAAATCGCGGCCACCGGCTGTTCAATGTACAACTCGGCCAACAACTTCGTCGTCTCACCAATCTGATCCTCCCCCGTATACGCCTCCCGCAAAACCCACTTATACTCACTCACCCACAAATACAAATCAGCTGGCGTATGCTCAGGAAACGCTTTCGGCAATTGATGAATCGCAATCAACTCCCATAAAGGCTCATACACATTGTCATACCACGACCCCACCGCATCCGCATACGGAATCTCTTTATGATTCTGTTCCCCCATATACCACCGATGGGCACTGATATGAGCTAACAAACGCTCATAGGCTAAGGGCGACGACAACTGTAAATCAGCCTCAGGCCGCAATTTGTGCAAATTCGTCTCCTGCAAAAATGAGGCATAATGCTTCTGCCGAATCAGATCATCAATCTCCGTCTCTGGCGTAATCGGAATAGGTACCTCAATCTCCGTCACAATCCCTTCAATATAGCTCTGCCCTCGGCCCCGCGCCACCGACACCCGATGATTGCCATCTTTCACAAAATAAACATCCCCAATCTTGTATAAATCGACGGGTGGCAACTCAACATCCTCATACCGTGCCTTGCTAATACTTACCCAACGCCCCTCTGTTTGGGTTTGGGTAGGTAAAAAGACACGATCAAAATCCCGATAGCGCCCCACACTGCCCACAATCTTATCAATCGGCACCGTTTGCTGTCCAATATACCGTTGTGATTGAAAGGGTAAATGCGCCTTCACCTCATCATAAGGTAATAAATCCGTCTTCTCCCCCGTCATCCATGATTTCAACCGCCGCCAAAACGAGCGCCGATACGCACGTCTAAAATCGTCACGTGCTTGGAAATCAGCCAAATGTTTATTATTCATACTTATCATAGTTCGACTCACGACCAAGAATTTTCTAAATCAATCGCATCCGCAAATATTTTCAAAGCATTAATATGGGCTTGCGGGGTGTTTAAGCCCGCCCGCATCGTGTTTAACGTCATATGCGACGCTCCAACCGCTTGCCAATCCGTCAATAACGTGGTCCAGCGCATGATATCCGGCTCACCATATAACAATCGCGGCTCGATACCAATCTCTTCAAGCCCACGCCCCTCGGCCGCCAAATACGCCTCCAACTTACCCAAAGATGGCGCCGCCTCCGCCGCCGTCCGATAGTTAGGCAACCACCCATCTCCCATCTTCGCCACCCGACGCAAAACAGCATCAGCATGACCACCCAACCAAATTGGAATCGGCTGTTGTTGTGGCAAGGGATTCAAGCCCATATCATCAATCTGATGCCACTCCCCTTTATATTGAATTAACTCATGACACCATAACTTTTTTAATAGATCTATCTGCTCTTCCACCCGCCGACCACGTGTACCAAAATCTTGGTTGAGCGCTTCATACTCCATATGGTTCCAGCCCACACCGATGCCGAGGCGAAAACGGCCGTTAGCCAACCGATCCAACGTCGCCGCCTGCTTCGCCACCACCGCCGTCTCCCGCTGTGGCAAAATAATAATCCCCGTCACAAATTCAATCGTGGCCGCTACCCCCGCCATATAAGCAAACAAGACAAATGGCTCCAAAAAGGAATCTTCATGATCATAAATACCTTGCCACCCACCAGCTCGCTGACGATTAACGCCTAAAATATGATCATAAGCCAAAATATGCGTATAACCTAACGCTTCAGCCGTTTGGGTAAAGTCACGAACCGCCAACGGGTCATGACCAAATTCTGTTTGCGGGAAAACAACACCAATTTGCATACTACATCTCTCCATCTTCGTTGTATCTGGCACCGCCATCTCAACAATCACGATGACAACCAAATTTATCATAACACAAATTAATGCATTATGGTGTTAACAGTTTGTAATTATTTTACTCAAAAAAGTTCGATTACTGTTTCTTCCCCAAGAATCATACCTCCATTATAAAAAACATCAGTCACAAACACAATTGTCAAACCATCCATCTCTCACTAATTCAATTTAGATAGTTTCTACAGATGACTATAGTACTACCGATTAAGCCCCAAACCGCTATTTCGCATCCCGCAAAGCAACCAAGAGCTCACTAAAACGCGTTAATTCTTCTTCATGAAATAAATCGTCCCACCCCGCATAAAAATAATGGTTCGTCGCGATCTCTACATCCTCACGCACCGCCCAACCATCTTCGGTCACTTGATGAACATCCCCCTCGGCCACCAACCACCCTTTCGCCACCAACTGCGCCAACGCCCCCGCAAACGCATACTCACTATATCCCCGATACAACAACGCTTGATAAATATCATGCGCCGTCTCCGCCTTGCCCCCACACACGAAAGCAAACGCCTCCCACACATACCCCTCAAGCTGATATGGCCGCCACGCCGCCATATGGGCATCGTCCCGATACGCATTGAAATCAGCCGAATACTGTATCAACCGTGCCAGACGAGGCGCTTCCGCCTCTGGCGCCCGCCGCCGCGAATAACGCAAGCACCAATTGCCCGGCGGCACCTGCTCATCTAACCATAAATGAATTACCTTTTCAAAATAACCCTCTAACTGCCCCATCTCATCCTCTCCCAACGGCTCCGCCTGCCCCTCCAACCAACGCGCCATCCGCCGCGTCATCTTTTCCCCCTGCGCCAAACCGGCCGCTGTCAAATGATATTCTCCCTCACGCCCTGGCCGTAACCATCCCTCACTCGCCAACATTTCCAACAAAGCAGCCACTAACTTCGGCGCCGCATACGTATCCCGTACCCGCAACCGCGCCACCGATAACGGCTCCGGATGAAACTCCATCGCCTGCACCATATACCAAGCCGGCGCCTCCGCCCGCCCCCGTCGCACTTGCAACAACGCTGGTGGCGCCTCCGTATCCCCCACGGCCTCCCGCCCAGCCATCACCAACGGCCAAATACCATTCACCATCGCCTGCGATAAATTATAAAACTCAATTCCGTGATACATATTCTACTCCATACAATCAAACTTACTTATTTACTTACTTATTATGGCATCGAAAACGCAATTTCACCAACCCAGTCCGATACCGCCGAATCGCCACCACATCCTTGCGCCACCACAAGGTAATAACTATTGTCACCCACAACACCCAACTCACCAATTAAATTATAACTGGTCACATTCGCCGCCAATAGGTTTGAGATAGCCGTCCCTTCCCACGGAGCAAAATAGGGCATATCACCTTGATACACTTGGTAACCGCAATTGTTCGGATCACTGTTCCAACTCAACAACGCGTCACTCTCGTTGACCAACGTAATCGTCAAATCAGGGGAGGCGGCCGCCCCTAAGACCTCAACGACGACTGTGTCCGTCAACATGTTGCCTAAGTTGTCACTCATAACGGCCGTTAACGTATAAACCCCACTCGCCGTCGGCGACCACACCCGTCCCCAACTGTAATCCACGGCACCACTCCCATCAAACGTCTGCAACAACACACCATTAATCGACAAACTGACCTCATCAACCCCATCTCCATCATACGCCCCACCTGAAATGAAGATTAATTGGCCCGTCACTAATTGCGCATTATCACGCGGCTGATGAATCGCCACCGCCGCCGTCTCCGTCGATGGCGTCGGCACCACTGTCACCGTCGTGCAATGCCCCACCCAATCACAAACTGTCAAATCTCGGCTCGTTTCATGCCCCTGCACCGCACAACTACCACCCACTTCATAGGGCAAACCCGCCTGCGGCCCCACGGCCGTGCCATGCGCCTCATAAACCAAACTCCCAGCCACACACGGCTGTTCCAAACTATACTTATCCAAGATAAAATCACTCATACTAAATGTGTACACCGTCTGCGCCGCCGATCCGATACCTATCTGCTGACCCGTCGCTGTAATAACCGGGAACTTCGTGTCAATCATTCCCCGCCACAAAGCCCCACTCGTCGTCAAACTGTTATTATCATTATCAACCGCCTGACCCACTATCTCATAAAACCCTTCGACAACAGGTGTCACCGTCGTTGACCAACGAGCATCCGTTACCCCAGCTGTCTGCCAAATTGCCGCATCTCGTGCGCCCGTCTCTAAATTAACCGCGACGAAGCCCAGATTGACCGCTTGAATCCCACGCACAACGTCCTGCGCCAACGCCGTGATCTCCTCGGCCCGCAACACCCGATCATAAAACACAACTTCATCCATCATCCCCGTAAAGAACGAACTGCCCAAATCACGATTCACACCCAACAACATCTCATCAATGCTACCCAATGGCGTAATCACACCACTCACATCTAACTTGCCATCAAGATAAATATTCAAATCTTGCCCATCATAGGTCATAACCGCATGATGCCAATTGCCCGTCTCTACCACGCCCGTACCGGCCAAACCAGCCCCCAAATTACTATGTAACTGCCCCGCTCCACTCAAATACAACCACGCTCTCCCATTCGCGCCCGCTTGTTGAACCAATGTCTGGCTGCTACCAAGCGCAGTCGGGTTAAACCATAATGCCACCGAAAAACTATCCGTCAACGGATTGGTCATATAGGGCAAACTTACATATTGCGTCCCATCAAACGACACTCCTCGGCCAAACGCCCCCGCCCCTCCCGTCGTCGGACAATTGGTACACGTCGCATGACGCCCCTCATCACTACTATCATAAAAAGCGGTCGCTAAACTATCTTCCTCAAAATGATATTGCGCCAATTGCCCACCCCAATTCGGTATATCATGAGCCGTCCCACTAATAACATCCACTTCTGTCAACGCAATTGGCTCCGACCAATTAATCATCTGCACCGTCGGCGGCCGCGCATCGAGGCGCACTGTCCCCACCACCGCCGAACTCACATTCCCCACCTCATCCTCAACCGTAACAGTCACCGAATAGACCCCATGCGGCCGCATCCCCGCGAACACATAATTCACACTATACACATCATTATCCCGATCCATTAACGCTTGCATCCCTTTATTCCCCGCCAATGACCCACTTTCATCATAGAGACCGATGGTCGCCGTGCGCGTGGCCACGCCACTCCCGGCCAAACTGGCGGCAATGTCTGGATCGGTAATGGTTACTTGTAATGGTAACTGCCAGAGGAGATCGCCAACGGCCGTTACACTCGTCCAACCACCACTATACCCACTGCTAATCTGCGGCGCCGTCCCATCTAAATAAAGCAAATATGGCCCGGCCACCGTCTCATTCCCCACCGCATCCACCGCCCGCAACATCAATTCATACGCCCCAGCCACACCCTCACTATCAAAGTAAGGACACCACGCCGCATTTGTATCAATCGCTTCGCTACACACCGTCGCTGGTGACCAACTAAACGTCGCTTCACCCGGCCGCTTCAAACCAACATCCAGCAAACTAACCCGCGACCAAACATCTTGCGTCGCCACCACCAACTGCACATAACCAGCCGGCCAATAAGCCGCATCTGACAACAACGTCACTGTCGGGGCTTCCGTATCAACCGTAACCACTGTCGAATTCTTCGCCCGATACCAACGCACTTCACGCAAATAGATGCTATTGATTTCCGCTTGGCTCATCGCTCGGCCATAAACCGCCAACTCATCCATCTCCCCGCGATAAAACTGATTAAATGTCCCATTCGTCTCTTGATTCACACCAATATACAATGGATCATCACTATTCACGATCGCCGGCGCTGAACCTGTCACCGTGCTTTGCCAATCACCATTAATATAAAAATGAGCATCGTAATTGTTATCAAACACCACCGCCACATGTTGCCACAAATCCGCCTTTAAATTGGCTGTGCCGATATAATCTTTCACCCCATAGGTAGTGAAGATAAAGTTCCCCCCATACAAACCAAAACCGATACCACCATTTGAATTGTCACGTCCTGATGAGACCAATCGCTGTAATGCCGACACATCATCTGGCTGAATCCAGCCCATAATCGTGACACTATCTGTTAATGCGCCCAGCGGGTCGGCCGCGCTACCATCTTCTTGCACCGTCACATACCCCGACCCATCAAAAACAGCCGTGTTCCCAATCTGCCCTTTATTCCCCGGCGCCGGATTCAACTCATACATCTCCTCAGCCCCAAAATGATAATCAATAACTACCAACGGATTACCCGGCATCCCATCGCGCGCATCACTGCCACCCTGGTCCCAACTATCCCCCGTTACCGTTATGGATCCAAAACTACTACCATCTTGCCGTTTAAAATATAACGTCTCCTCACCACAAATAACCGTTTGCTCTGTGTAGGTATAAACGCCACCATCAATTACCGTTGGCAAATAACCAATTTGCTCACCACTGCTAGCCACTTCTAAATAGAAGCCACTCATACCTTCCGTCCAGATAACCTCGGCCCCATCTAGATGAAAATTGGCACATGGCTCCGTCTGCGGCAAACCACGATACTGCTCCACACTATTATCCGTAAAGAACAACGCTTCACTATCTTCATCAAATTCAAACCGCATCACTGGCACTGAATTTTCATACAATGTTTGGATTTGGCTCGCCGATAACACCGTGGTGTACGAGCGTATATCATCTAAATACCCCTCAAAATAATCATCACCATTAATATTCGACCCAATCTTCAAATACCGACGATTACCCGCCGCGATAAAACTACCCGAATCAACTTCAACCCCGTTAATATAAATCCGCGTCGTGCTTCCAAACGTAATCGCCAAATGGAACCATTCATCAATCGGCAAATTCAATGGGATCTCATCACCGACCTCAAACAGATATACATTACGCAACGTATTGAAATCAAGCTGAATCGTCCATGATGAGCCCCCTCGCGCATCTAAAATCGTTCCCTTTTTACCATTGACCCACATCGCGACCGTCTCCATCGCCGGCCCAAAAGCACCAAAATCGACCGTCAACGCATCATTTTCCCCATCAAAATAAGCGCCGCGATCAGACACAGCCCTCACACCAGCCAATGGACAGCTTGGCGGACTACACGTCGCCTCATAATCATTCCCATCATACCGTATCAAATTATCAAACAACGTACTGCCCGGAGCCTCTTCAAGCGGTATAAACATACCTAAATTAGCTAGATTATTGTCAATCACGGGGTAATCAATCTGTGCCTGCAACACCAAAGCCGCCTCGGCCTCCTGATCAAACGCATACCGGCTCGATACCAAATTCTCATTCACATACGTCGTCCCACTCACCGTCACACTACTCAACAAACCCGCTGAAAACGTCTCGATATCATTCTTGTTTTCCACAAACGGATAAGCACTTCCCATCAAAAAGGCCGCTTCTTCTTCATCAATCGCTGTCGGCCAAATCACAACCTCATCAATCGCCCCATCAAACGCCCCCGTCCCATCATACGATATCCCCAACGAGGCCAGCCCATTATAAGCATAGGATGTTGCTGGCATCGCTATCTCGACACCCGACCCATCCAAATACAATGTCCGCATCCGTGTCTCTTGATCATACGTACACACCCAATGATGCCACTCATTATCCGTAATCGTCACCGCTGACGTCAAGGCCGTATTCCCAAAATCACATGTAAATCGGTTATCGCTCAAATAGCCGAAGCGGAAGCTGGTGGTGGCCGAGCCGCTATCTTGGGCAAAGATAATATCATCCGTGCCACTACTGTCTCGTCGTGCCCACGCCGCAATCGCAAACGATTGGCGGCTAAAATCAATATTTTCCACCTCCAATGCCTGCTCCACCCCATCCAACTCTAACCCCTGACCATATTTACCCGTCCCCACCGCCGGGCAAACAAACACATCATCACATGTCGCCGCCCGAATATCATTAGCCACATTATCAAAACCAACATTCGCCGCCGGCAACTCAAAGGTGAAATTTGCCACCCCAATCGACATCTCATCGAGTTGCCCCGCTAACGCATTCCCACCACCCGTTGAGTTCCCAATCGTCCCATTGCCAATTCTAAATGTATGATCACTACAACTACTGCTAATATAATAGTTCCTATCACTATCGAAAACATCATCAATATATAACTCAGATTCATAATAACAATTGCCTGACTGCCAAAATTCCACATAACTGATCGTCAATTTCACCCATTGCTCCGTTGGCAATGTCGCTGAACTGGTATGTGTTCCCTCCCCACTCCGCGCAAAAGCAATTTGACGGCTGCTATTCACATAAATATCTAATGCATCACTCCCATCCGTACTATCAACAATATAATCCGTGCCACTGTGACTGCTATCTAATTTCAGCCAGAACGTATAACTAGGTGTCTCTGACGTCGTCGATCCGGCTAAAGCCAAACTATCATTTACACCATCAAACGACACCGCTCGGCCACTCACCCCCGCCGTCCGTCCCAACAACGTCGGACAACCACTACCCGTACACGTCGCATGATTCGATGACGCCGACGCATCATAGAAAATCGTCCCATCATAACCCGTCAACTCATCCAAACGATACAAGAAAATAGGCCCATGATCCCGCGCCGGATTCCCATTCGAATACTCATAATCACCCTGCATAATATGCGTCGTGATCTCATTATAACTAATACCACCCCCACTCCCATCTTCCGCATCCAAACTCACAAACTCATCAATACGCCCATGGAACGGACTAGCCCCATTCAAACTATTCCCCATCCGACCCGGCCCCACTTGCCGATCAAACATCCCCACAAAATCAACCTCACTCCCATTCAGATAAACACTCGCACCATCCAAAGAAATATGAGTCCAACTATTAACTGGCAACGTCTGCGTCGTTGTCACAATTCGCACCCCACCCATCTCAATCACCATCTGCCCATTTTCATTCAACAACACATCGAACTGATTCGGCATCTCATCAACTGTATCCAAAATCGTGGCCATCTCACCAGCCGCCGGCCAACTACTCGGCCGCACCCACAAATGCAAATGATCATCATTCCCAAATCCGGGCAGATTCAGATAATCATCCACCCCATCAAATTCAACCGCATTGCCAAACTTGCCTTGTACCCCAGACTGCGGACAGCTCCCATCCTGAATACAATCCAATCGGTTCTCTTCACCATTATAATTGGCCAATGCCAACCGATGTTCATCCGGCTCAAAACTGAATGCCGCTTGTGGTTCCGGCAAATCTGGCGCTATCTGTTCGCTCGTCGCCACCAAAAACCCATCGGCGCTGGTACTGCTGGTGTTGGTGATGGTGGCTTGGTAGACAAGTTCGGTGCCGGGGGTGACGAATAGGTCGTTGGGGTTGTAACGGCCGTTCATCACCGCCACCACCCCATCCACCTCTAACGCCTCGTTATACAACAAAAACTCATCAATCTGCCCCCCAAACAAAGATGGACTACTCATATTACCCGTATGTAATTTCGTCGCCCCTCGTACACCACCCAAACCATTGGCATCTGTATGCGCCCACAACTGCGACCCAGCCCCACTAGTCACCAAACTACCATCCACATACAACTTAAACGCCTCACTCGTCACCGACTCCGTCCCATCCAACACCAACGCCACATGATACCATTGATCCGCCACTACTGGTGCCGATAAATAGGTGCCACTCCAACCACTCTCATTTGTATTCCACCCCCCCACATAAACATCCCCACTCAGCAGATATACATTTAAACCACGTGTCGCGCCTCCCTCTTCAAACAACACCTGCGGTGTCCCCAATTCCGGCGCCTCCGCTTTAAACCAAAACGCAATCGTGCGCTCATCATGTGTGGCCAAATTAATCAACTCACTATTCGGTATCTGTAACACATCCTCAATCCCATCGAACTGAATCCCTCGGCCATACCGCCCCTCACCCCCTGCCGTCGGACAAGCCGACCCACTACACCCCATCGTCTCCCGCAAACCAGAACTATCCGCAAACGCCTGTGCCCCACTCCGCTCATTAAACCGCAAGAACAGATCCGGCCCTCCCACCTCGTCAACCCGCAACTCATTAATCTGTACCAAATCACGAATCCGCGACGGATCCGTCGCCACCCACGGATTAAACCCAAACAAAAACTCCTCTAAATCTTCCAACTCATCCCCATCCGCATTCGCATCATTCGGATCCGACCAAATACGGGTCACTTTATTTGTATCATACACTACCAACCACCCCAACGTCGTCTCAATATAATCATTCAACCCATCCCCATCCGAGTCGGCTAAATATGGATCTGTGTTAAATATCAATTCCTGCCTATCATTCAGCTCATCCCCATCCCCATCCGCTTCGTTCGGATCCAACCCATTCGCTAACTCATACGCATCCGATAACCCATCCCCATCCGTATCATAGACCCTATCATTATCATCCGTCCCATCCAGGTCACTCAACCCATCCCCATCCAAATCCCTCTGCTCTGGTAACGCCGGCGACGTCGTTGACCAATCCATCTTGGCGAATTGTGCCACCGATGTCGGCAAAATATCATAAACCAACGACGATCCCAAATCAATATGATTCGATCCACTAAAATATTCCCAACTACAATCCACATCCCAGAACAAAACCTGCCAACAACCACGATAAGCCGATAAATAAGCTTCCGTGTAATACGCCTCCAACGACTGATTCAAACCAGAACCCACCGGGTGCAAATCAATCACTAACGTCTGACTATCACTAATACTCAAATACGGACCAGGCTCACTCACCCACTCATTGGTCATACTCCCCGATATCAAACCGCCATGCCGATCTATCTCTGACGATTGCAAATAATATTGAAAAACAGATCGCTCCCGCGCCTGTGACTCACTAAACTCGTTACTACGGTAACGAATCTTATTTGTTATCTTAAATGTAAACGATAAATCATTATTGGCCGCAAATCCCAACTCATCATCAACAAAGCCAAACAACTCTAAATCAATATCTAACCGATCCGATGATTCTAAATTGGTCAACAACGTATCAACATCATACAACCAACCCGCAATCGTCTCAATCAACCATTGTGTTGGCCCAGTGAACCCAAACAAAATAGCAATCGCATCAATCAACGCCAAAATTAATCCGATAATACCAAACCCAAGCAAATCGAAAATGAACAGCACCAACACCACAATCGTTGTCGCAATAGCCACCGCCAAGGCCACATTCAGCGCAATCCCTGATAACCCCTCAGAAAAGACCTGATAGAAAAACATACCCCACGCCGCTAACAAACCAACCACCACCCCAATCTTACCCATCGCTTGGAAAGAAGACGTCGCCACCCCCTCAATCCCCCTAAAAATAGAAATCAACGTATTAACCGCATACACCCCGATCACAATAATCGTAATCGATGCCAAAATAATCTCCCCAATCCGGAATAACGTATCATTGCCCGTGAAATAACCGACCGCCAACAAAGCAACCCCCACCATAATCCCGACCAACACCACCCCTAACACCGCATTAAACCGCCATCCCGTTAAATTCTTAAACGAATATTGGGCCATTAACTGCTCTGGACTTTGCTGTCCAATACGCAACAAGAAAAACTCGGCCACAATCGCCGACATCCCATTCGCCACCCCCGGCAATACCACCGCTTCATACTCCGTTTCCGGCGCATCAGGGTCAATCTCCCACACCGTATCCCCACCAATCTCTACCCAACTTGACACCCCCGTCCACAACGCCGAATAATAATACAACACCCACAACGTTTTCCCCTCGGCCGCATCCAACGCCGTCTGACTCGCATCCGCCGCCTCAAAATAACTATCACTCTTCAGCCGCTCCTCCAACAACGTCATATAATCGGCAATATCATACCCCTCCCAACTCCCATCAACCTGCCGATAAGGCGTCCAACTCACCGTCGCCTCCACCTGCGCCTCCACCTCCGCCGGCACCAAATCAAACAACACACTCGTCCCATCAACCGTCACCGTCCCATTACCAGACAGTATCCCATCCAAACCCAACGCACGACTCTCTTTCTCTTGCACATACATCAACGTCGGCACAATCCCATCATACCCCGTAAAATGCGTATCCAAAATACGACTCGCCTCCGTCCCCACCAAATAACTGATATACGCTTCATGCGGATAATCTAAAAATGTCTCCACTGACGTATAGGAACTACCACCCAACCAACCATCAACCGTCGTCCCTAAATTCGCCACCGTCACGTCCCGATTGCCATCACTCGTGCACGTTTCCGCCACCAATTGACAATCACGCCCCCGCAAAAAACTATTGGCCAAATTCCAACTCGTCACCCACAACTGATCGTCAGCCTCTAACACCGGATCAACCGCCGGGTCTTCATACACAATCGCTGCATCCAACCCCAACTCCTCACTCACATTCAAACCCGTTAACTGCCACCGATCATAATAAAGATGAATAATTTCCACTTCATCTTCCCGATCAACCAACAAATTCGACGAGGTAAAACATTTCGGCCCCACTTCTCTCGACCCAGCCGGACAAGCATCCGTAATCATCTGCACCAACCACACCAACCGAAACTGATGCGCTTCCCCCCAATCAGCTCGGCCATCCGTCCCCTGCGACGGCCGATACACCATCCGCGCCCCAAACGCCACCGTATTATCATAATCATCCGTCACCGTCGTCAACGGCAAATACGTCACCAAATTATCAGCATCATCTTCGGTAACATTGATACTAAACGGCTCCAAAACTTCACTATCCAACCAATCAGCAACCTCATCATTCGTCGACCGCGTGCTCGGCGCACTAGCCAACACCGGTAAATTAGCATAATGACCATCCGTATACGGCATCGTCACCTCTAACATCGGCATCAACCGAATATCTCCGTTACCCGCATTAGCCGCCGTACTGCGCAAATCCAAATTGTTACTATTGGCCCAAGTCGTATTATTGTAACGAACAATCTGCCCTTTCGTATCATTAGAAGGCCAATCCAACACATGACTATGCAAATACAAATTGCTCTTATTCTCTGGCATCAACTGCAAATCGACAAAAGTCACCTGATCCACCGCCAAATTATCAACCACCAAGGCCAGCACATCGTCTTTATCAAAATAATTGCTCATATACGTAAACGGTGAGCCATCAACACCATCAGCCAACCCATCCCCATCATTATCCTCATCAAACAAATCAGGAATACCATCCCCATCCGTGTCTGGACAAACCGCGTTTGGATCATAATCGACGCCAGCATACGCCGTCCGCGCCCGACACTCATAACTATCGACCAGCCCATCCTCATTCGTATCCATCGCTAACGGATTTGAATACCAAGTTTGTCCCCCATAACTAAAGCCACTGACTTCATCTTTATCATTAATCCCATCCCCATCACTATCATCCGTCAACGGATTGATACCTAAATCATTCACTTCCACCCCGTCGCTCAAACCATCCCCATCCGTATCCGTGGCCACGGCCACTCCCGTACAATTCTCATCTCCCGCCGCCCCACTACACGTCCCCCAATACGCCTCATCCGTATCGATAAGCCCATCCCCATCCGTATCTGTCGTATCCGTCAACGTATTCGTGGCCACAATACGCGTATTAGCCCGCGCAATCGGCGCCTCGGCCGCCACCCGCTCCCTCTCCACCAACTGCTCACCCGGCACCTGATGCGGATTCCAACTTACCTCCGTCACCTCCGCCAATGCCTCCGCCTGCTTTTGCTCCCGCTCCCGCTCGGCCGCCTCGGCCGCCTCAACCGCCCCCACCGCCGCATAAAACCCAGCCGTCTGCCAACTCTGCACCACCGGCCCCGCTACCATCGACACTATGATAAAACTGACCAAACCAGCATGAAACGACCGTTTTTGACCATGCCGCCGGATAAAAACCAACCCCCAGATGCAGATAAGCAGAAAAACGGCCGTTCCCCGCTCCGCAACCACCACCGCTCCCACCATTTGCCCCGCCTCCCGCCATAATTTACCCCCACCTAACAACCCTTTCGACGTTTGGCTGGTGACAACACCACTAATATCCGTCTTAATCGTTGCCACCACCCGCCCCTCTTCTCCCTGCGCGGGGAAATCGAGATATGTCACCAAACGAACCAATTGCCCCTCATCATCCAACCACGCCTCACCATACCCCTTCATCCGACTATAATATTGACGAATTTGCCGTTCGACACCCGCTGGCGGTGCCCCATACTGCTGAATATACGCCTCCCACTGCGTCTCCATAATCTCGGCATAAGCACGACTATCAATATCAAACTGATATTTATCATAGCTAAGCTGATACGCCCCTAACTGTCGCTCCTCCCGTCCAACCAAGGTCACATCCGTGGCCGTCTGCAAAAACAGCAACGGATTGCCACCATCTAACAAACCGGTCAACACCTCCCCCCGCTCCTCCCATTCCCCACCAAACCGCCGCTCTGACCAACTCCCATCCACCCGTCGAAATTGAAGACCAGCCTCAACCGCCCCTATCTCATTCTGCCAAATTGTGAAATCAGCTTCATCCCGCTCAACCGCAATCGTACCCGCCACACTCATCACATCGACCTGTGGTTGGCGGCCACTGTTACTCAGGCTAGGCAGTGGGTAACTTTTTTGTTCAATTCGCGTTGTAAATTCATACTGTTCACTATGCGCAATTTGTTGGTGGGCTTGTTGTAATGATTTGGTTGGCTCGGGAGAGCTGTTGGCGGTAACGGCCGTTGGCCCCCATCCCATCATCCCCACCACCAAAACCAACACCCCCATCCAAACCCCTTTCCACATCGTCTTCATCTTCATAACAATTCTCCCAAACAAACATTCTCATAATGAACAATTTAATAATCCACAACACACGCTCACCCCAACTTATAATAAACAATCACCGTTAGGTCACTGTTAGGAAAAACAGATTACCCCGCCCCCTAAAAAAACAATTATCCCTCTACTCCCCTTCAAGGAGACTGCCCTTTTTAACATTTTACGCCCAAATCAGCCTTCACGCCCCCTTCGAGGGGGCGTCCCAACTAGCCCGATGCGTTCACGCTCGGGCGGGGCTACCCCACCCAAACCCTTCTCTTTTCACCAGCTCTGCCGAAACAACACCGCTATTTAAATTGGCCTTGTTCTCCACAAACACCCACAAAAAACCCTATTAAATTTTTCCCATTGTATCATAGTTACCCCCATCTCCGATAGCACCACTTTCCCCAACCAACTACACGATATACCACTTTACCACAAGCAAAATAAATCGAAGAAATCAGTCCACTCCCCAAAATCCGCGTCAAAATCCGCCAAACACCCTCTTCACCAACCCACAACTCACTCCACAACCGTCCCCAACGGCGACCACCACGCCCACACCACACCACCTAACAATCCCACCCCTGCCAACACCAACACCGGCCGCACTCCCCACACCATCGCCAACCCACCACCCAACAACGACCCCAACGGCATAGCCCCCAACGACAAAAAGCTATTACTCGCGTTCACCC
>DATHYN010000082.1:0-6105 GCA_035459145.1 Anaerolineae bacterium | reverse complement strand
TTGTCGAGGGTGGGGCGGATTGAACTGCGCTCGAAATGACGTTGGGAGGGAGGAGGATTGTCGGACTCAGGTTAATTAAGCCGATGTAAGGGGTGGTTGGGGTATTGTTAGGGCAGATTTCTCGACTCCGTTTTGCCCTTTTGCGGTTGGTGGGTGCTGTGTCGAGTAAGACGGGCAAAACTACGCTCGAAATGACGCTGGGCGGAGGGGGTGGGGAGGTTAATAGAGGTCGATGATGTTGGTGATGCCGTTCCAATCGTCTGGTGGTGGTGTTTCTTGGAAGGTTTGGGCTTGTTGGAGGTAGAGTTGGGTCATTTTGTCGTCGGGGAGGTCGATTAGGAGTTGGTTGAAGAGGGTGATGGCGGTGGTGAAGTCGCGTTGGTAGTAGGCGGTGGTAGCTTCTTCGAAAAGTGCTTTGGTGTTGGTTTTGGCCTCTTGTTGGGCGTCGGCGGTGAAGAGTTCGTGGACATGGATGCTTTGTTGTTTGCCTTTGACACGAACTTTGTCCATGAAGCGGTGATGGTATTGGTTGGGGTCTTGAAGTTTGGAGAGGGTGGTGGCGGAGACGAGGGTGGTGACGCCATACCGTTTGGTCAAGCCTTCGATACGAAAGGTGGTGTTAACGGCATCAGCGATGACGGTCCCTTCGAGGCGTTCTGTTTCGCCGATGACGCCCAGCATAATGTGACCGGTGTGGATACCGATGCCGATGCGGACGGGCTGGTCTTGGTGTTGGTTGTAGATATTGAGTTGTTTTTGGATATCAATGGCGGCTTGAACGGCATCATCGGGCTGATAGGGGAAGAGGCCCATGATGGCATCGCCGATATATTTGTCGATGAAGCCGTTGTGTTGGCGGATGATGGGGCCGACAGCGTTGAGGAGGGTGTTGATGAAGTCGAAGTTTTCTTTAGGGGTCATTTGCTCTGATAAGGTGGTGAAGCCACGGATATCGGCGAAGAGGACGGTCATTTCGCGTTCGGTTTGGTCGCCGAGTTGGACATCAATGATGCTGTCTTTGTCGAGGAAGTTGAGGATTTGGCGGGGGACAAAGCGGCTGTAGGCGTTGGTGAGTTCGACTTGTTGGGTGTAGAGGCGGGCGTTGTCGATGGAGATGGCGGCTTGGGTGGTGATGGTGTTGAGGATTTGGAGACGGTCAGGGGTGAAGGCGTTGGTGGTGAGGTTGTTTTCGAGATAGATGATGCCGCTGAGTTGACCGCGATTGATGAGGGGGAAACAGAGAATTGATTTGGGTTGATTTTGTTGAATGTAGGGGTCGTTGGCGAATTTGTGTTCTTGGGTGGCATCATGGAGAACGATGGTTTCTTGGGTGCGGATGACATAGTTGGCGACTGTTTTGGCGATGTGCTGGCTTTGGCCGAGGGGAATTGGTTGCCAATCAGGAGTGGTGGCATTGATTTGGCTAATGGCCGAGAGGAGCCATTGGTCGCCGTCAGGAAGAATCAGAACGCCATATTCGGCACCGGCGTTTTCGATGACAATATCCATGACCATGGTTAGGAGTTTGTCGAGAACGATTTCTTCGGCGATGGCTTGATTGGTTTTGAGGATGGTGTTGAGGTCGAGGGTGTCGGTGGAGTGGGTGCTGGTACTGGTGTTGGTGATGTGGGTATGGTGGGTGGTGGGATCGGTGGTGGTTTGGGTGAAGAATTGGGGGAATTCAGCTTTTAGATGGTCGGTTTTAGCACGAGCGCCCCAGAGTTGGTAGAGGTAGACGGCTTCTTGGAGGCAAGTGCGGGCGAAGCGGGTGTTGTTTTGGGTGAGGTAGAAGCGACCTGTTCTTTCAAGAATGAGGGCTTCGTCGTTGATGAAGTTGTTTTCTTGGGCGACTTGGGAGGCTTGATCGTAGAGGGGGCGAGCGGCTTGGGGGTCGTTGGTGATGATGGCGAGGCGTTCGGCTTCGATGAGGAGCCAGCGGTGGTGGTGGTTCATGGGGGCGGAGTCTGACCAAGCGCGCATTTTTTCTTGGTTGGCGGTGATGCGTTCAAGAGCGGGTTCTTGTTCTTCGGGGGTGAGATGTGGGTATTGGGCGAGCCAAGCGAGGGTGTCGTAGAAGTAGAGGACGGGGGCGACGAAGGAGCCAGCGACACTACGGAGGTATTTTTCGGCGAGGGCGCCATTGGCGGCGGCCGAGGCGTAGTCGCCGAAGAGATAGTCGAGCATCATTTCGTTGAAGTGGAGTTGGCAGACGGCGCCAAAATCTTTGACTTCGAGGTGGAAGGGCATTAGTTTGTCTTTGTCGTAGACGTCCCCTTTTAAGATGCGGGGATTATTGGGGTTATGGCCCATCAGATTGCGCAGGGCTTGTTGGTACATTTTGGTGCGTTGTAGGGGGAGGTTTTCTTTGATGGCGGCGATGGATTCGATATAACTAGCGGTTTCTGCTTCTAGTTTGTCTAAGTTATGGCCGAGGAAGTAGCTGTTATAGCAGTAGGCGTAGGCGCCGAGGGCGGCGTATTCAAAATCACCTAATTCGAGGCCGACTTGGTAGGCTTCGACGAATTTGGGGAGCGATTCATGAAAAGATTTTTGCCAATGGTGGATAAAGTTATAGTAAATGACGAGGATGCGGGCGGTGTGGGCGGTGTCACGGCCGTTGGCGAGAAAGTAGAGGGCGAGTTGACCGAAGCGGAAACCGGCGTCGAGTTTATTGAGGAAGCCACAGAGGAGGAGACCGTACATAGTGAAGCCGTAGAGGGTGCCTTTGGCGAGGCCGTGGGTGAGGGAGAGGTTGACGATTTTGAGGACGATAATCATGACAAGTTGAGGGTTAGTGCGGAAGGCGGCGGGGGCAACATTGAGGAGGATGTTGAGGATGGCTTCGGTTTGGGGGTCATCCATTTCGGGTAGTTGGGGGAGGGTGGCAGGGTCTTTGGTCGCCATGATAGCGCCGTTTTCTTGGAGTTCTTGCATGACATCGGCTTGGGTGGGTTCAGGGGGGAGGGTGAGGCCGAGGTCGCCGAGGATGTCGATGGCGGTGGTGATGGCTTGGGGGAGGAGGAGTTGGGCGAGGTAGGCTTGGATTTTAATATTGAAGATAGGGACGCGTTCGAGGGGGATGGTGGTGTGGTCAAGGATGGTGGCGGCGATGGTATCGACTTGGTCGAATTGGCGGCTGAGGAAGGCGGTTTTGAGCTGGCCGAGGTGGGCTTGGCGGGCGAGGGCGGGGTCTTGGTCCCATTGATCGGCGGGGAAGAGGTTGATGCTATTGTGGAAATAGTTGAAGGCGGGTTGGTAGGCGGTGGCTTGTTGGGCGCGGTGGCCGGCTTGGAGGTTGAGGTTGATGAGTTGTTGTTTTTGGGTGGGGGAGGTGAGGTGGGGGCGGCCGAGGTTGAGGTGATTGACTAAGTCGAAGAGGCGGTTGTCATTAATAGCATCGGGTTGTTCTTCGAGGAGGAGTTGGCCGATATGAGCGTGTGTTTGTTGGCGTTTTTGTTCATCGGCGAGGGTATAGGCGGTTTGTTGGATGCGGTCATGGGAGAATTTATAGAGGGGGATGAGGCGGACGATATTACCGTTTTCATGATGGCTACGGGCGGCGGCTAATGGGTGAAGAAGTTCTTGTTGGGCGGCAGGCCAGAGGTCGATGTGGGTTTGGTGCAAGGAGCGTTGGGCGATGGTGGCTAGGTTTTCGAGGGTGAATTTGTTGCCGAGGCAAGCGGCTAATTGCAGAAGGTGTTGGGTTTCAGACGGTAGCTTTTGAAGTTTGGTGAGCATCAGATCGATAACATTATCGGTGATGTCGAGGGCTTCAATTTCGGTTAAGTTCCAGTGCCAACTGGGGGGTGTGGTTTTAGTTTGGAGGGTTAGGTGGCCATCTTGGTAGAGAGTTTGCAAGAATTGGCTGACAAAGAAGGGGTTGCCACCTGTTTTTTTAGTAATAAGTTCGGCGAGGGGGGTATGGTTTTGGGAGCTGGGGAGCGTGTCTTGGAGGAGTTGCGTGATATTGGGGGTGGTGAGAGGAGGTAGAGGAATGGTTGTGATTTTAACGCCGCTTTCTTCGAGGGAGGAGGTGGTGAGACGGAGGGGGTGGGCGGGGGTGATTTCATTGTCACGGTAGGCGCCGAGGAGGAGGAAATGGGAGATGGTTTGGCTGGTGAGAAGGGTTTTGATGAGTTCGAGGGTAGCGTTATCAGCCCATTGGAGGTCATCGAGGAAGAGGACGAGAGGGTGTTGGGGGGTGCAGAGGACTTGGAGGAAGTGTTGGAAGACGATGTTGAAGCGGTTTTGGGTTTCGGTGGGGCCGAGTTGGGGGAGAGGTTCTTGGGGGCCGATAATGCGGCCGAGTTCGGGGACGATGGTGGTGATGATGCTGCCGTTGGCGCCAACGGCCGTTTGAATAACCTCACGCCACTCGGCCAAAACAGCCTCATCCTCTAGCAATAGTTGCTGACACAGCTCATTGAGCGCCTGCGCCAAGGCGCTATAAGGGATATTACGTTGGAATTGATCGAATTTACCGGCGATGAAATACCCTTTTTGTTGAGTTAATGGTTTATAAAGTTCCTTAATTAGCGCGGATTTGCCAATACCGGCGTAGCCAGCGACAAAAATGGCTTGTGGTTGACTATTAGCGGAAGAGGTTACTTGGTTGAAAGTATGTAGTAATGATTGAATTTGGTCATCGCGGCCATATAATTTTTGTGGTAGGCGGAAATGGGTGGAAAAATCGTGGGTGGCGATGGTGAAATCGATGAGAGGGGTGTTGGCGCGTAGCTGTTGTTGGCATTGGTCTAAATCCCAAGCTAACCCGTTGGCTGATTGGTAGCGATCTTCCGCATTTTTAGCCAGCAGTTTCATGATAATCTCATTGAGAGCACGGGCGATTGATTGTTCACTGTCTGACCAGTTGTTGGTGTCAAGCTGTTGGATGGGTGGGGGAGGGGATAGGGCGATATGGGCATGGACGAGTTCGAGAGTATCTTGTTGGTTGAAGGGGAGGGTGTTGGTCCATAGTTTGTAGAGGGTGATACCTAAGGAGTAGAGGTCGGTACGGTAGTCGAGGGTACGGTTCATGCGGCCGGTTTGTTCGGGGGACATGTAGGGGAAGGTACCTTCGAGGGAGTGGATATTTTGGCCGGTGTTGTTTTCGCGGGAGAGTTGGGTGGCGATACCGAAGTCGATGATTTTGAGTTGGTCGGTATCGGGGTTGTAGACGAGGTTGGCGGGGTTGATATCTTTGTGGATGATGTTTTGTTGGTGGATGGCGGCGAGGCCGAGGGCGGTTTGGTGGGCGATATTGAGGAGTTGAGGGAGGGGCAAGGGGTGAGGGTAGAGGGTGTTGAGGGCGGTGCCGCCGAAATCTTCGATGACGAGGAGAAGTTTGCGGCCGTGGGGCAAGATGGCTAATGGTTTGATGATATGGGCGAGGTCGAGGTTGGTGAGAAGGTCGAATTCTTGTTGATAGTAAGCGAGTTGTTGGGGAGAGGGGAGGTCGTTGTGGCTGGTTTTGAGGATGACGGTATTGTTGTTTTTGTCGTCTAAGGCGCGATAGACGATGGAGTTTTTACTTTGGTAAATATTAGTTGGTTGGTTGTATCCAGGAATATTCATAAAAACCTACCCGTAATTTGTTGGTCAATTGATTTTTTGTGTACTTAGTAGAGTGTAACTGAAATAATCTAGAGTGGGAAGTTTCTCATGCTGTCAGATTATAAGTGGATTCCGGCCTGCGCCGGAATGACAGCGGTCTGGGTTGTTTAGGTTACAGTCTACTTAGGTGTATTAATAAATAATTTCGTTATTTGATCTTGAAAATATGCCGTTTAATACGTTATTTATGCGGCTTGTTGATTGATTATACTCTAGTTTGGGTGTTAGCGTAAATGGGTAGATAAATATCAGCCAAAGTAGTTAGGTGTTTGCTTGAGGTTGGGGGGTGGTTTGAGTAGGTTTGGTGGATTTTGATGTAGATTTTGGGGATTGGACAGATTTTTTTGTGTTGTTCGATAATGAATTAAACCTGTTGATGAGTTGGTTAATGGGTTTCTCAGGCAGATTTCTCAACTCCATTTTGCCCTTTTATAGTGGTGGGTTTGAAGTGGGGTAGGACGGGCAAAACTCCGTTCGAAATGACGTTGAGAG
>DATHYN010000081.1:0-1364 GCA_035459145.1 Anaerolineae bacterium | reverse complement strand
GGTGAAATCGGGGGGAGGGGTGTAGGTGAAGAGGCCGTCCCAGGGGGTAATTGTTTGGTAGGATAATGTATCATTAAAAGCGTCTACCCGCGTATAATAAAGTAGCCCAAAATCATCCCTATCGGTAAAACTGAGTGATTGATCGGCTCTAAACCGTTCATTGGTTGGCAAGGGGGCGTGGTGTGGTGGTTGCCAGCGGGTGCCGAGGGGATCATACGCCCATTGATATTGAAATGTATCATGACCCCTTGTTTCGGAGGCGATTAATTGGTTGCCGACGGTATGAATTAGGGTTGGGTATTGGTTGGTTGATAGTAAATTGTTGCTATCAAATACGTTTGAATATTTAATTTGCCAAGTAGTGCCTATTTGTTCAAGATAATAAAATTGTCTATCAGCCCCACAGCATTTAAAGCCAATGGCGAGGTTGCCTTGACGCTCATTGATTTGAATACCATATTGTTCGATACTGCTATCAAAACGAAGTATGTTGGGTGTTGTCCAACTTGTACCAAGGATATCATTAGCTTGGACATAATAGATTGCATCAAACAGATTAGGATTAAAGGTATAGGCAGTGACAAAGGAAACGGTGGGTTTATTATTAAGCAGCATTATTTGGGGATATAAGATGACGTTATTGGTTACGATTGTTACTGGATCTGTCCAATTCAGGCCAGTGCTATCAAGGGCACGAATATAATGGAGTTCGTTGTTGTCATTTACGTAGATAATGGCGGGTAGACCATCAATGATTATTGAGTCAAGAAATGGTTCCCAAGAATTATCTGTGGTAACAGTTATCGGGGTGCTCCAGGTGGTAGCCTCAGGATCGAGTGCATAGGTATACATGATGGCGTTGCTGTTATTTGTGTAATGAGAATATATGATGGTGGGTTGTGTATCGACAAGATGGAAGTTGGACCAGCCAATGTTATTAGAGTCAAGTTGAAGTGGATTAGACCATGTTTGCCCATAATAATCATCCGCTATTTGATAGTGTAGGCCATTGGCTCCCATGTAAATGATCGCTGGTTTATTGTTGAGCCATAGTTGTTGATAGGTGGAATTAAAGGCGCCGTAGTAGAGATTGTTAGTTGTTATTATTGTTGATGCGCCTAAGTAATGTAAGGTACCGCTGTAGGGTAGGTGGGTGATATGGGCTTCAAAGGAGTCGGTATCATCGGTGTCGTTGGCGAGGGGGCTATTGGTGATGTTGTCGATGATTAATTGGCCGTTGCGGGGCATTTCGTAGGTGTCGGGAGCGGGTTGTGGGGGGGTGTTGGGTTCGATGAGGAGGTTGACGGTGGCGGTAGTGGTGGTGTCGGCTTGTTGGGTTTGGTAGGTGAAGGTGACGGTGCCGG
>DATHYN010000080.1:0-5437 GCA_035459145.1 Anaerolineae bacterium | reverse complement strand
CGGCACCATGAACACCGCCGACCGCTCCCTCGCCCTCGTCGACCACGCCCTCCGTCGTCGCTTCACCTTCATCCCCCTCACCCCCGATTACGATCAGCTCGCCACCTTTCACCAACCCCAACCACCCTTCATCCCCCACCTCATCAACCTCCTCCAAGAAATTAACCAAACCATCAACGACCCCCACTTCCACCTCGGCACCAGCTACTTCCTCCACCCCCGCCTCCCTGAAAATCTTCCCGCCATTTGGCAATGGGAAATCGAGCCCTACCTCGAAGAATACTTTTTCGACCGCCCACAACTCGTCGACCAATACCGCTGGACGGCCATCAAACCACGGCTTAAACTCTAAACAAGCCCCAAAAGCTAGTTTTCACAACATCAGTAGAGCGGAATCTTTCCGGAAGGTCAACCTAAACGCACCTGCTTTCATAAACCTTCCGGAAAGATGGCCTCGAAACACTGACTATTCAAAAACTCAGCAAGGAGTCCCTTTCCATGCGACAACGTGATATCTTTTTCTTCTGGCTCCCCCTCCTCGCCAGCTGGCTACTCATGACCACCGAAGGCCCTTTCGTCAGTGCCACCATCAACCGCCTCCCCGACGAAACCATCATGCTCGCCGCCCAAGGCATCGTCATCAGCCTCTCCGTCTTCATCGAAGCCCCTATCATCAATATGCTCGCCACCGCCACCGCCCTCGTCAAAGACCGCCAAGCGTACGACATGGTCAAACGCTTCACCATCCACTGGATGATTATATTAACCATCATCACCGCTTTAGTCGGTTTTGTCCCCCCCGTCTTCAATCTCGTCATCCACGTTGGCTTAGGTATCGATGAAACCATCTCCCAATGGGTACGCCCCGGTATGCAAATCATGCTTCTCTGGAGCGCCGCCATCGCTTGGCGCCGCTTCCTCCAAGGCGTTTTGATCCAATTCAAACGAACCAATTTCATGGCTTACGGCACGGCCGTTCGCCTTGCCGCTACCATCGGCGCCGCCGCCTATGTCGCCTACGGCACCGACCTCCCCGGCATCTACGTCGGTGCCTGCGGCCTCATGAGCGGCGTCATCGCCGAAGCCCTTTTCGCCACTTGGGCCACTCGCCCTCTCTTTAAAAAAGAGCTAGCCCCTCTAACCACCGAACCAGAAAACCCACTGACCTATCAAGACCTATTCTGGTTCCACATCCCCCTCGCCGCCAGCTCCGTCCTCGTCCTCATGCTCCAACCCGTCATTACCTTCGCCCTCGCCCGTCTCGACCAACCATTACTCACCCTCGCCGCCTGGCCCGTCATCTTCCAACTCATGCTCCTCGCCCGCGCCCCCGCCCTCGCCCTCCCTGAAGCTGTCATCGCCCTCACCACCAGCCCCGAAACCTACAACCCTATCCGCCGTTTCACCTTCACCCTCACTATCCTCTCCGCCCTCGCCATGCTTTTCTTCGCCATCACCCCCCTCTCCAACTTCTACATCTTCGGTATCCAAGATATGAATGATAATGTTGGCACCCTCGCCCTCAATACCATTCCCTACTTCATCTTCTTTCCCGCCCTCTCCATTCTCGTCTTCTGGATTCGTGGCCTCCTCATCAGTCAACGCGCCACCCGCGATGTCAACCTCGCCACCGCTCTCAACCTCGGCCTTACCATCATCTGCCTCGCCATCGGTCTCCTCGTCCAAGCCCCCGGCCTCATCACCGCCGCCATCACCCTCAACCTCGCCACCATCGGCGAACTCATCTTCCTCGCCTACCAAGTCCAAAAACGACTCAACTACCCCATCTGGTCCTTCCGCCAATACGATTTGACGCAAAACCCATCCAACTCCTAAAAGCTAAACCCCAAGCTCGGTGCACCGAGCTTGGGGTTTAGTCGATATTAATAACCTTTTATTGCTTACTATCCATACCTAAGCTATCATTAATTAATAGTCTTAACCTATATCATATCATCATCTCTCTGCACAATAGCCCCCACACCATCATCCCCCAACTAATATAAAACATCAATTTTTCCGAAGCCTGACCCACAAAGGATCAAAAAATGCCCAAAAAAAATAATACCCATGTTCACCCTTTGCAACGAAAATTTGCCCTATTCACCCTGTCTCTACTAACCATAATCATGATTCTATTCATCACCGCCATCATTTATGCCCAATCACCAACTTCTAATCCCACCACAGTTAACCCTCACCTTTCTAATTTAACCACTACATCCCTGATCACCCCCACCTTCACCACCAACCAATCAATTGGCACCGAAATCGATCAAACAAATGATATCTCTTGGGGGGACATGGATGGCGATGGCGATCTCGACATTGCTGTCAGCAACGCCTACGCTTCTCAACGCATCTATCGTAACGATGGCGCTGGCAACTTCACCTTAAGCCAAAACCTAGGCACAAACGCCGATTATAGTAGCCTGATCACGTGGGCTGATGCCGATGGTGATGGCGACCTCGATATCACCGTTCTGCTTTCTTTCGACTCTAGTAAACTCTACCTCAATGATGGGACTGGCTATTTTACCTTCGCTCACAATATCACCACCTATATCGATACCAATAGCGATATTGTCAACACCCTAGTCTGGGGTGACGTTGACAATGATGGTGACCTCGACATCGTTGTTGGCACACGAAACACCCCTAATAAACTTTACTATAATGATGGTTTAGGTAACTTCACAATCACCACAACTATCGGATTGAATGCCTACGACAGTTATAGCCTTGTCTTAGCCGATTTCGATAATGATACCGATCTTGATCTGGCCGTTGGTAACTATGACAATGTCAACGAACTATACACCAACGACGGTAACGGCAACTTTTCTTTCCACAGCAATATCACCTCTAATATCAACACCACCCATGAGCTATCTGCTGGGGATATGGATGGTGATGGCGACCTTGACCTCGCCGCCAGTAATAGTGATGAACTTAACCAAATATACCGTAATGATGGGTTCGGGAATTTTACCTTTCATGACAACTTTATGCTAAACCCTGGCAGCCTACAAAGAATTAGTTGGGGAGATATGGATAACGATGGTGACCTCGACCTGCTCGCTGATAACTTACTTTCTGATAACCAAATATATCGTAATGACGGAACTGGAAATTTCTCGTTTCTGACATATGTTGGCCCCCCGGGTATGCTTAATGGCTTATCAGCTTGGGGCGATGTTGATGGTGATGGGGACCTTGATATTGCTAACGCCAGTGCCTTCAACGACAATCGCATATATTTTAATACTGGCTCCACTAATTTCACCTCGGCCACCCCCATCACCAACACCCAAACCAATGCCAACGACCTCGCCCTCGGCGATATCGATAATGATGGCGACCTCGACCTCGTCATCACCTACAACGACCTCCCCAATGAAATCTATCGTAATACCGGAGATGGCACCTTCATTCTAGACAGTAGTCTAACCAACGCCACCACTGACTCCATTGGCGGCCGCCCCGCTTGGGGCGATGTCGATGGTGACAACGACCTCGATCTAATCATCGCTAATGCCCCCAATGAACTATACCTCAACAATGGCACTGGCTCTTTCACCTTCTCTTCCTATCTTGGCGCCGTCGATGATTCTTTCTCTGATGCCGTTTGGGGCGATATTGACAATGATGGCGACCTCGACTTAGCCGCCAGTCGCAATGACAGCTTACTAATCCATATTTATATCAATGATGGTTTAGGCAATCTAACCCTTCAAACCACCTATAACCAAACGGATGACTTTGCTTCTACCCTCGCTTGGGGAGATGTTGATAATGATGGCGACCTCGACCTCGCCACTGGCAACGATAGCACCGGTATCAATCTCTATCTCAATGATGGGGACGGCAACCTCACCCCCACTAATAAAATATCGACCATCACCGATTGGACATCAAACATTGTTTGGGCCGATATGGACAATGATGGTGACCTCGATATCGTTGCCAATAACCTAATCCAATCAAACAAAATTTATCAAAACAATAACGGCAACTTCTCCTTGTTAACCACATTTGGCAACGGCTCTGATAATTTCCGAAATATCGCTATCGGCGATATCGATCAAGATGGCGACCATGATATCATCACCGTGAATAACGGGGCCAATAAGTTTTATCTCAATGATGGTCAAGGTAACCTCACCCTAGCTGGCAATCTCAGTGACGGGGCTCAAATAACTTTAGCTGTCGCCCTCGGCGATATTGATAACGATGGCGACCTTGACCTTGTTACCGGCGAGTCTGGCGCCTCAACCCTCACCAACCTACGGTACCACCCCCACTCGGCCACCCCCCGCCCCCAAATCCAACTCAACCTCGGCCAACCCCAAAATCTCCCCTCTGCCAACTTCTACCCCCAAGCCAACTACATCGTCAGTAACACCATCGCCATCCCCTATTACACCACCTCCTCCTCAGACCTATCAGCAACACCTATTCGTGGCTTTTTCTCCCTAAATGGGGGCGGCCAATGGCTTCCAGCTACTGGCTACACTACCCCACAACACTTTTACTGGAACACAATTAGCTCCGGTTTCTTTGGCCAATCAGACAATATTCTCTTCCGGTTAACCGCTTTCGAACAATCCGATGGCTCTTTCCCTCCCCAAACATTCAACTACTATCAAAATCCCGCCAATCCCATCAAATACACCGCCACCAGCGCCACCACCACCCCCTTCCGTGCCCGCGGTCGCCAAATCCGCGTTATCAGTGGCACTACCCCCATCGCGGATGCCATCGTCTACCGCTTACCCCAAAATCAACTTACCAACGCCCAACTTCTCGGCCCCCAACCCAACCAAGCCTTTACCACGAACGCCCAAGGCTACCTCCAAGGCCGCGGCACGCTAGCCACCGGTGACCAAGTTGTCGCCCTCATTCCCATCACCACCACCAATGACTATGTTCTATACCATACAAGTGCCAGCGCCACGCCCCATGGCCTCGCTATGACCACCATCACCAACACCAATATCCACACCCTCACCGTCTCCCCCAACAACCCCCTCATCCTTTTCAACCTCGACGTCTCCCTCGAATGGGATGCTAGCAACGACGGCCTCTTCCTCGCCAACCTCGAAGACGCCATCCGTCGTAGCTCCGACGTCCTCTTCGATGTCACCAACGGCCAAGCCCTCCTCGGCCAAGTCAACATCTACCAAAACCGCCAAAACTGGCACAACGCCGACCTCCACATCTACGCCGCTAACGACATCCACCCCGCCGCCACCCTCGGCGGCGTCGTCGACGACGCCGTCCACGACCTCGGCCTCACCGGCGTCATCACCAACGCCTACCGCCCCGGCATCATCCGCATGGGCTCCAACTGGGACCCCTTCGGCGAAAACCAAGCCGACCTCACCCAAGATTGGTGGCGCGCCCTCACCCACGAACTCGGCCACTACCTCCTCTT
>DATHYN010000079.1:0-3514 GCA_035459145.1 Anaerolineae bacterium | reverse complement strand
AATTTCATGATTTTTTTAAAGAGCATGTTATTATTAGTCATAGTGTTTCCTTTTTTGGTCTTGTTTTTTGAGCAATTACAAGTATATCTCAAAAAAGGAACACTATTTTTTATGTTAAGTAAGATTTGTCAGTCAATCAGTTTCACCAGCGTAATATTTTTCTACTAATATTTCATAATCTGTTAGCGGAGGCCACAAATTTTTATCTTTGTGCCACCACATCGAGCCAAAACCAAATATAATCTCCATAGCCCAATAATAAGGTTCCTCATGAAAAAACATTAGGGAGAGTTGATTCGATTTATCAAATATTATATTGGCCTGAATTAATTTAGTAATTGCTTCTGGTTTTTCTAGGTTACCATAATGCATTAACCATAATATTATTAATTCAATATGCTCTTGTGCTTCATTTTCTGTTGGTACATACTCATTTTCATTATTCATATTATGATAAATACCATCTTGAAAATATCTCATCATTCTCCTCCTTAAAGATTGTTTTCCTTCATTCAAGCATGTTATTCCGCCATTGGTCCATAATTTGAGTCAACTTTTCAATTTTCAAACAACGCAACTTTACTTCGCCTAACCAATTTTCAACTTGTTCATCATTTCTTTCAAGCCCCATCTCAATAACATGTATATAACTTAAAATATATGAAATATCTTGTTTGAGTTCATGATTGATTGCAAGAACAAATTCATTTGATTCCCATTTATCACTATTATGCCATTCCGATATTAATTTAGGCATGTATCATACTCCTTTGAAATTTCTGGTTCTTTGGAAATTTGAGCCGCCACAAACCGATGATGCCCCTCCATAATAACATAAGTTCCATCAGCTTCCACTTTACATTATCATCGACCAATCTCCATATAGGCGATCGGCTGTCCCGCTAAGGAGTAGGTCGCCCGTTGCGCATTCACCACCTCCAGCCCGGTTCACCGGGCGCCAAACCTAGCCCAATGGATTCATCCTTGGGCGGTGCTTTTGTGTCCACTAAGTAGGTATCAGTCCACCTATTTGTGTCAATAAAAAACGTACAAGTAATAACTTTACACCGTTTCACTATATTGGTTTAGCTAATCCCAAAAATGTTTGAATCTGGGCAACTGTATGAGAGTGTGCGGCTGTCCAAAGTTCTGGATCAGAATCATAATGACCTATCCCTACTTTAGAAACAGAGCGACAGCAAACCACTTTCCTGACCAAGCCCCATTACTTATCTTCATACCAACTAACGATGCTCCTTATTTCCCTTCTTTTGGTAAAACAGCTTGTACAAAAGTAATGAAATAGTATGCCCTATCAAAAACCACACAAGGGCTACTAAGACAGCATAAAACAATTTTTGCTCGAACAACCCATAAATAATGATGCTTATGGGCATACTAATAACAATATATCCCATAAGGAAAAACAATTTCGGAAACTTATGCGGAAACTCATCGGTAGCCCCAGTTAGTTTAAGCGCATAATAATAAGCTAACGATGATCCCCCTATTAACCATAGTATTGCCACAGATGCATATTCCATAAAACATTTTCCTTTCCAATCAAAAATAACCCTAGCAACCGCAACCTTCCCCCCAAATAATAATAGAAATCCCCAAAATCCCCAAAATCCGCGTTCAAAACCACCAAACCCTCCCCCCAACACACAATCGCAACAGCAAATCCCAACTTCCTGCGATTACACGCTCCTAAATAGTACCCCAAAAACAATCTCACCCCCACCCAACTCTCTCTAAACAACAATTTCACGTCTTTACCGCTTGGAGTGAACCGTATAAAATGGTAAACTTCTATATTAAGGGCACTTGCGTGCGTTAGCTTGTTGGGTGAGTACCGTTCCTACTAACATACCATCACCCCAAAAACATATAAGTGCATTAAACTAAACATTTTCGATGTTTGATCTTGAAAATATACCGTTTAATGCGTAGAAGTTGTTAAATCAGACGTGTGAAATTTTTAGGTTAAACAACTAAATCTAGGTAAAGTTGATAAAATATGTCAGAAAATGATGGGCTTATTGGTCAAATTATTGGCAAATCAAAAATTATAGAGCATATCGGCCGCGGGGGGATGGCTGATGTGTACAAAGGGTACCAAGAACATCTTGACCGCCATGTCGCCATCAAATTAATGCACCCCTTTTTAGCCACTGATACCGATTTTTTGCGTCGCTTCCGCCGCGAAGCACGCGCCATGGCCTCCTTAAATCACCCTAACATTGTCGATGTCTATGATTTTGATATTTCCAATAATCGACAATATATCGTCATGCAATATCTGTCGGGCGGCACTTTAAAGGAAAAGATTACCGCTAGCGCCGAGAAAGGGATCCATTTTCCGCTGGCCGAGGCGATCAAAGTCGTCCTCGAAGTCTCCGATGCCTTAGCTTATGCCCATAGCCGCGGCATGATGCATCGGGACATCAAACCAGCTAACATTATGCTCAACGAGCATAACTCGGCCATCATCACCGACTTCGGCATCGCCAAAATCATGAGCGGCCCCTCCCACACCATGACCGGCTCCATGGTCGGTACCCCCGCCTACATGTCACCAGAACAAGGCATGGGCGAACCCGGCGACGCCCGTAGCGACCTCTACTCCCTAGGCGTCCTCTTCTATCAACTGGTGACCGGCCAACAACCGTATGACGCCCACACCCCCTTAGCCCTTGTCCTAAAACATGTCAATGACCCCGTCCCCGACCCCCTCGACATCAACCCCCACATCCCCGAAGCCGTCGCCAGCGTCATTCGCCACGCCATGGCCAAAGACCCCAATCAACGCTACCAACGCGCCATCGACATGGGGCGCGACCTGCGTCACATGCTCACCTCCGGCGATGTCGATCTCTCCGCTACCCTCCCCACCAAACTATTAATTGACCGCCCCACCCCCTCACCAGGCCCCTTAACCAACTTTGATGAGACCGATGCCACTTTACGTCCCAGCAACAAAGCGGACGAACAAACATTAGTCGGGAAACCCTCGGCCACCATCGTCGCCCCACCAAGCGCCGAAAAAGTCGACACCCTCGTCTCTAAACCCGCCCACGACCAAGACACCCTAATCTCCAACCCCGCCGCCAACCCCACCGCCAACCCCGCCATCGCCGGTCCCCCACCAGCGGCGGCGGCCACCAACACCAACCGCCGCTGGGGCGGCCTCATCATGCTCTTCATCGTCATCGCCGCCGCCCTCGGCGGCGGCTTCATGTTTTTGAATAACGGCTCCCTCACCTTCACCGCTGCCCCCACCGATACCCCCGTCCCCACCAATACCCCCACCATCACCCCAACCCCAGAAAATACCAACACCCCCACCATCACCCCCGACTTCGGCGCCACCGCCGCCTCGGCCGCCCTCGCCGCCCTCACCGCCGCCGCCCCCACCATCACCAACACCCCCACCCCCACCAACACCCCTACCCCCACCAACACCCCTACCCCCACCAACACCCCCGACCTCACCGCCACCGCCGAATCTGTC
>DATHYN010000078.1:0-6720 GCA_035459145.1 Anaerolineae bacterium | reverse complement strand
TGTTTTTGTTATTCCGACCCTGTTTAAACCACCGATAACACGAATTTCGTTTCATCGGCCTATTTTCTACCCCTTTTTTCTGCCCCTTCTTTCCCCTTTTAGCCGATTCCCTGTTTTCCCTCAGCAATTTTCGAATTGCTGGTAGAGGTCGAGGAAGGTTTGGAGGGTGGTGGGTAGATGGTAGCGGGGGGCGTGGGTGAGGGCGGTGTGGTGGGCTTGGTGGTAGGTGGTGGGGTTGGTGAGGAGGTGGATGGCTTGGGTGGCGAGGGTGTTGGGATCGGTGGTGGTGGGGGCGGCGGCGTGGGTGGGAAGGAGGCCGACGGGGGTGCCGAGGAGGGGGCGGCCAGTGGCGAGGGCTTCGAGGGGGGCGACACCTTGGGATTCGTGGTGGGAGGTTTGGAGGTAGAGGTGGGCTTGTTGGTAGTAGCGAGGGAGTTGGGGATGGGGAATGGGGCCGTGGAGGGTAAGGTTGGGGGTGAGGTTTTTTTGTTGGGCGTAGGTGGTGAGTTGTTGATGGAGGGGGCCTTGCCCTATTAGATGCAGATGAATGTTAGGAATCGTCTGTTTGATGATCGCGAGCGTATCGAGGAGGAGGTGTTGGTTTTTGATGGCGGTGAGGGAGGCGACTTGGATGAGGGTGGGTTGGTCAAGTGGGGGTGGTGGTGTGGGCGGAAAAGTGGCTGGGTTGATACCAAGGGGGGCGAGGTGGATGGTGGCTGCGGGGGCGGCCGAGCGGGTAATATCGGTCTGATAAGGGGAGCCGGCGGTGAGGGCGATCGCATGGCGGAGGACGAGGTGGACGAGGGCCCGGCGGAGGGGGGAGAGGGCGGTGCCGTAGTTGAGGTCGGGGCGGGCGGTGAGTTCGCCGCCGCCGAGGCTAATGAGGGCGGGGCGACGGGTGAGGCGGGCGGCGAGGAGGGCGGTGAGGCCGGGTTCGTCGGCCCAGAAGGCGTGGAAGAGGTGGAAGGGGGTTTGGCGGTGTTGGTGGTAGATGGCGGCGAGGGTTTGGTGGATGATGCGGAGGGAGTGGAGGCGGCCGGCGGCGCCGCCGCCAGTCGCGTGGTGGGTGAAGGTGGGCCATGGGTAGGTGCCGGCGGGTGGGTAGCGGAGGCTGAAGAGGTGGAGGGTGTGGTGGTGGCCGAGGGTGGTGGCATACGCTTGGAGGGCGGGGATGGCCCAATCATCGGGGTGATGGGAGAAGCCGGGGAGGATGAGGGCGATGTTCACGTTAAGGGGTTATTGTGGTGATTCGTCATCGGTGGTTGCTGGTGGTCGGGAGGGTGATGCGGTAGCGGCTGGCCGTGGGCTTGGTGGTTTGGCATCGGGGTAGGGAGCGACGTAGCCGATGAGGAGGATGAGGAGGCCGACGCCGATGAAGGTGATGATGCGGGAGACGGCGCCGGTGCCGGCGAGGTCGACGATGAGGAGTTTGATGGTGGTGAGGCCGAGGAGGGCGCCGCCGCCGAGCCAGAGGGGGCGGTTTTGGATGCGGTTAGCGACGTACATGAAGATGAGGGCGAGGGTGCTCCAGCTGAGGGAGTAGACGGCTTGGAGGATGGAGGAGCTGAGGAGATCGCCCCAATCGAAAGGGATGTTAGCGAGGTGTGAGACGGTGCGGCCGAGGAAAAGGTTGAAGCAACTGAAGGCGAGGAAAATCCAGAGGCCGATGAGGGTTTGGTGGATGATGGGATTGGGGGTATCGTCCTCTTTTTTGAGCTGGTTGATCCAGATGAGGATGGTGGCGAGGAGGGTGGTTTGGCCGATGTCGAGGAGGTTAAGGAGGGGGACATAGGGGAGGTCAGCGAACATTTGGCCGCGAAGTTCAACACCTTGGATGAAGAGGGCGAGGGCGGCGAAGGTGGCGATGGTGCCGCCGAGGGCGTGGGTGTAGGTTCGTTTGTGGGTGGCGAAGGGCCAGGGGAAGAGTTGGTGACCGAAGGTGACGAGGCCGAGGGCGAGGGTGGTGTAGATAGCGAAGACAAAGGCTTGTGAGGTTGGGGTGAGGTTTAACTGCTCCATGCTCCAACTGATTTCGTGGAAGATGAAGAAGATAGTGGCGTTGTAGGTGAGCCAATGAAAGATGGAAGGAGTAAAGGAGAAGTTGTGGAAGATGGTGAGTTTGTCTTTGTGTTGGTCGTGCCAGTAGAGGAGGAGGTATTGAGTGCCGAGGGCGAGGGGCCAACTGAGCCAGCCGAAATGGGTTAAGTAGTGTGAACCGTATTCTATAAGCCAAGCGATAAGTAGCAGGAGGGTGAATAGTTGGTGGAAGAATGTGGTGAGGGTGAGGAATGGCCAACGGGCTAAAACGCCGATTTGGTAGTTGAGGATAACGGAGATGGTGGTGAAGATGGAATAGGCCATGAGGGCGTTGTCGTTGGGAACGAATTTGTCGATTTCGAGGTAGCCGGTTAGGAACCAGCCAAGCAGGCCAATCGTGCCCCAGGCGTAGGAGCTGACGTGCCAGATTTCATCGATAAGGGAATCTTTTTCGGTTGGTTGGTGATAGAGCATGTAACCGGTGACGAGGAAGGAAAGGGTGAGGAGGATGCGGTTGAAGAAAAGGGTATTGAAAATGGGTATCGTTGGGTCGGGAAAATCGGTATCGAAGAGGACGAGGAGGGTGATGATTTGGATAACGAGGGCGAAGATTTGGCCCCAAGTACGATTTTGGCGGTTGGCGACCCAGAAGACGGCGGCGCCTTCGACGGCCCAAGTGGCGATGGTGATGGTGGGGGGGAAGAGGTTGGGGACGGTGATGGTGAGGAAGAAGAGGGAGAGGAACCAGGTGGCTTCGGTGAGGATAGAGCGTTCTGGTTGTTGGTTTTGGATCCAAGCGGCGAGGCCAGCGTAGTAGAAGCCGATGAGGAGGGTGGAGATAGCGAGGGCGTAGGGGATGTGGCCGATGACGTAGGTTTGCCAGCTGAGGGTGATGAAGGGGGGGGCGAAGAGGAGGAGACGGTCGATGATGATTTTGGTGGTGTCGTCTTTGTCTGGTTCTGGCGGGGTGAGGGCGTAGCGGACGCCGATGAGGGTGTAGATGATGAAGAAGATGATGATGAATGGTTCGGTGGTGGGCATGAGGGTGGTATCGTAGTTGGTGAGGCCCCAAGCGGTGGCGACGGTGACGGTGAAGATGAGGCCGAGCCAGTTGAGGTGGCGCCACGCTTTGAACCAAGCGAGGGAGAAGATGCCGATATTGACGATGGTGTAGTAGCTAAAGAGGATGACGTGGTTGCCTTCACCGGTGGAGGCGAGGATGGGGGCCATAAAGGCGCCGATGGTGGACATGAAGGCGAGGGGTTGGCTGTTATTGAGGAGGGCGAGGCCGGAGCCGATGAGGCCGAGGGAGGTGAAGATACCGAAGGCGAGGGGGGCAGGGATGAGGGCGTAGAGGCGGAAGGTGGCGAAGGTGATAATGTAGACGATGCCGAGGCCGATACCTTGGAGGATGAGGGCGTAGTTGGGGCGTTGGGGGCGGAGGTAGAGGCCGGTGGCGGTGAGGACGACGCCGAAGGCGGCGGCGAGGGCGAGACGTAGTTCGAGAGGGAAGTAACCTTGGTCAACGGCGTATTTGCCGAGGAAGCCGAAGCCGAGGAAGAGGATAAGGCCGCCGATGATGGCGAGGAAGTTGACTTGTGAGAGCCAGGTGGCGATGGTATCGATGAGAGATGGTTCCGGTTCTGGTTCTGGGGTAGGTTCGGTGATGGTTTCTGGGGTGGTTGGTTCTGGTTCGGGAAGCGGAGCTGGTTCCGGAGTGGTCGGTTCTGGTTCAATTAGTGGTAGGGGGGTAATTTCAGGCAGATCTGTTGGCTCAGGTTCTGGCTCTGATTCAGGTTCTGGTTCGGGGGTGGGTATGGGACGGGTGACTGTATGTGTAGCTGTGTTTAATTTGGCTTGTAGTTGATTGATTTGGGTTTTGAACTGATTTTGGGTTTGTTTGAGCTGGTTGACTTGGAGGTTGAGGCGGTTGATGGTGGTGGTGAGGTCGTGTAGTTTGACGATGAGGACGATGAGGCCAATGGGAAGAAGGAGCAAGAGACCACAACCGCATAAAAAGAAAATGGTGTCTTCAAGATACATAAAAGTGTTCCTTATAGTTTGGGTTGTGGGTTGAGGTTGATAGTAAGTTTATATAGGTATTTTAGCATATAGATGGGTTGATGCTGTAATGAGATTTGGAATTGATGATTTCGTTTGTTGAAGGTGTTGTGTGGGAAGTGGTGATAAGATTTTTGACTTCGTTTAATCCTTGTTTTTTAAGGGAGGTGTATCTGGTGCGAAACGGATTGAACTGCGCTCGAAATGATGGTTTGGGTGAGGGGTGGTAGGGTTGAAGTTAGTTAGGGGGGAGGACAGATGGCGCGTTCATAGTAGTTGATGCGGACGGATTCGCCACCGGCGTCGACACGGACACTGCCGGGGCGGTCGGTGCAGGTGCGCCAGCGGAAGGAGAATTTGGGGCCGGGTTGGAGGAGGTCGTCATGATAGTATTGGTAGGTGTTGGTGAGGCCGCCGGAGGCGGTTAGGGTGATGAAGCCGATCGCTTCGCTGGTGTTGTTGGCATCGACGGTCCAAGTGATGACGTAGGAGAGGGTGAGGGGGCCGGTGATGAAGGGGGTGGGGGTGGGGGTGACGGTGGCGGTGATGGTGGGGGTTATTTCGATGGTGGGGGTGCTATCGGGTGGGGGAGTGGGGAGGGGTGTTGGTTGACGGGGGGTGAAGGTGGGGAGTGGGGTGCCGGGGCCAACGAGGGGGGTGATGGTGGGGGCGGGGAGTTGGCCGGTGGTGGGGAGGGTGCTAGTGAGTGGAGGGGAGGTGGGTGGGGCCGAGGGGGTGGTGTCGAGGGTGGTGATGGCGTTGCAGGCGAGGGCAGGGATGAGCCAGAGGGTTAAAAGCAGGAGAAAGGTTGCATGTTTTTTCATATGGTTAGGTATCTATTGGTTAGTTGGTTCATTGTGATAACATATTTATAAATTGATAATTAGCAGTTGGTGTTAACTGGCTGTTATTTGATGCTTATAATGATAGGGGAAAGTATAATAGTAGGCAATAAGGAACTTTTAGGCTTTAAGTGTATTAAGCTAAATATTGTCGATATTAGATTTTGAAAATATGCCGTTTAATGCTTGGAAGTTGTTAATTTAAAAGTGTGAAATTTCTTGAGTGCATCAAGTTAATGATGTTATGTTAGGTGATAGATTTCTCGACTTCGTTCAATCCTTGCTTTAAATGTATGGTTTTTCTAGTGTGAGACGGATTGAACTGCGCTCGAAATGACGATTGATGTGAGGCAGATTGAACTGCGCTTGAAATGACGATTGATGTGAGGCAGATTGAACTTCGCTTGAAATGATGATTGAGGAGAGTAAAAGATGACAGAAGTAGTGATTGTGGCGGCGGCACGGACGCCGATTGGTCGGTTAGCGGGGGCGTTGGCGGCGGTGCGGCCGGATGATATGGGTGGGTTGGTGATTAAAGAGGTGGTGGAGCGGGCGGGTATCGATCCGTCATTGATTGAAGAGGTTTATTTTGGTTGTGCCAATCAGGCGGGGGAAGATAATCGGAATGTGGCGCGGATGGCGACTTTGTTGGCTGGTTTGCCGCATAGTGTGGCCGCGGTGACGTTGAATCGATTGTGTGCGAGTGGTCTGAATGCGGTTAATCAGGCGGCGCGGGCGATTAAAGCGGGGGAAGGGGATGTGTTTGTGGCGGGTGGGGTGGAAAGTATGACGCGGGCGCCTTACTCTTTTCCTAAAAATTCGCGGGCGTGGGGGCCGGCGGGGAATGTGACAGCGTATGATACAACGTTGGGGTGGCGTTATCCTAATAAGAAGATGGCGGAGATGTTTCCGTTGGAGGGGATGGGCGAGACGGCTGAAAATATTTATGAATTAAGTTGTGCGGGGAATGTGGAAGGGGGCGAGATTACGCGGGAGGCGCAAGATGCGTTTGCGTTGGAGAGCCAACGGCGGGCGTGTGAAGCGATTAATGCGGGTAAATTTAAGGATGAGATTGTGCCGGTGGCGATTCCGCAACGGCGTGGTGATCCGATTGTGGTGGATACGGATGAGCATCCGCGGATTAAGAAAGGGGAGAATGGGTATGAATTAGATACGAATATGGAGACGTTGGGTAAGTTGCGGGCGGTTTTCCGGCAGGGGGGGACGGTAACGGCGGGGAATGCGAGTGGTTTGAATGATGGGGCGTGTGCCATGTTGTTGATGTCGGCGGCGAAAGCGGAGGAGTTGGGATTGAAGCCGATGGCGCGTTGGGTATCATCGGCGGCGGCGGGTGTGGATCCGCGGACGATGGGGCTGGGGCCGGTACCGGCGACGCGGAAGGCGTTGGCACGGGCGGGGGTGACGATTGATGATATTGATTTGGCTGAGGTGAATGAGGCGTTTGCGGTGCAATCGTTGGCGGTGTTGGCCGAGTTGGGGTTGTCAACGGATATTACGAATGTGAATGGGGGGGCGATCGCCCTCGGCCACCCCCTCGGCTGTTCCGGCGCCCGGATTTTGACGACATTGTTGTACGAAATGAAGCGGCGGCATGAAGCGGGTGAGTCGATGAAGTATGGGTTGGCGACGTTGTGTGTGGGTGTGGGGCAAGGGGAGGCGACGGTGGTGGAGTTTTTGGGGTAGGGGTGATTAGGTAATTTGTTATTGAGAAGGGCTTCTACAACAGAAGCCCTTTTTTTGTTTGAGTGAGGGGTTATGA
>DATHYN010000077.1:0-4584 GCA_035459145.1 Anaerolineae bacterium | reverse complement strand
CTTTGGCGACTTCGGGGCGCGGTCTTTGAGGGGGCGTTGGTTACGAAACCTTCCGCACCATCCCCTCCTGCTGAAACGCATACAACCGCTCCAACACCTGCACCAACGCCACCCCCCACTCACTCACCGTCAACTCCCGCTTCAACCACACCGCATCCCGACTTACCCGCACCCCATTGGCCAAATACCTTTGCAAATGAAACCGAGACACATTCTCCAAATCCAACTTAATCTTAATCTGCCCCCCATCACTCGTCACCGAAATCGCTTGCGCCTGCCGCGCTAAAATCTTAATCCGCAACTGATACAACAAATTATGCACCGGATCCGGTATCGCCCCAAATCGATCCGCCAACTCCTCGGCCATCTCATCCATATCCGGCAATGAATCCAACTGTGCCATCCGCCGATACAACCGCAACCGCAACGCCGCATCCGGCACATAATCCGGTGGAATATACGCCGGCAATGGTAAATCAATCAACGTATTATTCAACACATCCTCATGCTCTGGTAACGTCTCTCCACGCAACTTCGCCTTCTGCCGCTTCACCGCCTGCGCCAACAACCGCGTATACAAATCCAACCCAATCGCCGAAATATGACCACTCTGCGCCCCACCTAATAAATCACCCGCCCCCCGCAACTCCAAATCACGCATCGCAATATTATAACCCGCCCCTAACTGTGTCTCCTCCGCAATCGCCTCCAACCGCGCCTGCGCGTCCGGATTCAACGCATGCCACTTCCCATGGAAAAAGTATGCATATGCCCGCCGATCCCCTCGGCCCACCCGCCCCCGCAACTGATACAATTGCGACAACCCAAACTGCTCCGCCTTATCCACAATCAACGTATTCGCATTCGGAATATCCACCCCACTCTCAATAATCGTCGTGCACACCAATATATCAATCTCCTGCGCCGCGAACTGCATCATCACATCCTCTAACTCCCGCTCCTTCATCTGCCCATGCCCCAACGCAATCCGCGCATCCGGCAATAACCGCTGAATCCGATTAAACACGATCTGAATCGTCTGTACCCGATTATGCACCACATAAACCTGCCCCCCACGATCCAACTCCCGCAACAACGCCCGCTTCAAAATTGTATCATCAGCCGTCCCCACGTACGTCTGCACCGGCAACCGCTCGGCCGGCGCCGTGTCAATAATGCTAATATCCCGCACCCCCGTCAAACCCATGTACAACGTCCGCGGAATCGGCGTCGCCGTCATCGTCAATACATCAATCTCCTGCCGCCACTGCTTCAACATCTCCTTATGCCGCACCCCAAACCTCTGCTCCTCATCAATAATCAACAACCCCAAACTATTAAAACTCACATCATCCGATAACAACCGATGCGTTCCGATGATAATGTCCACCTGCCCCTCCCGCAACGATTTGATAATCTTCTTCTGCCGCGTCGGCGTCCGAAAACGTGATAACATATCCACATACACCGGAAACGGCCGCAACCGCTCCCGAAAAGTCAGATAATGCTGCTGCGCCAACACCGTCGTCGGTACCAAAATCGCCACCTGCTTCCCATCCACTGCCGCCTTAAACGCCGCCCGCAACGCCACCTCCGTCTTTCCATACCCCACATCCCCACACACCAACCGATCCATCGGCGTCTCCGCCTCCATATCCGTCTTCACTTCGTGAATCACCCGCAACTGATCTTCCGTCTCCTGATGCGGAAAACTCGCCTCCAACTCCGCCACCCACTCATTATCTTCGGCAAACGCATGCCCCACCACCATCTCCCGCGACGCATACAAACTCAACAACTCATCCGCCAACTCATCCGCCGCCTCCCGCGCCTTCGCCTTCGACGTCTTCCACGACCGCTCACCTAACCGATGCATTCGTGGTGGATTATCATCATTCCCAATCCATTTACTCAACCGATCCGCATGATGCACCGGCACATACAACGTATCACTATTGGCATACTCCACCAATAAATATTCACGCTCGGCCCCCCCCACACCACGCACCACCAACCCCCCAAACCGCCCAATCCCATACTCCAAATGAACAATATAATCCCCCGCCTCAATATCCGAAAACCGCGTCTCCGGCGCCAAAGGCCGCGCATACCGATGCCGCCGCGGTGCCGGCCGATTCCACCCAAAAATCTCCGCATCTGTCAACAAATGCAACAAAATATGCCGATCCCCCCGAAACTCCAAACTAAACCCCTCGGCCAAACTCCCCTGCACAAACGTCAACGTCCCCGGCTTCGGTAACGTTAACACATGCTCCACCGGCACCCACTTCTCCTCGTTATGCGCCGCCGTCAACGGCGAAACCTCCCCTTGCTTCACCATCTCCTCTTCCCACAACTGCGCCAACCGCTGCGCCTGCCGACTAACCACAATCGTCCGCTCATTCGCCTGTTGTGCGTGCCGCAACTGCAACAACAACGGCCGCGTTTGCCCCCCAAACCGCGGCCCCGGCTGTACCGAATAAGCCAACTCTAAATACCGCTTATCAACTAAATCCCCCTCCCCCTTACCCAAAATCAAATTCCGCTTCGATGCTAACTTCGCCGCAAACTCTAACCAATCCATCAACGGACTTGGAAAATCCGGGGGCAAACTCACCTGCTCTTCCCGAAACTGACGCGCCTGCACATGCATCGCCGCCGCCGCTTGCTCCAAACCAGTATAATCATCAATCACAATTAATACATCTTCGGGCAAATAATCAAGCAGATTGCCCGGCCGTGTGTACAAATAAGGCAGATAATACTCTAAATTCGGCATCGCCCGCCCCGTCTCCAAACCGACGATATCATCTTGCCACGCAGGCAAATCATCCACCTTTTCTGGCGCCACACTCCCTAACCAACTCGCCACCGCCGGCCCATCCTTCGGCAACGCCTCCCGTGCCGGAGGAATAACCACCGCTGTTAAATCCTCCCCATCCCCTAACGACCGTTGTGTGGCCGGATCGAAATGACGTAATGTATCAATCTCATCCCCAAACAGCTCAATCCGTATCGGATAAGAAGCCGATAACGGATAAATATCAATAATCCCGCCGCGACGGCTAAACTGTCCCGGCGCTTCCACCACCGGCGCTGGCTCATAGCCAATATCCAGCCAATGCGCCATCGTTTTATCTAAACTCAACAACTGATTCTGCTTTAGAACTCTTGTTGCCAACAAAAATTGGCGTTGTGGGATCGTCTTTTGGAGCAGGGCGCGGGCCGAGGTCACAATTAACGGCGGCTGACCACTCGCCTGCGGCAAACGGCTCTGTTGCCGACTCAACAAATCGGCCAAAACCCGAATCCGCCCCTGCCGACTACGCTCACTCCACGGCCCCCGCTCATACGGCAATGGCGTCGGCTCCGGCCACCGCCACGGCCCCCCCGTCGGCGGCAACCACGCCTCCAGCGCCTGCTGCCAACTTGACACCCCACTCACCTCCCCCGTCACAAACAAAATCGGTACATCTAAACTACGATGTAAATGAGCTAAAAACGCCGCTTGGAAACTCGTTGGTAAATCCAACGGCCCCGCCTCGGCCCCCGCCTTCAGCTGTTCTAAAAGCTCTTCATAAACCGGTAACTGCTCTAAAATTTGAAGAATTCCGGTAACATTCATTAACCTTTCTCTCCCCCTTGCCCATTATGCCGCGTCATCGCCAACTGAATCCCATCCTGCACATATGTTGCCGTCGCCGCAATCGCCCGATCTAACTGCTCCACCACCCACGGCTGATCACTTTCCTGAAAATCTTGTAACACATACGCCCGCGGCGGTACCCGCCCCGGCGGCCGCCCAACCCCCAACCGCAATCGCGGAAAATTTTGCCCCAAATGGGACACAATCGATTTCATCCCATTATGACCACCCGTCCCCCCTTTTTCCCGCAACCGAATCGCCCCCGCCCCAATATCCATATCATCATACGCCACCAAAACATTCTCGTTCGGTATCTTGAAAAAACGGGCCAACGCCGCCACCGAATCCCCACTCCGATTCATAAACGTCTGTGGCTTCGCCAAAATAACCCCCGCTCCCTTCCATTTGCCCTGCCCAATAATCGCCTGCTGTTGCACCCGCGATACCCGAATGCCACTCTGCTCCGCCAAGCGATCAATAAAAATAAAACCAATATTATGCCGATTCAACCGATATTCCCGACCCGGATTTCCTAAACCAACCAATAAAAATTTATCACTCGTTGCCATGATCTATTTTCCTCTTCACAAAACAGTTCAGAATGTATCAGTCTAACACAATTTCCCCCAACTGGCGAATTAAACCACACGATTCCCCTCCCGCCATTCCGACTGGAGTGACAGCCTGCCCTCACCACCACCACACCTTCCTCCAAACAAAAAGGCCGAACGAAATGGAGGAATCTGCTAACCCATTACCCTCACCCATACCACCCTCGGCACACGCCTCCCTTACAACAGCAATTCGAAAATTGCTGAGGGAAAACAGGGAATCGGCTAAAAGGGGAAAGAAGGGGCAGAAAAAAGGGGTAGAAAATAGGCCGATGAAACGAAATTCGTGTTATCGGTGGTTTAAACAGGGTCGGAATAACAAAAACA
>DATHYN010000076.1:0-84098 GCA_035459145.1 Anaerolineae bacterium | reverse complement strand
GCGGGCGCGAGTGGGGGCGGGGTGTTGGCGGGGATTGAGCCGGACTATATTGTGGTGCCGGCGGTGTTGTGGGAGCAGTTTCAGGAGCGACCGGAGGCACTGCCGAATGAGGGGGTGGTGGGTCGTTGGTATGATTTAGCGACATATGTTGACTCATTTTGTGTTGGGGAGCGGTTGGTGGATGGAGAGGGATATGGGGTTATTTTGGTTTTTGAATGTTGAATCGATGGATGATATGTTATAATGAAGCCCGAAAGAGAGACAGGTTGTGATTAAGGATGTTTCATGACGAAGTTTAATCCATTGCGGTCAACTGAATCGATTCGTGAGTCCCGAAGGGGGTTCGTGGTGCCGGATGCGGAGGAGTTGGCTGATTTTTTGCGGCAAACGGCATTGTTTCGGGGGGTGGATAAGGGGGTGGCGGTTGAATTAGCGGGGCACTGTTTATTTTTTCCAATTAAAAAGAACCGAATGATTATTAAGCAGGGGGCGCATGATGAGAGTGTGTATTTGGTTTATAAGGGGAAGTTGCATGTAACGCATAAGAATGATGAGGGGGGGGATGTTTTGTTGGAGACGCGGGGCCGAGGGCAGTATGTGGGGGAAGTGTCGTTATTTGCCCATCATCCACGGAATGCGAATGTGTATGCGGAAAAGGGAAGTCAGTTGGTGGCGTTGTCAAAGCAGGCATTTTATGAGGTTATGACCCATTATCCAGAAGCGTTGTGGGGATTGGCGCAGGCGATTACGGAGCGGTTGCATACATCACAGATGCAGCAGGCGGCGCAGATTAAAGCCTTGGAGTCGATTAATAAGAGTTTGTCGACAGCGAATGAGCAGTTGAAAGAGTTAGGGCAGTTAAAATCTGATTTTATTGGGGTGATTACGCATGAGATGCGGACGCCGTTAGCGAGTTTGGCTTTTTCGGTACAATTATTGGAGAAGTATGGGTTTGGGCAATGGCCGAAGGGGCAGGTTCAAGAGTTTGATTTATTGCGTCAGCATGTGGCGCAAGCGCAGAGGATGACGAATAATTTAGTTAGTTTTGCGACGTTTTTGAGTAAACAGGGGGCGTTGCATTTGGCGGCGACGGATGTGGCCTACTTGGTTGAAGAGACTTTGATTCCGTTACGTCGTTTTGCGGAGAGGAAGCGGTTATTTTTTGAGTTGGATATTGCGACTGATATGCCACGGATGTTATTGGACAATGATAAGATACGGGATGCGGTGCATCATTTGGTTGATAATGCGATTAAGTTTTCAGAGGATGGGGGGCGGATTCGGCTACGGTGTTGGTGTGAAGAGGATAAGTTGCAGTTTCGGATTGAGGATGAGGGGCAGGGGATTCCGCCGGAGAAGTTGGTGCATATTTGGGATGGTTTTTCGCAGATGGCGGATCCGTTAACGCGGGGGGTGGAGGGTTTGGGTTTGGGTTTGGCCTTGGTGGAGTATGTGGTGGAGTCGCATGGGGGTGAGGTGTGGGCGGATAGTGATGGGGAGAGTGGGAGTTTATTTCAGTTTGCGATACCGGTGCGGTTGGCGGAGGGGTTTATTTGAGGCCGAGGGGATGGGATGAGAGAGGTTATGTTAGGGAGCGAGGCATCGCGCGAGAGAAGGTAAGACGTTTTTAGGGCGTGCAGGCGCGCGATGCCTCGCCGTTACGTTGGGGCTGGCGCGGAGGCGTGGGGATGGAGGCGGGGGGGATGGAGGCCGAGGGAAGGGGATGTGGGATGGTAGGTGATGGGCACGAGGCATTCGGCGAGAGAGGGGGTGAGGCGGAGGGTGTATGATGAGAGAGGGGATGTTAGGGGGACGCGGCCCGTTCGATAAACTCAGGGCAAGCTATTGTGCGAGAGAAGTTATGATGTTTTTAGGAAGGTTAGGCGCACAATGCCGCGTCATTACGGGCGTGTAGGTGCGTGATGCCACGCCGTTACGTTGGGGCTGGCGCGGAGGCGGGGTAGAGGATGGCGAGGGTGTAGGTGAGGATGAGGCTGGTATAGACGAATAGTAGGGAGATGGGGATGGCTTCGAGTGATAGGTAGCGGGCGAGGGTGCCCATAAGGGTGGGGATGATGGCGGTGCCGAAGCCGGTGGCGGCGACTTGCATGCCGATGGTGTTGGCGGCGTAGCGGGGGCCGACGCGGTAGCGAGTGCCGGACATCATAGCGGGAAAGATGGGGGCGATGAAGAAGCCGATGATGGCGACGGCGATAACATTGGAGATGGGGGTTGGGTTCCAGATGAGAAGAAATGTGCCGAAAAGGGCACCGAAAAGGCCGCCAATGACGAGTTTGTGACTACCGAGGCGTGAGGCGAAGATGCCGGCGGTGATGCGGCCAATGGTGAAGGTAAACCAGTAGCTGCCGGTGAAGATGCCGGCGATTGTTGTTTCGACTTGGCGGGATTCGGTGAGGAGGGTGTAGACCCAGGTGCCGAGGGCGGTTTCGGCACCGACGTAAAGGAAGAAGAGGGTGATACTGAGCCAAACTTGGGGTTGGCGGAGGGTGGTGGTCATAGGGGTTTGGTAGTCAGTTAATTTGGTGTCGGCGTTGGGGTCGGGGGCTGTGGTACTGGTTGCGGTCCAGAGACGGAGGGTGAGTAAGAAGCCGAGGGCGAGGATAAATTGAAAGGCGGCTACGATTTGGTAGCCTAAGCGCCAGCCGTGGCTGAGGTTGAGGCCGAGGGTCATGATGAGGGGGCCGAGGGTGATGCCGATGCCCCAGCTGGCGTGGAGCCATTGCATGAGGCCTTCGCTAAAGTGGGTGGCGACGTAGGTGTTGAGGCCGGCGTCGATGGCGCCGGCGCCAAGACCGCCGAGGGTGCCGAGGAGGACCATGAGTAGCCAGTAGGGGACGAGGGTGTAGCCGACTAGGGCGAGACCGGTGAAGAGGCAGCTGGTGACGAGGATGGGGCCAACGCCGACACGGGCGAGGAGGTAGCCGCTGAGGAAGCTGGAGGTCATATAGCCGATGACGGCGGCGGTGAGGAAGAGGCCAATGGCATCGAGGGGGATGTTGAAGTCGGCGCGGATAGAGGGCCAGCCGACACCGAGGAGGCCATCGGGGAGGCCGAGGGCGATGAAGGCAATGAAGGCGAGGAGGATGAGGCCGAGGTTGGGGTATTGTTTGAGTTTAGTTAATTGGTTCATGGGCTGTCCTTAGATACGAATTGGTGCAATCGATTGCATTTTAACATGCCCTGAATTGTTTGGCAATGGGTTTCGTTTAAGAAGAGGCTCCTTTGGTTATTGGCCGGTGATTAGGTTGTAATCGAATTCGCCAATGGTGGGGGTCGCTGGGGCGCGGTCGCCACAACTGTTGGTGGCGATGATGTGGTAGTAGTAGTTAGTGGCGGGGTCACCAGCGTTGTTAACAGCGGTGTAGTTGTTGGTGGCACTGAGAGTACAGTTGGCGGCTAAACCACAATCGGAACCGGGGAGGGTGTAGGGGGAGGTGTGGGTCCAGATTTCGTAGTTGTCAGCGCTGGTGTCGGTCCAGGTGAGGAGGATGTCGAGGTTGTTGGGGGTAGCGGTGACGGCCGTGGGGGTGGTGGCGGGCAGGCAGCTGCTGAGGGTGAGTGGGTGGTATTGGGCTTGATTGTTTTGCCACAGAGGGGCGGCTTCGGCGACGGGTTGACCATCGATATTGAAGATGATTGAGCGATTGGTGAGGCCACAACCATCTCCGTTAGCGGAACTTACTTGGAGTTTGTAAGTGAGTGAGCCGTTCCAGTTGATGACAGTGCCTGTGCCACAGAGATTGCCATCGATGGTGGCGGTGACGGCCATGCCAGCGGTGGCACCGGTGACGGGGCCATAGTAAGTGGCTGGGGGGAAGGAGAAGAGGTGGTTATTGTTGTGGGCTGGTTTATTGTCAGCGATCAGGGCGTTGCCATTGTTGGGGACAGCGAGGAAGAGGGTGATGGGTTCAGTAGCATAGAGCCAGTAACCGAGGCCAAAATCGAGGGTGTCGAGGGTGTTGACGAGGGCAGCGTAGTTGGGGTGGGCGTTGATGACGGGGGTGTCGTAGATAAGCCATTGGCTACTGTTGGCATCATAATGGTAGACGGATGTGTATTGACCGTCGATGGAGGCGAGGGCGGTGGTGATGGGGCGTGTTTCGAGGATGGGGTAGCCGAATAGGTTCCAGCCGGTAGTGAAGGGGTTGAGGTTGACGGTAGCGATGAGGGCGTAGAGGCCATCGGGGTTGTTAACATCCATGAGGGTGACGGCACGATTGTCATCCATATCGAGTTGGGTGGGAAGGCGTTGCCAGTTGTCACCGTTGTCAGCGGAGTAGTAGATGGTGAGGGTGGATTCGTAGCCGGGAGGGGTTTGGCGTTGGAGGTAGTCGAAGGAGAGGGTGCGGGTGGTGAGGGAGGTGTAGCCGGGGCGTGATTGGACACGGTAAGCTTGACCGACGAGGTTGAGCCAAGGGGGGAGGTTGGGGAGGGTGTCAACGGCTTGCATGGTGCTGATGCCGGTGGGGCCGTAAGGGTCATCGAGGTTGAGGATGATGAGTTGACCGTCGCGGGAGACGGCGGGGGCGCCCCACGGCCGAGTGGGGCCACCCCAAATGGCACTTTCACCACCCCAAATAGCACTTTCGCCACTCCAGATAGCGCTTTCGCCACTCCAGACAGCACTTTCGCCGCCCCAGACGGCGCTTTCTCCCCCCCAAGCATCGAGACTAATGGTGAAATAGGAGATGGCTTGGCGAGGGGGCGTGGTGCCTGGGACCCAGATGCGGACGATGCCTTCAAAGAAGAGATAGTCGGTGGTGATTTGGCCGGTGAAGGTTACGGGATTGCCGGGGTCGACAGGGGTGAGAGAGGCGATTGTGCCGGTGACGACGTTGGCTTGACCGGGGAGACCATAGCCGGGGATGACATGAATATTCAAGTTGCCCGAGGTGACGTATTGGGTGACGGTGATGGCGAGCGTGACAGAGTTAACGGATTGGACATTGATGTTGGGTCGCCAATCGTTGACGGCGTAGATGTTAAGAGAGCCGTTGCTGGCGTTGACAGGGGTACAGCCGAGATAGGTGGTGGTTTCACTGGTATCGAGGAGGCAGAGTTCGTCATTGGGTTGAGCGCCGCGTAGTTTGATGCGGTCGCCGCCAGCGTTGGTGATGCCGAGGTCGACGATGGTATCATCGAGGGGGTCTGGGGTATCTTGGCTTTGGAGGAGATAGGCTTGGCCTTTGGGGCGGGTGGTGATTTGGCCGGTGGTGGCGTTGCGGAGCATGTAGTTGCCAGCGGGGAAGGTGGGATTGGCGTTGTAGGGGGGATCGAAGATGGTGATGTTGGTGGTGTTGAGGGGGAAGAAGGTGGGGCCGAGGTTGGTACTACTGACGGGAGGAGCTTGCATTAGAGGATAGTAGATGGTGGTTGTTTCCCAATCGGAGCGGCCGGTCGTTTTTTCAGCGACGGTATCAAGGCAGGGGCCGACCCAATCGGCGGGGGGGAGGAGTTCGCTGTAGAGATCGTCGCGGGTATTGGTCATGAAGCTGCCGAGGCAATCGGTGGCGAGGAGGCCGTTTTCATCGAAGCCGACATAGTTATCAGGCATGAAGAGGAGGTAGTGGCCGAGTTCGTGGGCGAGGGCGCGCCACCAATCTTGGGTGAGGTCGGCTTGGTTTTCCGCGACGGGGTCCCAGTTGGTGCCCATGCGGATGAGGCCGGGGCGGTAGGCGTTGGTGATGACGCCGGTGAGGCCGATTTCATGGGTGGCTTCGGTGACGACACCGCCGAGGGAGGCGCTGGGGTGGATGTCGTTGGCGGCGTAGATGAGGAGGTCGGCGTTGTGCCAGTTTTCTTTTTGTTGGTAGAAGCGGATATCACCGATGGCGGCTTGGCCGTTGGTGATATCGTAGAGGATGTCACTAGCGTTGCGGATGGCGTCGCTCAGATTGTTGAGGAAGAGGCCATCGTTGGTGGCGTCCCATTCGAGAGAGACGCGGAGATTAAAGAGGTAGAGGGGTTTGGTGGCATCGACGACGAGGTTTTGGGTGCCGGGGGTGGTGATATTAAAGCCATCGAGGCCGGTGGGGGTGGGGGTGCCACTGGTGTAGTAGAGGGTGTAGCTGTCGGTGTGGGTGATGGGGAGGAGGGCGTAGATGGTGTCGTTGAGGCCGAGGGAACCTCGGCCGGTCAAATAGCCTTGTGAATCTGTGGTGAAGGGTTGACCAGCGCTGTTGGTGAGGGGGTTGGCACGGCTGCCGGCTTGGTTGGCAGGTAAGCGATAGATGAGGGCTCCAGGAGCAACATTGGCTGATTGCACGGTGTTGCTGTAGACCCGTATTTGAGTGCCACGGAGACGGAATGGGTAGCTGGTGGCCGCGACGAAGGGATATTGTTGCTGGTCTTGGATGTGATTGGGGTAGCTATAGGTGTTGGTGGGCAGATGGGTGGGGTGGATGGGGTAGGCTTCGAGGCGGAAGAGAGTGTTGTCGCTTTGGCCGAAGAAGCCGCTGGCAAGGGTGTCCCAAGCGTAGGTGTGGCTGGTGCCGGCGGGGGAGGTGGCTAAGTTGGCGGTGATGGTGGTGTTGGTGGCGATGGCGGGGAGCCAGCGGCCGCCGCCGTCGACAGAGTAGTAGGCTTTGATGTGGCCGAGGGGGTTGCTGTTGTTGTCAGCTAATGCGTAGGTGAAGGTGATGATGGGGGTGGTGAGGTATTGGGGTGAACTGGTGTGAGGCGAGGGTTTGGTGGTGGTAGGGTGTTGGATGGTGATTTGGGTAGGGTGGTCTGGTTGAGTGGGGAGACGGTGTTGGCTGTGCCAGTGGATGTAACGTGGTTGGTCGGTGTTAGCAGTGGCAATGTCTAGAGAGCCGTTATGGTCATAATCGGCGATGGCCATCGTTACCGTTTCATCGGAACCGGTGCCCCAGAGGATTTGATGGGAGAAGTTGCCGTGGCCATCATTGAGGAAAAGGCGGTTTTGAGCAGTTAGATTACTGACAATGATGTCTAGGGCGCCATCACGGTTGATATCGACTGTTTGTAGATCACTGCTTGGTTCGGAGTTGGGGTCGAAGATGGTGGGGGGAGAGATGAAGGTGCCGTCGCCGTTGCCGAAGTAGATGATGTTGGGGCGGAAGTAGTTGGCGACGATGATGTCAGTGGTCCCGTTATTGTCGATATCGCCGAAGGTTAGGCCTTGGACGCGTTCGAGGCCACTGCTGAGGGTGAGGGTGGGGGTGATGAAGAGGCCGGTGCTGTCATTGAGGTAGATTTGGATCTGTTCGTTGTCGAAGCCGATGGCCATATCGAGGAGGCCGTCTTCGTTGAGGTCGCCGAGGGTGATATTGGTGCTATCGATGGCGGCGGCAGTGAGATTGTAAGGGGAACCGAAAGTGCCATCACCGTTATTAAAGTAGATTTGATTGATATCATCGGGGTTGTTGAGGATGATATCAAGGGCACCATCATGGTTTAAGTCACCGATGGCTATGTTGGAGGTAGCAAAATTGCTGTTAAGGAGAGAGGCGCTACTGAAAGTGGCGTTGCCATTATTGAGAAAGACGCGATTTAGTTGGCCATCATTGCCGGTGACGAGGTCGAGGTGGGTGTCACCATTTAGGTCAGCGATGGCAAGGGCTTTGGTTGTGTCATTGCCGGGGCCGAAGGTGAGGGTACCGCCGGTGAAATTACCGTTACTATCATTTAGGTATATTTTATTGCTTTGGCCAGTGACACCAACGGCGATATCGATGTAATTGTCACCATTGAGGTCGCCAGCAACAATTGGTTGGACGGATTCGATGGTGTTGTCTAGTTCTAGAGGCGGGGCGGAGAAGAGAGAGTCGCCGCGATTGAGGTAGACGGTGTTTTGGCGATTGAAACCGACTTCGATGATATCGAGAAGATGGTCACCATTGATATCGGCGGCGTAAGTGGCTTTTGTTTGGGCGTTATTGCTACCAAAATTGATGTTGGTATTGAAGTTGGCGAAGCCATCGTTGAAGTAGATTTGATTATAGTTTTGGAAGGTAGCGGCGATGATGTCGAAATCGCCATCGCCATCGATGTCAGCTAGATCGACGGTGCGGGTGGAATCGCTACCGGTACCAAAGGGGGTGGCGGTAAAGCTGGCATTGCCATCATTGAGATAGATGTAGTTTGGTCCACCGGAAGCAACAGTAACAAAGTCGAGTGTACCATTATTGTCGAGGTCAGCGATAGCAAGATGTATAGAGAGATCGGTGGCACTGTTATAGACGGTGGGGTTAAAGCCACCAGAGCCATTGTTGAGAAATAGTTTATCGGAATCACCATAGTTGGCCGTAAGGATATCAAGATAGGTATCCCCATTAAAATCACCAATGGCGACATCGTAGGTGTAATCATAGCCGGTGTCGAAGGTGTTGACTGAGGTAGAAAAATCAGTGCCATCCCCATTATTGAAATAGATATAGTTTTCCCAGAATTCGTTACCGATAATGATATCGAGAGCGCCATCGTTATTCATGTCGGCGATGGCAAGTCCCCAAGATTCATCGAGAGGATGGCCAAAAAGGGTGGGAGGAGTGGTAAAATTACCATAGCCATCATTGAGATAGACTGCATTTTCACCATAGTTGCCCGCGACGATATCAGGGGAGCCATCGCCGTTGAGGTCGGCGGCGGCGATGGTAATGGTGCGTTGAGGAGAGCCGGGAAGGTTGGTGGGGGTGAAGGTGTTGTTGCCCTTGTTGGTGTAAAGTATATTAGGGGCGGTGGCACTTTCATTATTGCCGGTAACGATATCGATGAGACCATCGCCATTAAAGTCAGCCGTGGCTAATTTGCTGGTATTTTCAGGATCGCCAAAGGTGAAGAAGGTATCGAATTGGGGGGGGAGGAGTAAGTTGGATTGTTTAGGGAGGAACGTGTGGGGCAATTGTGGGTGGTAGGCGGTGGTGGTGTAAGTGGTGAGGAGGAGGGGAAGGCTAAAGAGGGTTATTAATAAAGTGGGGAGTAGGGCTTTTTTGAACATAAAATTTGTGACCTTTTGGGTAGGGTTTTGAGAACGGAACTGATTTAAAGAGATTTTAGGAGCGGATATCGGCATAGGTGGGTATGACGCCGTCTGGATTGATGAAAATGCCGTTGGCTACTTAGGGTATTGACGGAGTTTGGGGAGGGGGGCAAATAGGATGGTATGGCGTCATCTCCGATTTGGCTGTTGTTTACTGGCGAAGCAAGCAGTCAAATCGGAGATGAGCGCGATTGGTGTTATGAAATAGGGAGGATTAGCTGACGCGGAGAAGGAAGGAGACGCCGCCTAACTCATTGCCAGCTTGTTTTTGGGCAAAGCCGGTGAGGTACATGCCAGGTTGGGCTTTGGGAGGCATGGTGACGTAAACAGCGACTTCGAGTTTTTGTTTGGGGCCGAGGTTGATATTATCGGCGATGGTGATGGGGTTGTTATTGCCAGGTGCTTTGAGATTGTGTTCCTCTTGGCCATAGGTGATACGTAGTTGTGAGCCTGACGGGAGGTCAGTGGCCATTTCGAGGGCGTGGGTATCTTGGCTATGGGGGAGACCTTCCATGAAGAAGGTGTAGGTGGGTTGGGGAGCGGCAAAGCCAGAAACGTTGGGTTGGTAGTCGACAACGTTGATATTGCGCCAGGCGACGTTGTCATTGTCTTGGACCCAGAAACGGAAATCTTCGCTGGTGGAGTCTGGGGTGAAGTAATCTTCGGGGCGGTCAAAGAGGTCTTGGTCGGATTCGACGTAGCCGATTAAGCAGTAGTGACCTTCTTCGGGGATGTCGTCTTTGGCCCAGACGATGGGGCCGAGGACGCGTTTTTCTTCGGGGCCGAGGCCGGTGACGGTGGTTGTGTAGGTGTTGCCATTGCCATCTGTTTGGGGATTAATTGGGTTCCATTCGCTGGGGTTAGGGAACGAGCTGGTGCGGGACCAGAAGAGATGGACACGGAGCGTGGCGCGTTCGGGCAATGTGGAGAGATTTTGGACACGAAGGTAAATGTAGTTATCTTGGCCATATTCGATATTGTTGTAATAGGCTTTGTTCCAGTTACTGCCCCCAAATCTCGTTTCGGCTTCGGCGGTGGAATAGTTTTGTTGTTGGGGGATAATATCGGGGCTACGGTAGAGGGTACCAGTAGAAGGGTTAAGGCCATGGTCATCCATATTATCACGCATGAGGTGGGGGGTATGCCATTCGACAGCGGCTAAGGCGACATTGATGGTACGGGCATCCCAGTTACAAGTATCCTGGAAACCAGTAACGAATTGTTCGACCGTTATATCAGGGAATTGATCGCGCAAAGCGATACCAGCTTGGTCGGCTGGTTGTGCACATAGGTTTTCTGTCTGAATGTATTGATTGATTTCTGTTTGGGTAGCCATAGAAACTCCTTTAGGTAAGTGATTTTCAATAAATAGTAGGTGAAAACAAGCTGTTTTAATAGATTAAAGTTGATACTTTAAAAGGGTGAACTTTAGTATTACACAACTTAATCTTTGTTATTGGTTAAAAAGGATTGATTGTGATAGAGATCGTTGATGACACGATTAAAAGGGACATTATTAAGATATTTATGGCGTAGTTCATCACTTTTGATACGATTCATTTGTTCGTTGATATAGTTGTAAGCATCGGTGATGATTTGTTGGGCTTCGGTTTGGAGATTGTTACGCATGAAGATGTGGAAGACAGAAATATAGACAGCGCTAGGATATTCGATACCACGGAGGCCATTTTCATTGATCCATTGGAGGCATTCTTGAGCGGCATCGAAAGCTTTTTGGGGTTGGTTGGTGGCGTCATAGATGAGGGCGAGGCCGGCGAGGTCATCGATCATGAGTGCTTTTTCGCCTAAAGATTTACGGATATCGTAGGCGGTTTGGTAGGCGTCGAGGGCTTTGTCCCATTGTTGGCGACGGCTGTAGGAGCGGCCGAGGTTGGTGAGGGTGTATGCTTCGCGGCGTTGGTCGTTGCGAGCGCGTTGGATTTGGAGGGCTGTTTGGGCGGTGGGGATGAGGGCGTCGTCATCGCCGAGGAGGAAGAGGATGAGGGTGAGATTGGTGTAGGCGATGCTTTTGAGTTCGTCGTGGCCGAGGAGTTCGCATTGTCGGATAGCTGATTCAGCTAGTTCTTTAGCGCCTATATATTCACCAACGAATTCATAGTTGGTGCCGAGATTAATGGAGACGAATACTTCGCCGAGGCGGTAGCCGATGGAGCGAAAAGTATTTAAGGCTTCTTGGAATTTTTCTTGACCGGACAGGTAGTGACCGGTGTTGGTATCGACAACACCTTGCATCATCAAGCTAGCGGCTAGTTCGCGACGGTCATCGATTTGGGCGCAAATAGTAGCGGCTTGTTCGTAGGCGTGACGGGCTTGGTCATATTTTGTGTCATAAAAGTTGACGTTACCTAATTGGGTAAGAATAGCGCCTTTGACCTTAGCGGCTTGGGCTTTATCGGCCAAATCGAGACCTTTTTGGAATTTTTCGCGCGCTTCGGGATATTCACCTTGCTTCATTAAGATAATGCCCAAAGTTAGGTAGGATTTAGCGATTAGTTCTGTATTTTCGTGATTATAGTGGAAAGTATTTTGGAGGACCTTTTCTGCTTTTTGAATATCACTGCGAATGATGCGGTAATATTCGGCTTGGCGCCAATAGGCTTCGGCGATTGTTTGGGCCGAGCCTATTTGATAAGCGTATTGCAAAGCTTTTTTAAGTGCTTTTTCAGCTTCCTCTTGGTTGTTTTCAGCTTCGTAGACAGTGATAAGGTCTAATAGTAATTGATAACGTGTTTGTATATCTTTGGTTGGGGTTAGGTCTAGAGCACGGTTAAAGTAAAAGATAGCTTCTTCATTGGCGTATTGATTACTAGCTTGTTGCCCAGCTAAGTGGGCGTATAATTTTTCTTTATCTTTATTTTCAGCAAAGTGCCAATGATGAACCAACAGGGCGTAATAAGGTGCAAGGGGAAAATCGCGGTCGAATGGTTGATTGGCAGGAGGAATGCCATATTGTTGTTCATACCATTGGGCGACTAGAGTGTGGAACTGTTTGCGTTGGGCGTAAAGTAGTGAGTCATAAACGACTTCATGGGTTGTATTATGTTGAAAGAGATAGGTTTGAGTGGTTAGGTAGTGGATAAACTCTTTGTTTTGCATCATTTGCAGATGCTGTTCCACGATTTCTGAGTTAAGTTGTTGGGGGTGGGCATGATGCAGAAGGGGAAGTTCGAAGCGACGGCCAATGACACTAGCTACTTTGAGGGTGGCTTTGTGTTGTTCACTGAGGCGGTCGATACGGGCGAGGACTACTTTTTGGACAGAGTCAGGGATATTTAGAGAAAGTGTTTGCAGACGTTGCCCATCTTTAACGACCCAAACATCATCTTCTTTGATAATGGCTTGTGCTTGTTTGAGTTGGTTAAGAATATCTGGAGTAATGCCCCAGCGGTTTTGATCATCAATGAAATGGATTTGGTTATTCTCACGTAACGCGGTTAGTAGCTCATGAACAAAAAGGGGATTGCCTTGGGTAAATGTGGTTACGAGTGTGGTGAGAAGCCTTGTTGGTGGGCCACCGAGTTCGTTTTCGAGGACGCGGGCGATTTCAGGTTCGGCGAGGAGGGTGAGGTTGTGGTGTTGGTAGTTAGGCATGGTGGTGATAGGTGATAATGCGGTTGTGTGGCGGCCATCAGGCCGTTGGACAAGAGTGAGGATGAGAGGTGTGTGGAGGGTGGCGCGGGCGATAGCTTGGGTTAGATCGTTGGAGGCTTCATCAATCCAATGGTTGTCTTCAATGATAATTAGGAGAGGGTTTTTGTTGGCATGGTAGAGGATGATATCGATGACGAGGGCGATAAGCGAGGATTGGCGTGTTTTGGGGTCCATGATTTTGGAGGCATCATTTTCTGGCAAGGGGATGGCAAGGAGTTGCGCGAGGAGAGGGGCGCGGAGGAGCCAATCGGGATTGTTGTTTTCTAAGTATTGGAGAAGATGTTCGGTTTGGTCTTTGGGATTGGCTTGTTTGATGGTGTTTAGTTGGAGTAGTTCGGAGAGGATTTGGCGCCAAGGGTAGTAGGCGGTGTCTTGGGTGGTGCTTTGGCAAAAGCCGACGGTGGTGGTGAAGTTATATTGATGGGCGAGGTTGTTGAGAACGGCCGTTAAATGACTTTTCCCAATCCCCGTGCCCCCATATAATTGCCAAATTTGGCCCTGCCCCGATTGGGCTATAGCTAAAGTTTCTTGCCAGTTTTCGAGAAGCTTTTCACGTCCAACTAGAGGTCGGTCAAGCATGACCAATAGTTGGTGTTCAGGGCTAGCAAGATAATCCATCAGCTCTGCTACTGGAAGCGGTGTGGAGCGTCCTTTAACCATAATCGGTTCTAGATAGTTGAGCTGGAATTGACGCTCGATGATGCGGGCGACGTTTTCATGGATGAGGATTTGGTTATGAGCGGCTTTACCCATGAGGCGAGCGGACATATTGACTTGGTTACCCATAACGCCAAAAGTGTGGCGGTCAACGGCGCCGCAGGCGCCGGTCCAAACTTGCCCTTGGCTAATACCGATTTGCACTGATGTTATGAAATTCAAATGGTCAGGTATATTGAGAAGTTCAAGGGCGGCGGTGGCGGCACGCTCGGTAATATCATGATAGGTGATGATGGCACCAAAAGCGGCGTAAAAAAAGCTTCCTTTATCACCAATGGTTAGCTGAATAAGGTCGCCATCATATTGATTGATAACAAGTTGGGCCCATGAGATATAAGCATTTAATTTTTGACCAACGTCAGGGTCGTTATCATAATCAAGCCCGTTAAAACGCAAGAATAGGGGGACAACGGGGCGTAGTTCGCCAAGCAAAGCATGGCTGACATTAAGTCGTTCAAAAATAGAGGGTAAGACCCAAGGTTTAATGGTATCAGCGTCAAGGGCATCGGAGGCTAAATATTCCCAGGGTGTGGGGTAGGTGACGATATTGAGACCAGATATGACGGCAAATCGTTGTTGTGTAGCTGGATTTTGGTGCCAATGAGTGATGCGTATTGTTTCTGGTGGCAGTTGGTCAACAACTTCTTGACTGACAACGATATCACCATTTTGGGCGAAATGTTCTGCCTCTGTCATGCGTGCCAGTGTGGAGCCACCCATGGTATCGATTAGTTGAATCGATTGGTTGCCAACGAGATAACGGGTAACAGGGCCGGCGGCAATACCAATTTTAATACCCATGGGAACCGCATTGCCAGAAGGGGTTTTAAGGTTACTGAATTGGTGCATAATTGCTTGCATGGCGAGGGCACAAGTGAGGGCACGTTGCGTACCAGAGGGGATGGGATAGCCATCATAGGGGATATTGGGATTATCATCGAGCCAACAAGTAATGGCATCGCCAGCGAAGCCAATTACTGAGCCACCATGGTTATGGAGGATATCGATAAGTGCTTCGTAAATGGGATTGATATAGTTGAGTGTTTCTTCGGCACCCCGTTTACGACCAAATTCTTCGGCTAGAGCGGTGGTCAAGGGGGTGAAGCCAGAAATATCGGCAAAAAGGGCGGCACCAGTAGATTGTGGGGGTAAATCTTGTTTTTGGACCAGAGCTTGTCTTCGGTCCATAGGGATGTAGGCGCGCAATGATATTAGTGGATTCATAGGGGGAAGTATAGCATAAATATATGTAGTTCAAAAAGTTTTGACCATACTTTCGTGCTAGGAATGAGCTGATAAACGGTGTCATAAGTCGTTTGGGAGATACCTTAAGCTTAGGTAAAATTAGACAATTTATTCATCTAGCATGGACACATTACTATTTGCTGTTATTATTGCCGTATTTTGGGGCGGGCGTATTGTTGTGGTTGTGGTTATATTGTGGCCCTATCCATTAAAAATTATTAGAGAGTTCGGTGGTAGTGATGACATTAGATACAGTAATTAAGTGGGTGTATGGGGTGTATGGGTTAGAAATTAAAGAGGGCAAGCGATTGCCAGGGATTGAGGATGAGAATTGGCGGTTAACGGCCGTTACCGGCGAAAAATATGTGCTAAAAATTGCTGGTGAGGCGACACCGATTGCTGATTGGCAGCAACAAAACAAAGTTTTGCATTATTTGGCGGCGAAGGGAGAGATTTGGCCGCGGGTGCTGGTTAGTTTGGCGGGGGAAGATCTTGTTCGTGGTGAAGATGGTCGGTGGTGTCGATTGTTGACTTATATAGAAGGTCAAATGTTGGCGGATGTTCAGGCGGCAAATTTGTCTTTATGGCGAGGGCTGGGAAGGTGTATGGGGCGCACTGATGCGTTATTGGCTAATTTTGAGATTGATGAGGGGGTGGCCCGTCCGTTGTGCTGGAATTTAGCGGCGACAGCGGAATGTTGGGATCGTTTACAATATATTCCCCAAGAAGAAGATAGAGCGTTGGTCCATTATTTTTTGCAGTTGTGGCGGGATGATATCGAGCCCGCCATTGATAGTTTGCGCCATAGTTTAATCCATTGTGACGTAACCGATTATAATGTGATCGTCGACATTGGTTCGCATAGTGAACAGGGGGAGGTGTTGCAGAACGTGGTGGGATTAATAGATTTTGGGGATATGCGGCGGACGGCCACTGTGTTTGAAGTAGCGATTGGGTTAACGTATGCGTTGATGGATCGGTGGGAGCCGTTTGAGATTGGGGGTGCGTTGATTAGGGGGTATCATGAGGAGATGCCATTGATGGCGGAAGAGATAGAGTTGCTGTATGGGTTGGTGGGGGCGCGGTTGTGTATCAATGTGACCGTGGCGGCCGAGGCGCGGGCGGTATATGGGCGGGATGATGAGGTGGAGAGTGAGGAGCGGTCATGGGTTTTATTACGGCGCTGGCGGGCATTGTCCAAGAAGAAGATAACAGCTCATTGGGGAGCGGTTTGTGGGTATGCGGGTGATGCAGGTGAGCCATTGACTGGGGAAGAGATTTTGACGCGGCGGCGGTCGTTATTGGGGCGGTCGTTGAGTTTGTCTTATGAACGGCCGTTGCACATTGTCAAGGGTTCTGGTGCCTATTTATATGATGCCGAGGGGCGGCGTTATCTTGACGGGGTCAATAACGTGTGTCATGTGGGGCATGGGGCGAAGCGCGTGGTGGCGGCGGCTAATGAGCAGATGGCTGTTTTGAATACAAATACCCGTTATTTGCACGAAAATATTGTGCGGTATGCGGAAGCGTTAACGGGAACGTTGCCTGAACCGTTATCGGTTTGTTTTTTTGTGAATAGTGGTAGCGAAGCGAATGATTTGGCGTTGCGTTTGGCGCGAAATTATACAGGGCGAGAAGAGATATTGGTATTAGATGGGGCGTATCATGGTCATTTGAGTTCGTTGATTGAGATTAGCCCGTATAAGTTCAAGGGGAAGGGCGGGCGGGGGCGGCCGGAGCATGTACGTGTGTTGTCGATGCCTGATGGGTATCGGGGGCGGTACAAGTGGGGTGAGGGGGATTTGGGAGCGAAGTATGGGGGGGAAGTGGCCGAGGTGTTGGCGACGGGGTGGCGGCCGGCGGCGTTTATTGGGGAGTCGTTGTTGGGGTGTGGGGGGCAGATTGTGTTGCCGGATGGGTATTTAGCGACAGTTTATGAGCAGGTGAGAGAGGTGGGTGGGGTGTGTATCGCGGATGAAGTGCAGGTAGGTTTTGGGCGGGTGGGGTCCCATTTTTGGGGATTTGAGACGCAGGGGGTTGTGCCGGATATTGTGACGATGGGGAAGCCGATTGGTAATGGGTATCCGTTGGCGGCGGTGGTGACGACGGCCGAGATTGCGGAGGCGTTTGCTAATGGGATGGAATATTTTAATACGTATGGGGGGAATCCGGTGGCGTGTGCGGTGGGATTGGCGGTCTTGGCCGAGATTGAGGCGGCGGGGTTGCAGGCACGAGCGGAGCGAGTGGGCAGGTATTTAAAGGCGGGGTTGCGGGAGTTGGCGAAGAGATACCAAATTATTGGGGATGTGCGTGGTTTGGGATTGTTTTTAGGGGTGGAATTGGTGCAAAATCGGGCTGAGTTGACGCCCGCGCCGGAAGAGGCTCATTTACTGGTTAATCGGTTACGGGAACGGGGGATTTTATTGAGTACGGATGGGCCGTGGCACAATGTATTAAAGATTAAGCCCCCATTGGTTTGGGGGGAAGAAGAGGCAGAGATGTTATTAACAGAGTTGGCGGTCGTGTTGGCTGAGATTGAGACGACTGTATGATATTAACAAAGGCTTGGCCATATGTGTTGTTATTGGGGGTGGTGTGGGGGACGAATGTGGTAGCGGCGCGGTTTAGTTTGGGGCAGTTTACGCCGGTCTGGTTTGTGGGGTTGCGGCTGGGGTTGGCGGGGGTGATAATGATGGTGGGGTATGGGTGGTTGGGGCCGAGGGGGTGGTGGCGGTCGAAGCGTTTGTGGGGGGATAGTGCGGTGTTGGGGGTGATGGGAACGGCCGTTCCCATGCTCGCCGTCGTTACCTCTTTGCAATACCAATCAAGTGGGATGACATCATTGTTGGTTACATTAGGGCCAGCGTTTATCGCGGTTGTGGCTCATTTCATGCTCGACGATGAAAAATTAAATCGTGCTAAAACAGTAGGTGTATTGATCGCTCTGTTGGGAGCAGTGGTAATGATTGGTCAAGGGGAGAATGGGTTACCAGATGTACCGACAACCCCATGGGGGTATCTCTTAGTGTTATTAGCGATTGTTTGTGATGCGGTTAGTACGATTTACACGCGGAAAAAGATGATGACAGCCGATATTTGGGCGGTTACGAGTGTGCGGTTATTGGTGGCGGGTCTATTGGTGATGTTGTTAGCTGTCGGGAGTGGTCCGTTTGCGTGGGAGGTTGTTCGCTGGAGTGGCTGGTTGGTAATGGTTTATGCGACGTTGGCGGCAACGATATTGGCGTTTGTGTTGGTTTTTTACATTACACGGCGGTTTGGGGCGACTACTTTTGCGTTGACAGGATATATTGTGCCGTTGGTGGCAACAGGGATGGGGATTTTGCTTTTGGGGGAATCATTTAGTTGGGGGATGGGGGTTGGTGTTGGTTTGATTTTAGGTGGGTTGGTTATTGTTAATCGGTATTAAAAGAAGAGGGACGCTATCTAACCGAATAGGTAGCGTCCCCTGATATATGTTAGGGTGTTCCGCCATAAATGGCTACATCAAATTCGCCAGCATGATTGGATGCTGATGAAAATTGACTGCAACCGTTAATGGCATAAATGATGTAATAATGGTTGAGAGCCGTATCACCAACAGCATTTAGATGTTCATAGGAATTGTTACTGGTGGTGGCTAGGAGGTTTACATTAGTATTGGGGTCATTATGAGAATAAATCTCATAGGTGTTAGCATTGGGGTCAATGGGCCAAGTGAGATTGGCAGATGTACCTGAAGGGGTGACGGTAACTGAGACAGTATTAGGCAGGCCTTGGCCACAGATTCTTTGGCTAAATATTTCAACTTCATTATCAACGGTAGGATCGCCGCCACTGACAATTTCATCATCACCATGCCAAACGACGTAGAATTCACTGCGGTTTGTATTGGCAATGACCATGGGATGGTCGGCTTGATAGGTGGCATCACCATCGGTGTTGCCCATGCTACTAATACGGAAATTGCTACCAGACGCGTTGGCGCTGATATCTAACATTTGGCCAAAAATCTCAAATTCATCAGTGGCTAAACTACCATTCCCCAAATCGGCGTTGGTATCGCCACGCCAGGTAACAAGATATGTGTCGATATTGGGATTGTAGGTGATGCTGGGTAATGCGGCTGTACCAGTGAGTGTCGTGCTGATGCGGAAATCTGAGCCACTTTGGCCACCACCGCCATTTAGAAGCTGAGCATATATTTCGAAGGTGTTATCTCCTATTGTGTTATTATCTTCCATCCAAGCCACTAGGAATTGGTTGCTGTCGGCGTTATAAGTGATATCAGGGTAAACGGCATCATAACTACTATTGGCATCAGGTTGGACTTCGCTGATGCGGAAGCGGCTACCAATAGTATCGCCTGTATTGTTGAGGAATTGACCAAATATTTCATATTCATCCGTGACTAAGGTGCCGACATCATTTGTGTCACCGTGCCAGACAATAAGGTATCGTTGGGTGCTGGTGTTGTAAGCAATGGCGGGATGATAGGCACTATGGGTGATACCGCCCATACTACTAATTTTAATTTGATTGCTTGTGGTAGCGCCGGCATTATCAAGGCGGTGACCATAGACTTCATTTTCGCCTTCTACTTCTGATGGGCCACGGCCAAACCAAACGACCATAAATTCATTGCTGTTGGCATTGTAAGTGACATCAGGATAAAACGCGTTAAATCCAGCTGCACCCATGGCGCTTATTTGGACAGCGTTGTTAGCGATGGTGCCATCACCGTTAACAAGTGTGCCGTAGATAAAGGCTTGGGAGTTGATGATATCTTGCCACACGACTAGATATTGGTCATTTGTGCTGTTATAAGCAACGGCGGGACGTGTTGAATTTACGCCATTGTGGATAGTAAACTCAACACCCGTATTCGTACCGGTGCTGGCGGTAACGAGTTGTCCATAAATAGAGGTTGTGTCGGTAGTGGCGTTGCCGGCCCAGACGACAAGGTATTGATCGTTGTTCGAGCTGTAGGCCACAGCGGGATCAAAGGCATCAAACTCTTTGTTACCAGCGGGGCCGGTGGTAGTAATACGGGTATCGGTACCAAGGGGACCTAGGGCGGCGTAGATGATACCCGTAAGGAACAAGGTTAAACCGATGAGCAAGCTCAAAATGAGACGACGTGACATCATTATTTTTGCTCTTGTTCATCGATTAAAGTTTGGATGAGGGCTTCGAGGGCTTCGACGCGAGCGGTTAAATCCTCGTTTTCTTCTTCTAGGTCAGCGATGGCGGTGGCCAATGCTTTGTTTTCAGTTTGGAGGTCGTTGATGGCAGCTTCTTGGGCTTGGTAATGTTGGTAGAGGGCTTGGATGCTGGCCATGGTGACACCGTTGGCGTCGAGGGAGGCGATGCGGGTGTCGCTGTGGCCGAGGCCGAAGGCGGCGTAGAAATCTTGGGCGGTGGGGCCGAGGTGGAGGGCACCATTTTCATCGCTGATGAAGTTCCAATACATGACAGGCATGTTGGCTAATGCTTCCAGCACGGCTTGAGGGTTAGAGGGGATGAAGTTTTCTTTGAGGTTTTTATCAGAGGCTTCGGTGAGGATACCACCAATGGTGAGATTGCCATCGGAATCGAGACGAAGGCGTTCAGCCTCGGTGTTGTCAGCGGCATAGATGAGGTTTTCGCTGGGCTGATTGCCGCGAATATGTAATTGCCCTTGGGAGGTGGCATCGGTTCCTAATGAGGTATTCCCATTGGCATGAATGAATATACTGTCATCTAAAGCACCTGGTTTGATACGGAAAGGAAGTTGTGAGCCATTGGTGGCATCACGAATAAAAAAGTTGGCTTCATTACCGACTATATCCCATGTTTGAGCGTCAAAACCACCTGAAACATCTTGGTCTAGGCGAATTGAGGGGCTATTCCCTTCAACGATGTGCAAATCAACAACGGGCGTGCTTGTTTTGATACCAATCCGACCACCAGAATCGAGATATAGGATATTTGCTGGGGCACCGGCTTCAACGGTGAAAGGTCTACGACCGGCGGTACTATCTTCGATAGCAAAAAGGTTGCCGCCGCCGTTTTCGGAGTCATTGGCGATAATGCGCCAGTCGTTGGAAGGGAAAGAGCCAGTGCTACTGGTGTCATCAAAGTGGATACGTATATTGTTTTCTTTGAGACGTATTGTGTCAGAGCCGAAGTTTTCAGTATTGGTAGCATCAAAACCGACAGCGAGACTGTCATTGATGATGACGTCCTCAGCATGGACGATGACCGCTAGATTATTATCGGCTGTATGGTTGTGGCTATCTTCATGTTCAGTAATGGCAGTGGGAAGGATGAATTCGCCATTAGTGATGAGGAATGTACCTGTTTGGGTCAGCATTTCTTCAGCAGGTAGTTGGCCTGATTCACGCAAGATTTGGGGGAGGTTGGGGTTGCGGTCACCGGCGGCTTCAGCGGCGTATCGCTCGGCCACAGCGGCCGACAACTCAGGGACATATTGGATTTGATATTGATAGGAGCCATCGGCTAAAGAAATTTGCTCATCGGCTAAATCTAAAACGAGAGCTTGGTCGGGCAAAAAGGTTTTCTGCCAAATTTGGGCGTCGTTACCCATAATAGAGAGGGTGGCATATTTGTAAGCTAACCCTTCCGAAGGTTGCCAGCGCAGCTGTGTGACTGTCGTCACGCTTTGACGTGTATCGTTGTCCTGTGCTGTTGTTTGAGAAAAAAGTTGATGGGTGGCAATCGGAATTGCGGCACAGATGATTAAAATAATTAAAATTAAACGTTGTCGTTGCATGATCATAAGTTACCTGCTTTGTAGATAGTTTGACTTAATCTTGTATATTGAATAAAAAATGGGTGGATAAGAGGTTTGAAACATGGAGATTGTGATAAATATCAAGTTGGGGAAAATTATATTTTTGGAATGGTTCAGAATTAACGTTACAAATGAGAATAGGCTTTGTTGAGAACTAAATGGATTTAGGTGTCATATTAGGAGTGGATTCCTGCCTGCGCAGGAATGACAACCCTAATAGATAGGTTGTTTTGTAAAGTGGTTTATATATGAACCATTCCATATTTTTGATTCCAAAAATATAATGATAGAGGTTAAATTGTAGATTGGTATATAATACGAGTAAATGTAATTTATTGCAAGAGGCGAATATGATGGATAAAAGTAATGATAGGGGTTGGTTTAATATAATAATAAGTTGTTTAGCGGTTGTTGTCGTGGGGATATGGGGCATTTGGCTGGGATTGGGGAATGAGGTGAGTGAGTCAGACTTGGGGGCACCGATTGATAATGACGGGGTGGTGGTTTTTGATAGTTCGCAAATACCAGGTGATCAAGATGGACTGGGGACAGCTCGTATCATTGATGAGGCCAATAGTACGATCGCAGATAATAAGGTCGTGGACGCGATTGATTTGGATGATGATGAGATTTTTACTGAGTTTGAGTTGGTGCCGGGGACGGCATCTGGTTTGAAGTTTCGGGAGCAAACGGAGGCGGTGGGGATTAGCAAGTCGTTTTTGACGCCGATTATTGAGGGGGATGGACGGCATATGTTGGCGGGGGCAGGAGTGGGAGATTTTAATAATGATGGGTGGCAGGATTTATTGTTGTTGGGTGGGGGGGTGGATGGGGATGGGTTGTTTATTAATAATGGGGATGGGACGTTTCGTGATGAGACGGAGGCGGCGGGTTTGGAGTTGTTTCATATGGGGTCGGGGGTGGCGGTGGGGGATTATAATGGGGATGGGTGGCAGGATATTTATGTGACGAGTTTTGGCCGAGCGGGAGAGATGGGGCCGGGGCGGCAGATGTTGTATCGGAATAATGGGGATGGGACGTTTACGGATGTGGCTAGTGAAGCGGGGGTGAACTGGACGAGTCGGGAATATGCGGATGGTTTGGGGGCGGCGTTTGGGGATTATGATTTAGATGGGGATTTGGATCTGTTTGTGGCTGGTTGGCGTAAACCACGGGGAGAGCCAGCTTTGGGGAATCGGCTGTTTCGGAACAATGGGGATGAGACATTTACGGATGTGACGGAGATGGCCGGGATTGAAGATGATGGGATTCGGGGATTTTCGCCCTGTTTTGCGGATATGGATGGTGATTGGTATCCGGAGTTGGTGTTAGCGGCTGATTTTGGGACGAGTCGATATTGGCGAAATAATGGGGATGGGACATTTCAGGAATGGACACTTGAATCGGGGACGGATAAAACGTGGTCGGGAATGGGGTCGACGGTGGCGGATATGAATGGGGATGGGTTGTTGGATTGGTATATCACGGCTATTTTTGATATGGAGAGTGAGGGGCGTGGGTTTGGGGCGACCTTATATTTGAATCGGGGGGGGAATAAATTTGAGGAGGTGGCGGCCGAGGCGGGGGTAGCGGATGTGGGTTGGGGGTGGGGGACGGTGGCGGTTGATTTTGATTTGGATGGGTTGATTGATTTGGCAGCGGTGAATGGGTGGCCGATTGATGTTTATCATAACGAGGCGATGAAGTTGTGGATTAATCAGGGGGATGGAACATGGGCCGAGGAAGGGGAGGCGGCTGGTTTGCGGACGAAGCGGGATGAGTTGGGGTTGTTGAATTTTGATTATGATGGGGATGGTGATCAGGATTTGGTGGTGACGGGGTATCAACGGCCGTTTTTCCTCTACCGGAACGAGCTTGACAATGAAAATCATTGGTTGCGGGTCAAGCTGGTGACCACGGGGACCGGTTTAGCACCGGATGGGTGGGGCAGTCGGGTTAAGGTGACGGTTGGTGGGGAAGAGCAGTATCGGGTGGTGACTGGTTGTGCTCATTATTTGACGCAGAGTGAATTGCCGGTGCATTTTGGGTTGGCCGAGGCGGACAAAGTTGATCGGTTAGAGGTTTTTTGGGCTGATGGGGAAGTGACTGTGCTTGAAGATGTGGCTGTTGATCAGACTTTAGTGATTAAGCGATAAAAGGAGCAATCGATTATGCGCTTTAAATGTGCGTTGGTTGATGTCGGTTTTGCGGAGTCGGCGCCGATCACGATAAAGGTTGAACAAGCGTTAGGGGCTAGTGCGGATAAGGTGTTTGCTATTTTGGCAGATACGGCGCAATGGCCGTTGTGGTTCCCAAATATGGAAGAGGCGACGTATACGAGTTCGTCACCGTATGGGGCAGGGTCAACTAGAATGGTAAAAGTGGGGCTTATGGGGATTGATGAGCGGATTGTGGCTTGGGAAGAAGGGCGACGGTACTCTTTTCGTTTTGAAGCGGTTAGTTTGCCTATTTTTCGTGCATTTTGCGAAGATTACCAGTTGGAGCTGATTGATGAGCAGAGGTGTCGGTTGCAGATTCAGGCGGGGTATGAAGTGAATGGGTTGTTGAAGACGGCGGGTTTTACGATGCGACCCCGTTTTCAGCGCGTGTTTCAAGAGGCGGCATTGGCCTTGGCTAAGTATGTTGAGGATTCGTGATGTTTGATTGGGGTTTTGGTCTGTTGTTTGGGTTGGCGGCGGCGGGGGCGTGGGGAGCGGGTGATTTTAGTGGTGGTTTAGCCAGTAAGGGGGAATCGGCTTGGCGGGTGGTGTGGGGGTCGCAGTTGGTGGGGGGGATTGGTTTGTTTTTGTTAGCTTTGTTGGTGGGCGAAGCGTGGCCATCGGGACGGGCGTTGTGGTTAGGGGGATTGAGTGGTTTGGCGGGTGGTGTGGGGTTGTTGGCCTTGTATCGGGGATTGGCGGTGGGGCGGATGGGGGTGGTGGCGCCGTTGGCGGCGGTGGTGACGGCGGTGGTACCGGTTTTGTTTGGGATGTGGCGGGAGGGGTGGCCGAGTGGGGGGCAATGGCTGGGATTTGGGTTGGCCTTGGTGGCGGTGTGGCTCGTTTCCGGTGGGGATATATGGGGTGATTGGGGTGATTGGTGGTGGTTGCCGGTAGTGGCGGGATTGGGTTTTGGTGGTTTTTATATTTTGATTGATGGGTTTAGTGAGGAGGCGGTTTATTGGCCGTTGGTGATGGCGCGGGTGGCCTCGGTGTTGGTGGTGGGTGGGGTGATTGTGGGGCGGGGGGAGGTGGGATGGCCGAGTTGGCGTGGGGCGGGGTTAATGGGTGTGGTTGGTTTGTTTGATACGAGTGGGAATGTTTTTTTCGCTTTGGCGACGCGTTGGGGACGGTTGGATGTGGCTTCGATTTTGGGATCGTTGTATCCGGCGATGACGGTGATGCTAGCGTGGATTATTTTGGGGGAACGATTGGAGAAGAGGCAGTGGTGGGGGGTGGTGATGGCTTTGGTGGCGATTGGGTTGGTGGCGGGTTGAGTTGGGGAGAGGGTGTTTTGCTTGAGGGAGGGGGTGATTTGAGTAGGTTTGGTGGGTTTTGACGCGGATTTTGGGGATTGGGTGGATTGTTTGGTGTTGGTGAGGAGAGGATGGGTGTTTGGTTGGAAGTCTGGTGATTTGGCAAAGGGTGGTACAGTTAGGGTAGTGTCGTTTTTTGGATTAGGGTTGGTGAAAAAGGGACGTTTGTTCCGGCGTGGATCGCCCGAGCGTGAACGCATCGGGCTAGTTGAGACGCCTCCTCGAAGGAGGCTTGGGAGCCGATGTGGGGGTAAAGTGTTAAAAAACGAAGTGGGTTTTTGCTGAAATAAAATGGCTAATTTGGTAAATGAGGGTGCAGTTGGTTAGACGATGAGGATGTCGATGTCGCCTTCGATTTCGAGGCCGGCGTGGGGGCTGTTGCTTTCGTAGAGGAGTTGGCCGGTGTTGGTGTGGAGTTGGAGGGTGACGGTGGCGCCGACTGATTCGTTGACGGCGGGGACCATGCCCTCCTTTTTGGTGGGCATGTGGAGGAGGGCGGTGGGGCCGCGTTGGGCGGTGAGGGTGAGTTGGTGGGTGCGGTTACGGACAATGATGGTGACGTCGTGGGGGGTGACGGCTACTTTTTGTAGTTTGGCACCGACGTAGGTGGTGAAGCGGTGGAGGGTGCCTTGGTGCCAAAGGCCGATGATGAAGCCAGGAAAGACGGTGCCGTAGAAGGGGATGCGGGCGATGGAGGCGGTGACGGAGGTGCCGACGGTGTCAAAATGGTTGGCTTGGAGCCAGATCCAGGTTTGGGGGAATGATTGGCCCCAATCTTTTTCGAGATAGCCTCGGCCCCCCTCGAAATCGATCACTCCATCAGGGGTGGTTAAGTGACCATGAAGTTGGTGATCCATGCTGACGAGGCCGTGGTAACATTCCATCGGAACCCAAGCGTACCAGCCCATGATGCCAGGGGAGTGCCAGCGAACGGGCCAGGGGGTTTGGTGAGTGAAGGTGAGTTGGCCGTGGAGGTTGGGGAGAGCGAGGGCGAGGGAGTTGGCGGTGAAATGGTTGTTGGCGATAAGAATATCGAATTGATCGGGGTGGGCATGGAAGGCGTCGAGGGGAAAAGCATGGAAAGTGGCTTGATGGGTGCGGCCATCGAGGGTCATGATGAAGGCTTGACTATGTTGGGGATTGATACCTTTGTAAATGCCGGGGATGATGGCCCAAGCGGTTTGGGCGTGGGCGTCGACTAATTTGTAGTACCAGCCTTCGAAGAAGGGGGGGCGGCGGTTGTGGCCGTGGTAGATTTCGGGGTGGAGGGTGTTGTAGATGTATCTGCGCATAGTCATTCACTTAAGGTTGAATCGATGCCGTGAGCGGCGAGGTGTTGGTTGACGGCGGTGGCGAGGGGGATTTGGTGGTTGAGAACGGCCGTTTGATATTGCCGAAACCAAGTGCCAACCAAAACGGTGGCTAAGCGCCATTCATGGTAAATGAGATGAGATATCGGACCGGATTCTTCCAAGAAACCGGATTGGTGAAAATGTTGATCGGTAAGTTGGCGATCATAACCGAGACGGATGATAGAGGCAGTCCATTGGTTGTCTTGACCTCGTTCAAGTTGTAAGTAACTGGCACGGGTGTCACCATCACAGGGGGAGCCGACGGAGCCGGAGTTAGCGATGAGGGTGTGGCCGAATGGTTTGATGAGGGGTTTGTGGGAGTGGGCGACGCAGAGGATGGCGGGTGGGGGGCCGAGGCGCTCTTTAATGGCGTCATCAGTGGTGTGGGGCCAGATGCTTTGGCGTACGCCGAGGTGGGAGCCATGGGCGATGCGGATCTCGCGGCCATCGCCTGTGGGTAGATGATGAGAGAATGGGAGTTGTTTGATGGCTGTGATCTCATCGGGGGTAAATTGCTGGTAGGTCCAATAGGCGAGATAGTGAATTTCGAGTTCAAGCGGGGAGATTTGGTAAGATGGATCGGCAAAGGGGGTTACGTATTCCTCATGATTGCCATGATTGCGTAACCAGCCTTGTTGTTGGCAGTGTTGATCGATTATGTGCCATGCTTGTTGGGAGTATGGCCCCCGATTGATGATGTCACCATTGACGATGACTTGGTCTGGTTGCCAGTGGTCGATATGGTCGAGAACGGTGCGGAGGGCTGGTATATTGCCATGAATGTCGGATAAGATCGCTATTTTCATAATGGATGTTGTTTAGGTTATGGTAACAGGCGGTGGTGGTGCTTGTTGGAAATAATCTTCGTCAGCGGGAGGAAGTTCGAGAAGTTCAAGCGATTCATCAACATCTTTATCCCAGCCCATTTGGCGGGCGAGCAGTTGGAGGCGAATCGCTTCGTACCGGGCTTTATCGAGGGGGTAGAACCAGCCGACGGCGATAGCGATGACGAGCATGATGGCGGGGAAGCCACCGACGAAAAAGCGGAGGGCGCGGAGAGCGGATTCTGGTTGTTGGACGAAGGCGCTGCCGGTGGTGGTACTGATAAAGCCGCTGTAGGAGAGGACTTGGCCGACGATAAAGATGGCGAAGGCGGAAGTGAGTTTACGGGCGAGGACGAGGTAGCCGGCATAGAGTCCTTCGCGCCGTTTGCCGGTGCGGAGTTCATCTTCTTCGACGACATCGGCGACAATGGCCCAGGGGATGGTATTGGCGGCGCCGAAGCCGAGGCCGGCGAAGATGGCGGCGATGGTGACGAGGGTTTGGCCGCCGGGGGGGATTTGGCTGATGATGACCATGACGATGGCCATAAAGAACATACTGCCGAGGTAAGCGTTTCGTTTGCCATATTTTTGCATCCCTTTAACGACGAGAGGCATAGAGATGAGGGCGATGCCTAAGATGAGAGCGAGGACGAAGTTTTCGTAGCCGGGGGTGACTTGGACGTAATCGATGAGGAAGCGGATAAAGACAAGGAGGATGATATCGCCGGTGGCGAAGCTGAGCATGTACATGACGGCGCCATAACGGAATGGTTTATTGGCAAAAACCTCTTTGAAAGTGTGGACAGGATTGATAGGGTCAGTGTCGGGGACGGTTTCTGGTTCTTCGAGGACGTAGCCGAGCCAGAAGATAGGAATCATGAAGGTGACGCCCCAGATGGCGGCGACGAGGGCGTAGCCGGCGCGGACCGCTTCGGTGCCGGTCCCAAACCAAGGGGCAAAGATTTCTTCGGCGAGGAGTTTGAAGCCAGCGGCGGTAACGAGCATGGCGAAGATGGAGACGCCGATACGCCAGCCGGCTAATTCGCTACGTTCGTCATAATCTTGGGTGATTTCGGCGGTGAGGGCGGTGTAGGGGACGTTGGTGAGGGTATAGAGGGTATCGAAGATGAGGAAAACGATGATGTAGTAGATGGTGAGGCCGATAGGGCTTTCGATGGGGGGGACAACGAACATGAGGAAGAAGGCGATACCGAAAGGGATGGCACCGAAGAGAAGGAAGGGGCGGCGGCGGCCCCAGCGGGTTTGGAGGCGGTCGCTGATGGTGCCGACGAGAGGGTCGTTGACGCCGTCCCACAGTTTGCCGACGAGGAAGACGGTGCCGGCGAGGCCGGCATCGAGGCCAACGACACTGGTCATGAAGAGGAACCAAAAGGTGTTGCGGGCGGCGGTGGCGGCGGAGGCGCCCCAATCGGCGGAGGCGTAGAGGAATTTGATACGGTTGGTGAGGGGGGTGTTTTTGAGTTGGAGACGTTGGCGGGGGCGACGTTCGCGGCGGGGGCGGAGGCGGCGGCCGCGGAGGGGGTTGCGGGGGCGGGGGATGCGGGCGGAGTTTTCGCGGATACGTTGGGGGATGCGGGCGGATGTTTCTTTGAGGCGTTGGGAGTTTTCGCGGAGGCGTTGGGCTGATTTTTGGCGGAATTGTTCGGAGTTTTCTTTGAGGCGTTGGGAGTTTTCGCGGATGCGTTTAAAAATTTTATTATCTTTCATGATGGAGATAGTCCGCGTAGGCTTGGCCGAGGGGGGTTAAGGTGTTTGTTTTGGGGTCGTAGAGATTGCCGGTGGGGTAGTCGCCTGGGTCTTCTAGACTATACCAAAACCACCATTGGACAAGATGGTAATCATCAGGGGGGTAACCCGTTTCGTTGGTAGCGGTTGAAAAGAAATCAAAAGAATCGAGCATAAAGTCTTCGACCGCTTCAGGGGGAAAGCCATAATCATTGGGGAGGAGGATACCGTATTCAGTGACAACGAGGGGGGTATCTTGATAGCCGCGATCGGCCATCCAAGCGCGGAAGTCGATGATATTTTGTTGAAAGATGGCACGATTGTCGTGATCGACAATTTCATATTGGATAGCGTTGGTATCATCCATACCGGGGGGGATATCGACACCCCAGCTATCCCGTTCTTCTCGCAGGACAAAGGCGTGGACATTCCAGACGTCGACGGGCATGGGGGCACCGTAATGGGCTTCGTAGGTATCGATGACAATATCAAGATATTGGCGGCGGAGAGGGGTAGATTGTGAGACGCCGCCGATAACGACTTGGGCGGTGGGGTCGTGTTGTTTGATGAAGGTATACGCTTCATGGTAGATATGGGCGTAGGTTTCGGGGGTGGTGTTATCTTGCCAGCGGACATCCGGTTCATTGCCGATGATCCAGTAGGAGCCGGGGAAGGCGGTGAGGGCGGGGATGGTGGTGGTGAGAGGAGGGCGAGTGCCATCTTCACGGACGCGGATCATGTGCCAGAAATCGATTTTATCGGGGATGGGGATTTCATCGGTTTGGGTCCACCAGTTGAGCCAGCTGCCGAATTCGAGGCCGAGGTTGTAGGCGGGTTCCATATAAATATGGGCACCCGTCATGCCGAAACGTTTTTGTTGTGGGATCCAATCGGAGGGAGGGCGTGGGGTTATGATTACGGGGGATATGGGCTCATTTGAATTTGAACTTGGTTGGGTAGTGGTATTGGTGGTGACGGGGGTAGCGGTGGGGATGATCGGTTGTGGAGTCCAAGTGGGTTCAGGCCCTTTGGGGGTGGGGGTTAGAGTAGGGGTCAGGGTAGAAGGTGGGGTAGCTGTTAGGCTGGTGATGGGGGTGGCATTATTGTTGGTGGGGGTGGTTTGTTGTTGCCAGTAGATAATAATGAGAATAAGTCCACCAAGCATTAAGGCAAGGGGTAAGAAACGTTCGATTTGTGGTGGTAACTGCATGGGTCAATTTTAAGGGTTAATGAGCCGGGTGGCAAAGCGGAGGAGTAGCCAGAGGGTTGTTTGGCCGAGGGTGCGGCGCGGATTTGTGGTGAGGCTACGTTCCATGGTAAAGATGGCGACTAGCCATTGCCGACGGCGTAGTTGGAAAAGACTAAGGGTACGTAATAGTTGGGCTTGGGCCGAGCGGGCATCGGGGTGGGAGGCATCTTCGAGAAAAAGCAAGCCTTGATTGTAGGCATCATCAGCTTGGGACCATTGTTTATTGGCGGCATAAGCATCACCGAGATTGCCGTAGGTTTGGCCTTGGTGATATAGGTCTTGGGTGAGAGCGAACTGTTCTTGGGCTTGTTGCAGGGTAGCGATAGCGTTTTTGGCTTGTTTGTTCAGACGCTGGGCGACACCTATATTATTAAGCAGTTCTCCTTTTTGGTTAGGTGAGAGTTGGGAGTCGGCAAGAGCCGATTGCCACAGAGTAATTGCTTGGGTATATTTTTTTTTATTCATCAGCTGGAGGCCAGCTGTTAAGGTATCTTGGTAATTAGAAGGTGATATCAAGAATGCCCTCAGCAATATTACGGAGACGGTCAACATTCATTTCGCTGAGCCGTTTAGCTGTTTCTAAATAGTTAATATTGAGTGGGTTGGTGACGAAGTTCTGGATATCAGGGGGAAGATCTTCGAAATTGATTTTGGCTCGTTGATTGTTTTCGTGTAAAGCCATGGGGCCACGTTCATAATCGGTGAAGTAGTCGATAGAGACGCCTAATGCTTTTGCGATTCGTTCGAGTTCAAAGAAGGGGATATCACGTCGCCCTTTTTCTAGTAGTTCCAACTCTTCTTCTGACATGCCTAGTTCGCGAGCGGCGGCAGAGAGGTCAACTTGTTGTTCGATGCGGGCTTGGCGAATGAAAGCACCAATCATGCGATTGCGTAAGACGAGGAACTGTTCATAATTGCGATCGGTCTCATCTTCAACTTGGTAGCTTCCCCAGAAGTAGGCCATGGGAACATGTAAAATCATGGCAAGAACTTCGATTTGGGGTAAGGAGAGGAGATAATCACCATTTTCAATTTTGTGAAAAGTTTCGTCAGTAACCCCTAGCGCTTCGGTGCAGTCAGCTACAGTTAAGCGAAGGCGAGTACGGGCTTGTTGAATTAATTCGCCAAGAAGTTTGGCGCGTGAAGCATCTAAATTAGCCATAGTATTTACTCTCTACCAGAAAATGACAATGTTTTATATGACATAATGTTATTATTTTAGCACAAAATAAGATGAATGCTATCTTTTGTTTTATTTCTGCAACAATTGTTTTTGTTTAGGCAGAAGAAGGTTATAAATTGTATGTCGGGCAATGGGGTATTTGAAGTAGAAATGTGGTGCCGGTTGGTTTGTTTGGCGTAGGAAGCCGAGATTAACTAAATCTTGTAGGCATTGGTCTAATGTGTCTGTGGAGAGATTGAGGGGATAGCGTGGTTCGATATCGGTTAGGGAGAAGGGGGTTTCGTAAAGACTGGCCGTTTTTAAGAGGAGTTGGTGTTGTAATGGGAGTTGGTCGAGGTGGGTGATGATTAGTTTGGGCATAAGATGTGGTAGGGGGAGATCGACGAGTTCTTTCATATTAATTGGTTTGTTAGGATGACCATTCGTGTGGCCGATAATATTATTTTCTTGGAGGGTAGTCGCTAGGGCTTGACTGAAGAGGGGGTTGCCTTGCGTTTGGCTAAAAATGTATTGTTTGATAGCGGGCGGAATTTGTTTGATACGTAAATGGCGTTGGACGAGTTCATTGGTTTCTTCAGGTGTAAGGGGGGGGATAGTTTGTTGGGATATATTTTCAGAAGTTAGGAATTGGTGGTAGTGAGCCGTGAGAACCGTTTTTTTAGGGGGCAAGGGGCGGGCAGTTAATAAGAAAAAGGCTTGGGGAATGGTTGTGGCGAGTTGGGCTAATAGTTGTAGAGAGGGGCCATCGAACAGGTGGACATCTTCAAAAATAAAGAGAGCGGGTAAGCGACGTGGTTGGGGGCGGTGAAGAAAAAGGGTAAGGAGTCGGTGGAAGAAGGCATGTGTTGCTTGTTGGCGTTGGTGGTCATCGAGTTTGATGGTGAATTCATTATCTTCAAAATCGAGGGGAAAGATAGCATTGAGGAGAGGGGCGTATTGGAGGGCACGGGCGGGATAGCCACGTTCATCGGGGCTAGCCGGAAGTTGGCGTAAGATATGTTTTTGTTGTTGTTTAACTGATTCTAAGAGTTGGGGGCGGAGGTCAAAAAGATCTTCAAAGATAGGATACCAAGCGTAGAAGGGGGTATGTCGTTCCATCGGGTCGCCGCGGCTGATGAAGCTGGTTAGTTTCATTTTGTTGGCTTTGCGGGCGATTTTGTGGGCGATGCGGGATTTGCCGAGGCCGGCTTCGCCGGTTAGGAGAAGGATATTGTTGTTGGGGATGTTTTTGTGGCGGATTTGGCCGAGTAAGGTTTCGATTTGTTCCCAGAACTGGTGGCGGCCGATCATTTTGCCATGTTTATTATGTTGGGGGAAGGAGAGGAAGCCGGTGCGGGGCCGAGCTTGGGGTTGGTAAATAGGTACAGGGTGTTTTTTCCCCTTGAGGAGAACCGGTGGTAAAGAGACAAAACTCCAATGACGTTGGGCGATTTGTTGTGTGGTCTCATCGCAGAGGATGGGAAGGGGCAGTTGGTTGGTCAGATGTTGGTGATAAGCGGTTTGCATGAGCCGGGAAGCGAGATTGACGGCATCGCCAACCAGTGTGTATTCACGCCGTTGGGGATGGCCAATGGAGCCGCAAAAGACTTTGCCCGTGGTGATACCGATGGCGCTCGTACGATCGAGGTTGGCTAAAGCTTCGTGGATGGTGAGGGCGGCGCGAATGCCGCGTAAGGGGTCGTCTTCATGGGCTAGTGGGGGCAAGCCAAAAGCGGCGACGACGGTAATCCCTTTTTCGTCAACATTGATTTTGTTGATGCTACCTTCAAACTGATAGATAGCTGTTTGTAAGGCGCGCATTACTTTTTGGGCTTGGGGGAGTGTTTGTTGATAGGGGTGACGAATGGAGGTGCCGTAGCCGGGCAGTTGAATAAAAACGACAGTTACCTCACGCAGTTCGGCTTCCCAATTAACTTGGCCGGCTTCGATGTGGTTAAGGATAGCGGCAGGGATAAAAGCGTGTAGGGCGTCATGGTGATTGGTTGAAAGTTGCGGATAGGTTGTGGTTTGGGGGGGCAAGGGGTGGATGGCCGAGGCAAGTTGATAATTATCGGTAAGAGATTGGGTGGTGACGATGGCTTTGATTGCTTGCCATGCTTCTGGGGAGAGGACGACTTGGCCTGGTTGGGCTAAATCTTCGGCGCGACCCATTTGGATGAGGGGTGAGCCAGAGAGGAGGAACTCGGCCCGATTAAAAACCCCACCAAGATAAACAGCAGAAACGAGGCCGGCGCCAATTCCGATTTGAGCCGCAAAAGAGGTTTGAGGAAGAGGTTGGTGTTGGTGTAATGATTGCTGAATTTGGAGAGCACATTGAGTAGCGCGATGGATAGCGGTGGCTAGTTCTTTATCGTTGCCAAAATTAGGACCTTGGGTTTGGTCTGTAGCCGGCCAGATAGAGAGAATGGCATCGCCGGCAAATTTTATCACTTCGCCGCCATGCGCGATAATCAGATCGATCATAGGGGTAAAGTAGTTATTGAGGGCTGTGGCTAGTTGCTCAGCACCGGCAGCTGGCCCATGTTGACGGGAAAGTGATTCGGCTAGGTTAGTGTAGCCAGCTATATCGATGAACATAACGGCGGTGGGAAAGCGGTCGGCGGTGGGGATAGGTAATTTTCCAGTTTCCGTAGACAGTCGACGGGCGACAAGGGGGGGCACATAACTACGGAGGGTGAGCATAACATCATTTGGCATGTTGTTATTATAACCTGAGTTGGGTTATTTCTACAATGGAGATCAAAAATTTGTTTCTTCTATGGGGATTGGTGTGAGGGATATGGCTTTAGGATAGTGTGAGGTTTGTTTTATGAGGGGAGGTGGTCAATAGAAACGTCAAAAGGGATGTATTCACATCCCTCTTGAACTTCCCACTATTTCCCACTGAGCCGCGCAATTAAGCGCAAGTTATGATATAAGTATAGGCGAAAGTGGTTGCTGTATCTACGGTTATTTTGTATCAAATTTGGGCGGGGGGATTTGTATATAATAGACAAAAAGGGTTACAAATGGGGTTGAGGCGTAGATTTAGGAGGAGGTTTTTGTTAATTTTGGCTAAAAATTAGAAGAGACGAGGTTGTTGTGAGGGTGGTTTTTGTTTATTTTTAGTTGACGGGAGGGGAATGCCGAGGTGATTGTAGGCGTGAGGGGTGGCGGTGCGGCCGCGGGCAGTGCGTTCGATGAAGCCTAATTGGAGGAGGTAGGGTTCGACGACATCCATAATGGTATCAGATTCTTCGCTGATGGCGGCGCCGATGGTATCGAGGCCGACGGGGCCGCCGCTGAACTTGGTGATGATGGCATCGAGGACGCGGCGGTCGAGTTCATCGAGGCCGAGGGCATCGATTTCGAGGAGAGTGAGGGCGTCGATGGCAGCTTCTTGGGTGATATGGCCATCGGCACGGACTTGGGCATAGTCACGGACACGGCGGAGGAGACGGAGGGAGACGCGAGGGGTACCGCGGGCACGGCGTGCGATTTCGGCCGAGCCTTGGGGGTCGATGGGGACGTCTAGGACACCCGCGCCACGGGTGACAATTGATTCGAGGGCTTCTTGGCTGTAGAAATCCATACGATAGTGAGCGCCGAAGCGGGCACGGAGGGGGGCGGTCAGTAGTGCTAGGCGGGTAGTGGCACCAATAATAGTGAAGCGGGGCAAGTTGAGACGGACGTTTTTGGCGCCCGGGCCTTTACCGACGACGATATCGAGGACAAAATCTTCCATAGCGGGGTAGAGAATTTCTTCAACGGCGCGGTTTAGGCGATGGACTTCGTCAATGAAAAGGATATCGCCAGCGCGGAGATTGGTGAGGATAGCAGCGAGGTCACCGGCCCGTTCGATGGCGGGGCCGGCGGTGATACGGATATTGACATTCATTTCATTGGCGACGATGTGAGCGAGGGTGGTTTTGCCGAGGCCGGGTGGGCCGTGGAAGAGGATGTGGTCGAGTGGTTCTTCGCGGGCTTGGGCGGCTTCAATAAGAATAGAGAGGTTGGCTTTGAGTTTATCTTGGCCGGTAAAGTCATCTAATTTTTGGGGGCGAAGGACCTTGTCTAATTGTTGGTCATCGCCTTGGGCTTGGCCGCCGATAGGGCGGGAAGGGAGTGGGTTCATCATCATAATAAATACTATACAAGGTTTGCGTTATTTTGTCCAAGTGAGCGGGTGTTTAATATCAGTACTTCGAAGGGATCTTCCCGGAAGGTTTATGAAAAGGTGGCGTTTAGGCCGACCTTCCGGGAAGATTTTGATCTACTGAATATAGGTAGAGACATGGTTAACATGGTGGGTATTTTTGGCGGTCGGTGGGCCAGGGCTCGGTGTACCAGAGTAGGTAGTTAGTGAGTTGGCTTGACCAATAATCTTCATTATGGGCGCCGGGGTTGAGGTGCCATTGGTGGGGGATGTTGGCGGCGGCCATGTCGTCATGGAGACGGATAGTGTTGGTGCGGAGATAGTCGTTATCACCGATATCGAGGTAGATGCGTAATGGGCCTAAATCATTGCTGAGAGCGGTGTATTGGGGGTTTAAGTGGGGGCCAGCGGCGGTATCGAGGAGGGCGGCGCTATGGCCGCCAACGGAGGCGAACTGTTGGGGATGGCGAAAGGCGATTTCGAGGGCCCAGTAGCCGCCGCGGGAGAGGCCGCCGATGGCGCGGCCCGCGGCGGCGGTCCAGACACAATCGAGTTCTGTTTCGACAAAGGGGATGAGTTCGTCGAGGATGACGGTTTCGTAGGAGCCGGGGCCGCCGGAGGTGTAATCGGCGATACCGGTGCCGTTGGGCATGGCGATGATGAGGGGGGGGATGAGTTGGTTGTTGATGGCGGTGTTGGCGGCCTCGTCGAGGCCGAGGAGGTCCCAACGTTCATCGCCCATGACATTACCGTGGAAGATGTAGAGGACGGGGTAGACGCGATTGTCTTGGCCGTAGCAAGGGGGGAGGTAGAGGCGTAACGGCCGTTGGCTACCGGTTGTGGCACTGGGAAAAGTTGTTTGTTTCATTTGGCTGGGTGGGCAGGGGGTGGCGGTTGGTGTTGGGGATGGGGTGGGGTATGGGGTGGCCGTGGGAAACAACGTGGGGATAGGGTGGGGGGTGGGGGTAATAGTGGGGGCGTCAGCTAAGCGCATGAGTGTGGGGAAGGGGGTAACAGGGGATGCGGGAGGGGTGGCACAGGCGATCGGTAACCAACTACAGAGGATTAAGCTGAGCCCGAAAAGGGTTTTTTTCCAATGGGGGGACAACAGATTCTCCGTAAGCTTTGTTGGCCGAGGTTACCAAGGTGATTCGATGGGGGGAGAAGAGAGGAGGAGTTTGTGTTGACCTTGCCACGTAGATGCTGGCCGCGTCATGTTTTTGACTTGAATGTCAGTGAAGCGGGGAAAAAGATCGGCTAAAAGTTCTGGTAACAAGTCCCAAGCATCGGCACGGATCACATCGTCAAAGTTGGCGGCTGTCTCACTGACCCATTGCCAATCACGAAGGAAACGTTCCGCTTTCATCCAGTAGCCCCGTTTCTCCCAGGCGGCGACTGTTTGATGTAGCCCTTTATCGATTTCATGAAGGCAGAAGGTGATGCAGGCGGCCATATCTTTGGTTTCGGCATCAACTTCTCCTTTAGAAAGTAAGTGACGTAAAATTTCAGCAATTGTGCGCCGATTTTGATTTCGGATTTTGGTAGGGTTATTTATATTAATAACACGACTCATATAAACTCCTTATAATTTAATAAAATATCGCTGTTGATGATAGCACAAATGTTCCATCATGCAAAAATTAGGAAGGTGTGGCGACTGTTGTTATAATGATAGTAATGTTTTTGCAATAACTATTGAAAATGGGAGATAAAAGGTTCATGAACATGAAAGATGTGTTAGGGCTCATATTGGGTGGGGGTGTAGGATCTAGATTGTATCCGTTGACACGTGATCGGTCAAAGCCAGCGGTGCCATTGGCGGGTAAATACCGCTTAATTGACATTCCCATGAGTAATTGTTTGCATGCAGGTATCGACAAAATTGCTATTTTGACCCAATTTAATTCAGTTTCTTTGCATCGACATATCTATCGAACCTATCATCGGGATGTGTTTAGTGGGGGCTGGGTACAAATTTTGGCGGCAGAACAGACCCCACAAAATGCGGATTGGTATCAGGGGACGGCCGATGCTGTGCGTAAACAGTTAGTTGAGATTCGAGAAGCGGGCACCGAATATGTGCTGATTTTGGCTGGTGATCATCTTTATCGAATGGATTATGAGAAATTTGTGGATTATCATGTGGAATCTGGGGCGGATATTTCGATTGCCGTACAGCCAGTTGATCGTAGTGCGGCATCGTCATTAGGGATTTTGAAGTTAGATGAAGAGAGCCGAGTTGTGCGCTTTACAGAAAAGCCAAAAACAGAAGAAGCGTTGGCAGGTTTAGAGAGTCGGCCTGATCCCGAAAAGCCGTATATGGCGTCGATGGGGATTTATGTTTTTAGCACCGAGGGTTTGATTCGTATATTGGAAGAGGATGATGCGATTGATTTCGGTAGCCAGATTATTCCAGCACGGATTGATACGCATAAGGTGATGGGGTATGTATTTGATGGTTATTGGGCTGATATTGGTACGATTGAACGTTTCTTCGAAGTAAATTTAGATATCGCGGCTCCGTTGCCTTTATTTAACTTATACGATCCTGATCGGCCTATTTATACGCGGGCACGTTTCTTGCCGGGGTCTAAAGTAGAAGGTGGTCATTTGCAAAATGTATTTTTAGCGGATGGTTGTCGGATTCAAGAAGCGGCGATTCGTAATTCGGTAGTTGGTTTGCGGAGTATTATTTCGCACGGGGTGACGATGCAGAGGGTGGTGATGATGGGGGCTGATTATTATGAGACGATTGAGGATTTACAGAAAAATCGGGAAGCGGGTATTCCTAATATTGGGATTGCACCCGATTCTGTGGTTGAGGGGGCAATTATTGATAAGAATGCGCGGATTGGGCGGCAAGTGATTATTCGTTATCAGCCAGATAGACCGGATGAAGAGCATGATAATTGGGCGTCACGGGATGGTATTGTGATTGTACCCAAGAATGCAGTGATTCCGCCGGGAACTGTTATTTAAAGATGACAATGGAAAGGGGGAATGTTTTGGACATTCCGGAATGTTTTGGGCATTCCCCTGTAGGATAAAAGAGTTTATGTCAGCAGACGAGGCGTTATTTGAGGGATTTATATCGGTGCGGGCGGCATTGTTGGCCGAGCGACGGACATTAACGCAGATATGGATTCAAAAAAATAAATGGAGTAAGCAGATCGCTTTTTTAGAGCGCCGGGCGGCGGCGCGGGGTATTCCGTGTCAACGGGTGGCGGCAGAGAAGATTAGTGAACGAGCGGGGGGGCAAACGCATGGTGGTATTTTAGCTATTGGTGGTCAGCGTCAATTGTTATCGTTGGCAAATTTGTATGATTTGATGCAAGAAGCTGATTCGCCATGGGTGGTTATGCTTGATGGAGTTGAAGATCCGTATAATTTTGGACAGGCGGTGCGGTCATTGTATGCGGCGGGGGCAGCTGGGTTGGTATTACGTGAACGAAATTGGTTGACGGCGACGAGTATTGTGACACGAGCGTCCGCGGGGGCTACGGAGTGGATGCCGACGGCGGTTGTGGATACGGCGGAAGTGGCGGCAGACTTTTTTCAAGAGCGGGGATTTCGTGTGGTAACGATGGCAGACAAGGGAAAAACGACACGGTTGTATCAAGCAGATTTGGGGCAAGCGATGTTTGTTTTGTTAGGTGGAGAAAAGCGGGGGGTGACACGGTCTTTTATGGATAAGGCGGATCTGTTGTTAGAGATACCTTATCAGCGAGACTTTTCTTATTCGTTGGGGGTGACGGCGGCAACGGCCGTTTTAGCCTTCGAAGTCGTTCGCCAACGGGCAACCACGATTGCATCTTGATGTAGATTGTACAGAGGTGCTTAGCAATGCTTGATTTTTTGCGAACATATCGCCGATTAAAGCGTTGGTTAAAGTTATATCCAGTAGCACCACGGGAGCAGTCTCAGTATATATTACGGTTATTAACTATTTTAGTCCCACTTGTGGCTGGAATGGCGCTATTTTATGGTTTCATTCTTATTTTGACAGGTGTTTGGACACCTGTTCAGCTAGGCATTGTCGCTTTGGTGGGGCCGTTATGTGCTATCGTTATTTATTTTTTGCGCCGACAGCGAGCGCGGCAGGCGGCGATTACTTTTTCAGCTGGTATTTGGGTTATTTTAGTAGGGGCGGCTGCTTTGTCTGGGGGGGCATCAAGCCCTAGTTTTCAAGGTGTTACAGTTACGATTTTATTGGCTGGGTTGTTGTTAGGGCGCTTGGCAGGTCTATTTTTAACCGTGTTAACCTTGGTGGCTGGGTCTGTTTTGCTGTTGTTGGAATATTTGGAGGTGATTGAAACATGGCAGTTGATGCAATTTTCGTCATTGACGTGGGGAACGGCACAATTGATTTATGTGTGTGTGTCGATGGTATTGCTTTATCTGTTTTTACAGCAGATTGAGTTTTCGTGGCATCAATTATCGGTGGGAAAGAGACAGCTTGGGGAGCATGTTGATCAGTTGCAGGAGCAGAAAAAAGCTTTGTTACAAGCTAATCGTTCATACGAATTATTGAGTTATACCAACAAAGCGATTAATCAAGCGACGAATGAGTTGCTGTTGTGGTCGGAGGTGTGTAGCTTATTGGTTGATATCGGTGGCTATCAATTTGCTTGGGTGGGGTTAGCTAAGGAGGAGGAGGGGCGTAAAGTTGTGGTGCCGGTTGGCCATGCTGGGTTTAATGATGGTTATTTAGAGACAATTACGGTGTTGTGGGATGAGAGTGAGGCGGGCCGAGGGCCAACTGGGGTGGCGGTACGGACGGGGGAGCCACAGATTGTGGCTTCAATTGGTGAGGAGACATTGTATGAGCCGTGGCGGGCGCAAGCGTTAGAGCGGGGTTATGCGTCCTCGATAGCGTTGCCGTTAACGGTTGAGGGAGAGGTTTTGGGGGCGTTAAATATTTATGCGGGAGAAGTGAATAAGTTTGATAAGATGGAAGTGGATTTGTTGACGGAGTTGGCTGATGATGTGGCGCAGGGGGTGGCTTTGTTGCGCGCGCGGGCGGGACGGGTGGTGGCCGAGCGAGAGCGGGCGCAATATGCGCAGCAGTTAGAGGCGTTACAACGAATGGGGATTGAATTATCAGCTAATTTGCATGTAGAAGGGTTGTTGGAGTCTATTGCTGAGCAGGCCGTAGCTTTATTATCGGCTTCTTTGGGTGGGTTTTATTTGTATAAGCCTGAAGATGATTTATTGGTGTGGCGGGTGGCGGTGGGACCAGGGCTGGCACCGCCTGGGGATGTGGTTTTACGGCGTGGGGAGGGGGTATCAGGGCGAGTGTTGGCACGTGGTGAGCCGATTATAGTAGATGATTATTTGATCTGGGATGGTAAAGCATCTGTTTATGAGAATTATCCATGGCGGGCGGTGTTGGCTGTACCTGTTCATTGGGGAGATGAGGTGTTGGGTGTGCTTAATGTGATGTCAATGACACCGTTTGCCTTTTCAGATGTTGATGCGAGTTTATTGAGTATGTTTGCGTTGCAGGGAGCGATTGCTATTCATAATGCGCGTTTATATGATCAGGCGCAGCAAGAGATTGTGGAGCGGAAACAGGCAGAGATAGAAAAAGCGGAGTTGCTGGAGGCCGAGCGTGAGCAACGGGTGTTAGCGGAAACTTTAGCTGATATTTATTTAGCGCTGACATCAACGATTCAATTGGATGATGTGTTTGCTATGATCTTGGATCAGATGGGACGTATTGTATCGTATAAGACAGCGAATATTGCTTTGCTTGAAAATGGGTATATTCGGACAGTGCATTCACGGGGGTATGAAGAGTTTGGGTCGGTTGAGATGGTTAATCAGTTGTGTGTGCCTATCACGGAGTTTCCGCTTGAGGCGCGAGTTATCGAGACAAAGAAGGCGGTTGTGTTAGCTGATGTGTATGTTGATGAACGGTGGGTTCATTTTGAAGCCACGGCGTGGATTCATTCGTTTATAGCGATGCCCATTTGCTTACGTGATGAAGTTATCGGTATTTTGCGTTTAGATGATGATCGGATTGGTCATTTTTCAGAGCAAGATGCGATGCGGTTGGTGCCATTAACGCAAGCGGCGGCCATTGCCTTAGATAATGCAGGGTTGATTGATCAGTTACAACAGCGTAACCATGAGTTAGGGATGTTTTATCGGATTTCCAAAATTATGTTAACGATTTCTTCTTATCAAGAGGGGATGGAACGGGTATTGCATGAGATTCAAACGGTGATTGGATTTGAATTGGTCTTGTTAGAATTATTAGATGATAAGCAGAGTGAGGTCAAGATACCGTTTGCAATTGGTTTGCCAGTTGATGTGGATGTACCGATGGTTGTAGCTAAAGATGAGATTTGGTCGGCTGAACTATTTTTAACGGGGCAGGCCGTTGTTTATGATAATGAGAAAATTGTGGGGGTTTATAAATCGTATTGGGGGAATTTGCCAGTCCAAACGTTTTTATCGGTGCCATTATTTATTGAGAATAAAGTGACGGGGGCATTGAGTTTGGGGAGTGTAACGGCCGTTTCTATCACGCCAGAGTTTCTTGATTGGGTCACTAGTTTAAGCAATTACATTGCGTTATTGTTAGAAAAGCAACGGGTTGAAGAAGCGATGTGGCGGACGCAAAAATTAGAGAGTTTAGGTTTGTTAGCCAGCGGGGTGGCTCATGACTTTAATAATTTGTTGACAGCGATTTTGACGGAGGGGACAATTGCGCAGGAGAAGTTGAAGAGGGATGATGTGGCACGAAGGCATGTGCAGCATATGACGGAGGCGGCTGAGCAAGCGGCTGGTTTGACGCGGCAGATGTTAGCTTATTCCGGTAAAGGTCAGTTACAGATTGAGCGTATCAGTTTGAATCAGTTTATTCAGCAACATTTGAATTTGTTGTTTAGTAGCATTGGGAAGCAGGTGACATTGGCGTTAGATTTGGCTGATGAGTTGCCTTATATTGTGGCTGATGCGGGGCAGATTCAGCAGATATTGATGAATTTGACGATTAATGCGGCCGAGGCTTATGCGGGGCGGGAAGGGGTTGTTTATGTTAAAACCTTTAAGCATCGTTTGACGACTGATTGGTACCCCGAGCGTGGTTGGGGTTATGCCTTGAGTGCGGGCGATTATGTTTGTTTGGCGATTCGTGATGAGGGGGTTGGTATGGATAGTAAGGTTAGGGAGAACTTGTTTGATCCTTTTTTCACGACGAAGTTTACGGGCCGAGGGTTGGGGTTGGCGGCTGTATTGGGCATCGTGCGTGGCCATAAAGGTTATATAGAAGTTAAAAGTAAGCTAGGCGAAGGCACTGTTTTCACTGTTTATTTACCGGCAATAGCTGAATTTATTGATACTATTGAGGTGTTATTACCAGAAAAGAACAATGAATCTATTGTTGAAGCGAAAGCAGAATCTATGCCAGAGCGAACGCTCTGTTTTTTGATTGTTGATGATGAAGCTGTTGTTCGTTATGCTTTAGCTGATTATTTTGAGTTACAAGGGTGGCAAACCTTTTTGGCTGAAAATGGGGAAGATGGGTTAGCTATGTATATTGATCATCAAGATGTTATTGATTTGATTTTATTGGATATGACCATGCCTGTCATGTCAGGGCCTGAGATGTTAGCGCAGTTATCAACGTTGAATGTGAAAGTTCCTGTTATCTTTATGTCTGGTTATAGTGAGAAAACGGTAAGGAACGAGTTGAAGCAGTTACAAAATAGCGTTCATTTCGTACAAAAACCGTTCGTTATTGACCATCTTTTGCAAAAAATCAAGTCTGTATTAAACTTAAATTGACGTTATTGGATGTTGTGAAAATATAGAAGCAGGGTAATATGGCTAAATTTGATTCAATTGAAGAGCTTAATCTTTATAAAGCAGTTGTGGTTAATGCCAATGATGCCGTGGTTGTTACCGATGCAAATATTGATCGTTCAGGACCTAAGATTATTTATGTGAATAATGCTTTTGTACAGCTAACAGGTTATTCGACCGAGGAAGCGATTGGCCAGACGCCACGTATTTTGCAAGGGCCTGATACAGATCGAGAAACATTGGATAAGATTCGGGCGGCTTTGGAAGCAGGTACGGCGACGCATCAAGAATTGCTTAACTATAGTAAAGATGGTAGGCCTTATTGGATTGATATTAAGATTGCACCCGTTACTGATGATGAAGGTGTTATTCGTAATTTTATTGCGATTGAACGTGATGTGACGGCACAAAAAATGATTGAGCAACAGTTGCGTGAAGCCAAAGAGATGGCTGAAGCGGCTAATCGGGCTAAATCAGAGTTTGTGGCTAATATGAGCCACGAGATTCGGACACCTTTAAATGCGATTGTGGGGATGACTGGTTTATTATCTGACACCGATTTGACACCAGAACAGCAAGATTTTGTGATGACAATTCGTCAAGGAGGGGATTCATTATTAGGTATCATCAATGATATTTTAGACTTTTCTAAAATAGAAGCGAAACAGATGGAGATAGAGTCATTACCCTTTTCATTGCGTGATTGTATTAATTCGGCGATGGATTTGGTGAGTGGGAAGGCGAAAAAGAATGAACTAGATTTAGTGATTTGGGTGGAGCCGTCTATTCCCGATAACATCGTAGGGGATCCAACACGATTACGACAAATATTTGTTAATTTATTAAGTAATGCGATTAAATTTACGGAGATGGGTGAAGTTTATTTGGGTGGGCGATTGGTAGGGAATGAGGCGGGGATATTGGTTTTGGAGTTTATTGTTCGTGATACGGGTATTGGGATTCCAGAGGAGCGGATGGATCGTTTGTTTAAATCATTTAGCCAAGTAGATTCGTCAACGACGCGTCGTTTTGGGGGAACGGGTTTGGGGTTGGTTATTACACAGCAGTTGATTGAGATGATGGGAGGGGATATTGAAGTTGAAAGTGAAGAAGGGGTGGGGACGACGTTTCGGTTTACATTGCAAACGGCCGTTGCTAACGAACAAACGGCCTATTATCTTAAAGGTGACCAGCCCGTTTTGCAAAACTTAAAGTTGCTAGTGGTTGATGATAATGCATCTAGCCGATTGACGCTTAAACAGCAGACTGAGGTGTGGGGGATGCAGTGTGCTATTGTGGCCTCGGCGGCCGAGGCATTGGCACTACTATATCAACATAACCCTTTTGATATTATCATTCTAGACAAAAATATACCTGGTATTGATGGTTTGATGCTGGCTGAAATTTTTAATAAAATGTATCCCGATGATAGTTGTCCCTTGATTTTATTATCGGCGGCAGTTGATGTTAAACATGATCCGCGAGCCAAACATTTTTCAGCTTTTTTGACAAAGCCGGTTAAGGCGATTAGCCTGCATCGCACATTACTACAAGTTTTAGGTCAATTGCCAACAGATTATGAAGATGTATTGACGGCTGATTTTGATCGTCAGTTAGCTAATAATTTGCCGTTGAGAATTCTTGTGGCTGAAGATAATCGTGTTAATCAGAAAATTGCTATGTTAAACTTGGCTCGTTTAGGTTATCAAGCCGAAGCGGTTGTTGATGGTATTGAAGTGACAGAGGCTGTGTCGCGGCAAATATATGATGTAATTTTGATGGATGTGCAGATGCCAAATATGGATGGTTTAGAAGCGACCCAATGGATTCGACAAAATTTACCCGCGAAGCAACAGCCGTATATTATTGCAGTTACAGCGCATGCTACGATTGAGGATAGACGTCGTTGTTTTGATGTGGGAATGAATGCCTATATTAGTAAACCTTTTTTGGTTAAGGAGTTAATTGCTGCTTTACGGGCTAGTGCTTCTTTTTCTTTGCCTAGTAAGTCTCAAAAGCCATTAGCACTGGTGCAACCAGTCGGTAAAGAAGTGAAACGAGATAAGCGCCAAAATAACGCTGTGATGGAGAGTGAAATAACATCCCCCGTTATTACTGACTCTGTTTTAGAGCAATTGTTGGATTTATTGGATAATCAAGCTGAGCTTGATGAGATGTTGGAACAGTTTTTTAAGGAAGTAGAAATATTGTTGAAGGATATTGAGGTCGGTATTGATCAAGGTGATGATAAATTAGTTCAACGTGCAGCTCATACTATGCGTTCATTAGCAGCCCAAGTTGGAGCTTTATCTTTATCTGAGTTGGCTAAACAGTTGGAGCAAACGGTGGCAAGCAATACTTTTGATAAGGGTGATAAGATTGTGGCCGACATGCATCATATTTATGGGATGGTGAAGCAAAAATTGCAGTCTTATATATCTAAATAAGGGGCTAATCCATCAGCTAACGCTTCTTGGTCACGATTTTTATAGCCATGTAGTGCTTCTTGCAGTGCAAATGTGCCCTTATGGAAATGTATGCGGGGGAGCAATTGTTCTAAGTCAGGATAATTATTATGAAGGCGATCAAAAAAGGGTTGCCCATAATTTAAAAGTCCAGCTAAATCACTAGCGGGATCACCTATACCAATAAAATCGAAATCGATAATACCTGATATGCAACCTTTTTGGTGGTCATAAAGAATATTACTACTGCCGAAATCGCCATGCCGTAGCGTTAGGTTGATGTTTTGGGCATGGGGACTGTTCAGAAATTGGTCAAAGTGGGCATTGATTTGTTGATGAGCGGTTGCGGGTAGCAACGGATATAAGAACTCTTTGATTTCCGCATACATTTTTTGCCAAGTTGCTTGATTTTCATAGGCATATAATGGAAAGCTCCACTCATCAACAGGAATATGATGAAGGGTGTATAAAAAGTTCGCTAGTTGATCGGCTAGCTTTTGCTTGTGAGTTGTGTTCGTGATGTTTTGCAAGGTGTCTGCCCATAATGGTTTGCCTGGTAGCAAGGGGTAACCCATAAAAACAGCCCCGATTTGCTCCATATTTTGGCTAATATAAATGGGTTGGGGGATAGGTAAAGGGAGTAGGGGGAGAAGTCGCCTTAAAATGCTTACTTCTTGGAAGATAATAGGTATTTGACTTTCATAACGTGGAAAACGAAAAACATATTTCTCGTTGATAATTAGGATGTCATTAAATTGCCCTTCGTTACGGTGAGGACGAATTTGTTGGATATGCAGATCTGGGCAAGATTCGCGGATCGAATTTAATGAACGTTCCGAAACAGTCATGTGCGCCTCATTTTGAAACTAAATATTACTAATATCGTTGCTTAATATTGTAATTCACGTCCGATTTTTAGTAAAGTCATACTTAATGCGCGGCCAGATGTTTGTAAATTATCAGCGCTAATATGGTCGATGGTGTCTGTGGAACGCAGACTATGTTCCGACCAGCCCTCCCAAAAAACACGTAGTTCTGGTGCTTCTTGTCCGCTAGCGGATGGTGCGCCGGAGCGGAAGATAACACTAATATCTAAGGTCTCATCGGCTCGGCTGGCGTTGCTACCCATTTGATTGGCGCTGGTAATAAATAAATCGGCTAAACGTTGGCTACCGCCGGCTGATACTTGCACATGATCACCTGCACCGCCACCCAGGCCACGTAGATGGACGATGGCTTCAATGTCGAAGGCGGTGGCAAAACCGATTTTAGCTTGGAGGAATTTTTGGATATCGGGGTCAGAGACATCTTCACCACCTTCTAGCCCTTCGCCACTGTAGGCGACAAAGAGGAAGGTGCGGTACGGTTCATAATCCGCTGTTTGGATCACTCTGATAGTTTCAAGCATGACGGCAATGCCAGAAGCATTATTATTGGCACCTAGATATTGTTTATTATTGGGTAAGGGAGGTGGGGCATCATATTGAGCGAGAACGACGATCATTTTATTGTCTAGTTGGGTTTCACCGGGTGTGCCAGCCGTGCCGGGCAAATGTCCAATTATATGCTGTACTTCTCCACGGCGGGTTATTTCGCCGGGGACAGATAGTTTGGCGCTGATGGGAAGTTCCTCGGCCCAAACCTCTTCATCAAGTAATTCGGCAAAAGCGTCTTGCCGATCAGCCAAGGTGTAACCGGCGTTGGCGAGAATCCGCTCGGCCGTCTCCCGACTAATCCATAAACTAGGCACTTCACCACCCTCTTCCGTCGAACCCGTAAATGTGTTGATCTCAATAGATGAGCGCCCGGATAAAGTAAACTGTTGTTCCAGTAGTTCACTGTCTTCGGTGACAACTAATAAACCACCTGGTGATGTGAAACGGGTTACATTAAAGGCATCTTGCTCACTCAAAACCATAATAATCTCATTTTCCCAATCGACATTACGCAAATCAGAAAAACCACGTCGGAAACCGGAGCCAGCCATCGGTTGGCCGAGGCCAACGAGGCGAATGGTTGATTCGATTTCACCTAAACTGGCATACCGACCGGGATAGGGGGCGAAATCGACTTGATAAGTAAGTTCTGCTCCGCCATCATTGATGCTCATTGCAGGGATTCCCGTCAATGTTTCAAACGCTCGGAATCGTTTTTGGAAATAGGTTTGACGTTCGCCGGCTGGTTGTAAGCCTAAGGCTTTAAATTCATTAGCGATATAGTCAGCGGTCAAAGCCAACCCATCGGTACCTAAGTTACGGCCGTCGAACTCGGCCGCAGTCAACGCTTCCACATGGGCCATCGCGCGCTCGCCATCAAACAGCTCAGCCCCATTTTTGTAGAAGACGGAAGCGCCACTATTTTGCCGTACCCATTGCCCACCGACAACAACGATAATTAAGAAAGCGACGGTATACCGATTGACCAAGCGTGATACGACTAGATACCCCTCATCTGCTAGACGACGTAGCCCCTCACCGAGTAAATTGAAACTCAAAATGGCGACAAAGAAGGCCAAACAGGGGTATAAAGCCATCCAGTAGTGGCTACGGGCATAGAGACGGATATTACTTAATAAGGAGGCCCATTCGGGGACATCGGAGTAATGGTAGAGTGCGCCCCAAATTTCTAATTCGGCAAAAGCGCCGCCACCAATGAAGATGTTGATAAAGCCTAGCTCGCCTAACAGCATCAAAACGGCCCCAAATTCTAGGGCTAACATCGAGATTAAGGCGGGAACGATGTTGGGTAAGACGTGGCGATAGACTAATCTGAAGGTGGTGGCGCCGGTGGCGACAGCCCCTTCAATGAACGGTTTGGGGCGAATGGCGAGCACTTCGCCACGGACAAACTGCATGATTTCGCCCCAGCCAACAAAAGCGAGGGCGATAATAAATGGTTGTGAGCCTTGCCGAATGCCGATGGCTAAAATGAAAATCATAGCTAAGAGGAGGGCGGGGATGGCGGCAATGACTTCGGCGGCGCTGATGATAAGACGGTCGAGCCAGCGGCCGGCGTACCAGCCAGACAAAGCGCCGAGGCAAACACCGAGAATCATGCGGGTGATAACGACTAAAACGGCGAGGCCGATGGTTTGTTGGGCACCGGTGAGGATGAGGCTCATCATATCGCGGCCGAGGGCGTCTGTGCCCCAAGGATAAATATTATTAGGGGGGAATGGGGGAGCGGTTAGTTCGCCATCGACGATGGTTAACCCTTGGGTCGTGTATGGGTTGTGAGGTGACCAATTTGGCCCCCAAAAGACGATTAGAACCAAGCCGATTACCATCAGCAAACCGGCCCATAGCGGGAAATTGCGCCAACCGATTGTCCAGATTGAGGCGCGGTGTTGAACCAGTAAATCGCCCGCCTCTGAGGATGCGTTGCTTGTTTCTTCATCCCGTCCCCAACTTATTTGGGGGAGTGATGGTCGCCAATGGCGCCAGCGTTCGATGATAGCGGCTATTTCTTGAGAGACGACCGTTAATGAGAATTGGCTACGATTAGCGGTGATATGGGTTGGTTTTTCCCGTAGACGGGGGTCAAGCCAGCGATAGGTTGCCTCGAGCAAGATATTGATAAGCATAAATAAAGCGCCCAAACATAGGGCCAAAATGACGGTTAAATTATCATCTTGTTGGGCGATGCTACGGACGAGGGTGAAGCCCATGCCGGGCCAGCCGAAGAAAAGTTCAACGATAGGTAAACTACTTAAAGAGAAGCGTAGGGAGATACCGATAGTGGTTAAGATGGGAATGGCCGCATTGCGCATGATATGGATCCATAAGATTTGGTAGCGGCGGAGCCCTTTGCTGAGGGCGGTACGCATAAAATCTTGTTGGCGGGCTTCGGTGACGGCGACAAAGGTCATGCGTGTGATTTGGGCAATGGGGCGAGCGGCGAGGACAAGTACAGGCAGGAGAAGGTGGCTGTCCCAGCCGAAGCCACCGACAGGAATTCTGGTGCTACTGAGTTGGTTGAACTCGATAATAAACCATTGGAGGAGGAAGGCGGCGAAGAAGCTAGGGACAGAGATACCGATGATGGAGAGGAGGAGGATGCGTAATGAGCGTTCTGGTTTGCGGGCGGCGAGGAGGCCGAGGGTGATGCCGACGAAAGAGGCGAAGAAGAGGGATAGGCCAAGCAAGACAAAACTGCGGGGGACGAGCTCGGCTAGGACTTCGGAGACGGGGCGGGGATTGAGGGTGTTGCTACCGGCTTGGGTGAGGCCGAGGTCACCAACGGCGAGGCGGCTGAGGTATTCGAGGCTGGTGCTGAGGGCCTCGGCCGAGGCCGGGGCCAATGTTGTGCCGCGGGCCATCTCTAGCCCTAGAAAGGTTAAGTAGATAATGGCCAGAAGGACGACACTGCTTAATAAAAGTTGTTGTCCGATAAACAGGAATATGCCAGATAATTTTGATGTCCGCTTGCTAGCTGTTTTGGGGGCTGATGTTGTGGTCATAGAATACCTTTTAGTAAGTAGATGGGGGATTGTCCCCCATCTACTTACTTGACTTGATGATTTATTGGCCGGCGGTCATATTGAAGTGGAAGAAGCCGGTGCGTTTGGAGTTGGCCGAGGGGATACCGTCAATATTGATGGCACGAACAACGTAGAAATAGTTGTTACCAGCGCTCAATATTGCGTCATCGATGAAGGGGGGATTAGAGATGATGCTGGGGGTGATGCCATTGGGGGGATCGTTCGGATCATCATAAGGATTACGGAAGCGCCATACTTCATATCTAATGGCATTGTTATCAGGATTCCAGTTGAGGTAGATGTCAGTTGTGTCATAGCTGATGCTGGGGTCTGGTGCGGCTAACGGTGGTTCAAACTCTGGTGTGAACTCGAAGAAATCACCACGGTTAAGGGCGACGGCGACATTACCTGAGTCATCTACGGCTTGAATGAAGTATTCAATCGACTCGGTTAGATCATAGATGAAGGTATAGGCCCAACCTGATTGTGGATCATAGGTTAGTTCACGAGAAGTCCAGGAATTATCGCTTAGTTGACGATACAAAAGGACCGCTCGCTGCACACCGCCAGCTTCATCATCGATGCGGGCTCGAATGATGCCGCTCAATTCAACGGATTGGAGATTGGGTTGACCTGTGCCGCCGGCCGTGGTGCTGGTGGGGGTCAATGCTTCGATATGCCATATTTGAGGGGCCACGAAATCATCATTGGCGAAGGGGGCGGTGAAGATTTCAACGGTCAAATTGTTGTAGAGGCGTTGGACACCGGTGGTTGGCGTTGTGTTGGGGTCGGCTTGGAATTGACCGGGGTTGAGGATAAGTTGTTGTCGTAGCACACCATCAATACCTAAAGTCCGATTAATGCTGGCGAGGGCAACAGGATAGAGTTGCGGAATTGGATAGTTCGACTCGGTTGCCAAGGTGTTTTCTTCGCTGATGATATTGGAGACAACGGGGTCGAAGTTGGGGATATCGGTGAAGCTACCACCAAGGATGAGAACACCATGGGCCACGTTTTGACCAAGATTTAGATCAACGATTTGGCGTGGTTGCACAGGCCGTCCGCCGGTGATTTGGATATCCGTTGGCGCACCAGTCGGGTAGAAGTAACTGCCTCGGCCAGTCGTACTCGTATTCACTGTATAGTCAAAAGCATACGTTTGAATAGTTTGGCTGTTTTTGCCAGCGGTTATGTCTAAACTGAGGGTGGTTTGCCCAAAACTAGGAGGAACAGCTGTTTGATTGGTCATGCTGATGGCGAGCATCGGCAAGCCAAAGAGCGTCATTTCAGACATCGCCTTTTCGTCATAACTGCTGAAGGAGGCGCCACCGATGCTATTGTAATAGCGTTGTTTGGCGCGGCGAAGCGCATCGCCGGTGGTGGGCAGGCCCAACCCATTGTAGTTGATCTCGTCAACGAAATTACTCATTAAGAGTTCGGAGTAAGCGATGAGATCGGAATCGCCATAGCCATAACCGGTATTGCCAATAAAACTGGCTGCTTGTCGGTTAAAGCTTTGGGGCCAATCGACGCCGGTGTTAGAGTTGGTTTCGTAGTCGGCGACGGGGAGACCAGAGTGACAGCCAACGGTGAAGATGAGGGTGTTGGCGTAGTCGGTTGTGTCGGTGATTTGGGTGGCGAAAATCTCACTCAAATCATTGGGGTAGAAGCTGTAATGGCTGAAGTGGGAGTTGAGTGACATGAGGTCATAGCTTTGGCTACGGGTGAACAGGGTGTTGCTAAAGGTTGCGGCTGTCCAGCTGTTATCGATTAAGGTATCGAGGGTGAAGCCGGGGCCGCCTTGATTGGCCAGGGTGGTGGAGATGTAGTTGGCTTGATCGAGGAGGAAGTCGTAACCGGTGACGAGTCCGTCTTGGGGAGTGATGGTGTCTTGGCTGAGGAAAGCGTTGATCATGGTAACCGCATCAGCGGGGGTTTCGACGAGACGGCCGATGCTGTATTGGGGCATGTATAGTTCACGCCCTTGCCACGGGTAGGGAAGTGGGGCGGCATAGTAATCATCGGTGAGGAAGTAGCGGTATTGGTAGGCGGTGTAGATATCGTCATGGTCGGCGACGGCCGAGGCATAATTACGCTGATTGGCCACCAAGGTTGTGTCGCGGACACGGCGGAAAGGAATGATATCATCACCACCGACAATGACCATATATTCTAGATTGGGATAAGCGGGCCACAAGCTGTACAAGAGATTTTTGATGTGGCGGGCGACGTAATTAGGCGCTTGCGGGACATTGGGGTTGTTTTCCCAAGTTTGGTAAGCCTGCATAATCGCGGGGTAGTTGTCTAAGTTGACGATTTGGGCGCGCACATTGGGGTGACCAGCCAACGAATTGATGGTGGCAATGAGGTTGGTGTTGGTGATGCTATTGGTGCCAGTGAAATATTTGTTCAGTTGTGATGGGGCGACGAGGATGAGGGTTTCGATATCGGTGTCGGTGATGGGGGTGGTGTAGGTGACATCGATGGTGTCGGTGATAAGGAGGAATGGTTCGGCCGAGGGGGTGATGTTGAGGGTGATGGTAAATATCTCGTTGATGCTATCCTCGCCGAAGGGCGTAACAGCTAGAGAGTAACTGCCGGGCAGTTCGTGGACATTATGGATAATAAATTCGCCGACAGGGCCATTTTGGGCGGATAAGTTGACTAAATCACCGATAGTACCGGCTTGGCCGATGTTGGTAAGTTGGCCGATGTTGGTGAGTTGGCCGATGTTGGTGAGTTGGCCGATATTGGTGAGTTGGCCGATATTGGTGAGCTGGCCGAGATCGAGTAGTTCACCGATATTGGTGAGTTGGCCGATATTGGTGAGTTGGCCGAGGTCGCGGATTTGGCCGGTTTCTTCGTCAATGGCTGGGGCGAAGAGGAACATGTCATAGTCGGCGGTGCTGGTGAGGGTGAGGGAGATGGTGGAGCCGGCTGAAGGGACATCAAAGATGAACCAGTTGACATCGTTGAAGGCGAGGGCGGTGCCGGTGACGGTGCTGGTGAAGAAACGGCCGTTATTACGTACATTATTACCTGTTTCAAAAGCACCGATATCACAGAAATCGGTACGTGCTTTGCCCCGTTGGTCATAGTCGGGGCAAAAGGCGTTGTCCCCGGCGTTGATGGCGGGGCTAGCTTTGCGGAGGCCATGGGTGGGGGCGAAGCCGCCATTGTGGCGTAGGGGGCGGATGAAGGGGATGGTGTTGGTGATATCGCCGGTGGCGTTGAAGTTGCAGGTGGCGTCGCTACTGAAGTTGTGGCCGAGGGAAGAGAGAGAGCCATTACAGTTGCTGCTATTGTTGTTAACAATTAAGCTGTTATTTGTTTTTATGTTACCTGTACTTATATAAATACCACCGCCATTAATGCCAGCGTTGTTGGCTAAGGTGACATTGGTGAAAAGTGTACTGGAGCCAGCATTAAGGTGGTTGAGGAATAGACCACCGCCAAAACCGCCAATGGCGCGGTTACCACTAATGGTACTATTGGTAATGGTGACATCACCACCATCAATTGTGCCATCAATGAATAGGCCAGCACCACCTTCGCTGGTGCTGGTAGTTGTGTTGAAGGCGATGGTGGTATTGATGATTTCCATTTGCAGTGGTGTCGGATCAAATGTTTGATGATAAATACCGCCGCCACGATTGGTTGTGTTGTTGTGGCTAATCCCGCTGTTATATACGGTGACGAGACCGCTATTGTTCCATAGACCACCACCACCAATGGCACTGGTGTTACTGACGATATAGGTTTCTTGGATAAAGAGTGTGCCATTATTGCCAACCCCACCGCCGACGTTTTCAGCAAGATTGTCTTCAACATAGGAATTGGTTAAGGTAAGTGTGCCTGCATTCAATACCCCGCCGCCGTTAAATGTGGTGGTATTACTGAAAATATGCATTTTTTCTAATGTCATATTGTCTTGGTTGAAGATAGCACCACCACCGGGGACAGTTGAGTTGTCGCCACGGCGTAAAGTGATGTTACGAATATAGGCTGAGCCAGTTAAGTTGTGGAAAATACGGTCACCACTATCATTGCTGGTAATGAAGGTGTTGTCAAAGCCGTGGCCCTCAATTGTAACTGATTCAAGTAAATCCAAATCACCAGCGAGGGCATTGTTATCAATACCGTTGTTGGTTAAGGTGTAATAGCCTGAGGGTAAGATAATGGTATCAGGACCATCACCAGCAGGGCAATTGTCTTGAGCGGTATCGGTGTTGGCGGCGATGACAGCTTCACGTAGCGTACAGTTGCCATTTAGGGTGGTGTCATCGGTGAAGGCGGTGACGGTGATGAGATTGCCGGTGCCTTCAATGGTGAAGCTGTTGTTGGTATCGAATGTAGAGGCGGCGCCGCTGCTGTCGATAGCTTGGACGCTCCAGTAGTAGGTACCGCTGGGTAGGTAGGGGATGGTCCAGCTGGTTTGTTGTTGGGCGTTGCCTAAGAGGGAGGGGATGTAATGGTAGCCGAGTGGGGCGAGGCAAGTGCCGCTGGCAATACAGGATTGCGGGTTGTAGATGTTGCCTGTTTCGGGGGAGGTGCCGAGGTAGAAGTTGTAGCTGAGGCCGCTACTGGTGGTATGGTCATCACTGGTTGGGTCCCAATCTAGGGTGACGGATGAGCCATTGACAGTTGTGGCGGTGTTGCTAACCATATCGGGGGCGGCGTTGGCTGGGGCGTTTTGGTAGAATTGGGTGGTGGGGATGTTGCCAAACTTGTTGCCAGAAGCAAATAGGTCGAGGTCACCATCATTATCAATATCAACGAAGTTCGTTGCTCCGTTGTGGATAGGGGTGAAATCAGTGAAGGGTAGGGTGGTAAAAGCGCCATTGCCATCATTTTCTTTAATGGCAAAGACACGTCCAGCGTTGAAGCCGGTGGCTAGAATATCGAGGTCGCCATCATTGTCAACGTCACCGAGGTCAAAAGCGGCATTTTGCAAGCCATTATAATGGTGTGTGAGGTTGAAATTACCGCCATTTTGGAGGTATATGTCGAAGGTGGGGTTGCTGTTATGGCTACCGATGATGGCGATATCGAGGAGGCCATCGTTATTGAAGTCACCCCAGCGGGCGTCGCCATTGTTGGTGGCGGAGATGTTGGCGCTGGGGTAGAGGGCGAATTGGTCGTTGCCTAGGTTTTCGAAGATGGAGGTGACGGCCGAGGGGGTATTGTCCAGCCCCATTAAGAGGACATCGGGGTCGCCATCATTATCAAAGTCACCCCAATCGACTTTACTTTCACGTAGATTTGTTAAGGCTAATGTTGCGGTGATGATATTGGTGAAAGAACTGTTATCGTTGCGATAAAGGATGGTGGTGGGGAGGGAGGGGGTGACGGCACCCGTAACGAGAAGGTCGAGGTCGCCATCTAAATCATAATCGGCCCAGCCTAAGTCGCCAGCGTGTAAATCTTGGAGAGAGTGGGGGACGACAGAGAAATTGGCGCCATCATTGTTAAGATAAATACGTGTGGCAGGTTCGCCAGAACCATTTAGACCGAAATAGATAAGATCGGGGTCGCCGTCTCGATCATAATCAGCCCAAGAGATAGCGCCATCATCGACGCCAAAAAGTGTATGGGCTGAGGTAAAACCACCAAAGGTGTTGTTGCGATAGACTTGAGTACTGCTTGTTCCCATAATGGCTACATCTTGATAACCATCTGAATCGTAATCGGCCCAAGCAGCGGTTGAATCATCATAATTGAGGAGGTTGAGAGTACCCCAGGGGGCAAAGCTATGATTAAGAGCTTGATTTTGATAGATGTGGTGAAGAACTGTGCCGGTGGTGTTATTGCCTATCAAGGAGATATCGAGATAGCTATCATTGTTGTAGTCTCCCCAGGTGGCATGGCCGTTGCGAATAGCGGGGAGATGGTCGGTGATGCGGGTGATTTCAGTAAAGGTATCATTGCCGGTATAGCGATAGACTTTTGTGTTACGTTCGGTTCCACTCCAGCCGGTGAGCAAAATATCGAGATAGCCATCATTGTCATAATCGCCCCAGGTGGCGGAGCTGTTTTGTACACCAATGATACCAGCATTAATGTTACCAAAGCTGCCGCCGTTGTTTTTGAAGACGGCGGTGATTGGGGTGCCATTGGTGCCGGACATGAGTAGGTCTAAATCACCGTTGGCGTCGTAATCGCCCCAGGCGACTTCGCCGGCGGAGAGGTTGGGGAGGCCGGCCGAGTTGTTGATGGTGAAATTGCCAAAACCATCATTGGTGTAAAGTGCGGTGTAGTCTGTGCCGCCCGTTCTTTGTCCAGAGATGACGAGGTCGGGGGTACCGTTGTTGTCGTAGTCACCGAAGGCGGCCGAGCTTTGCAATAAAGGCTCGAAAGGGGTTGTTATTGAGCTGAAGGTGCCATCACCATTATTACCATACAAGTGGGTAGCGGGTGTGGTACAGCCAGAATCAGTACAGCCAGTAGCAAGGAGATCTTGGAGGCCATCGTTATTGACATCAGCCCAATCGAGATCACCTTGAGCAAAACCGGTGGCGAAAACGGCTGGGGTGGTGTCGTTGAAAGAGTTCGTTGGGCTATGATAGGTATAAAGTTTGAGGGTGGCGCTGCCACTGTTGTTATAGCCAGTGACGGCTAAATCGAGGTCGCCATCATTGTCATAATCGGCCCAAGCGGCCGAGCCATTACCCACATTGAGGATGTTGGGTGTACTTACTAGAGAGAAACCGCCTCCACCATTCCCTTCATAAAGACGGGACAGTTTAGACGTGCCGGCATCAACACCGGTAGCAAAGAGATCGAGATTGCCATCATTGTTGTAATCACCCCAAGCGGTCATGCCCGCTTGTAGGCCACCCAAGATTGTTGTTTGATCGAGTGTGTAGGGAGCGAGAAGGTTTTTAGCAATACCTGATACATAACTACCGGAATTATTAATACCAGTAAAGGCGAAATCGAGGTCGCCATCGTTGTCGTAATCGGCCCAGCTAACATCCCCATATTTTAATGATGGTAGCAATAGTCCGCTGACTTGAGCATAATCATCGAGAACCGATTTGCGGCTATAAATGTGGGTAGAGGCGGAGCCGGCGCTACAGTTCCAGTCACTACAGCCGGTGACTAATATGTCGAGAAGGCCATCATTATCATAATCAGCGGCGGTGGCACGTCCATTGCGTATAGCGGGAATTGATGTGCTGGAATCAAAGAAGTTGCCAGTGCCATCATTTTCATAAATAAATAGTTGGACATCAGAACTATCATCGCCAGTGATGAGGATATCTAGATAACTATCATGATTCAGGTCAGCCCATTCAACGGAGCCATTTTGAAAACCAGTCAAGCCAATACCAAGGTCAGTAAAAGAAAAGTTGCCGTCATTGCGTAAAATGTCAGTCATGAGGTTGGAACTACCTGTATCACCGATGTAGATGATATCAAGGTCACCATCATTGTCGTAATCGCCTAAGTCAGCATCACTGGCCATGATAGGGGTGGCAATGACACCTAAGTTGGCGAAACTACTACCGTTTTCATTTTGCCATATATCGGCATAAGGATTGTTGCCATCGGTATCGCCAGTCAAAAACAGATCGATATACCCATCGTGGTTGAGGTCGCCCCAATTAACGGAGCCATTGGTCACAGCGCTAAAGGGGGTAGAGCTATTGAAAGATCCGTTATTATTTGTGTACAAAAATGTTGTGGGTGACCCGCCACTGTTCGTGCCAATAACGACGAGATCTAAATCACCATCATTGTCGTAATCACCCCAAGCGGCATCAGCTTGGGTTACACCGGTTAGAGTAGCGTTAACAGAAAAAGAGCCATTGCCATCATTTTGGTAGATATAAGCTTGGGGTGTGGTGGTCATATCTTGGCCAGCAATGAAAAAGTCTACAAGACCATCATTATTGTAATCAGCCCAGACGATGACTGCGTTAGATAGGGCAGGGAAGCCGGGTGATATTTGATCGAACGGTACTGGGCTATTGGCTTGAACTGTGGTTGGCCACAGTAAAATAGTGGCCAATGTAATGAGCGGTACCAATAATATATTACGTGGGGATAAAAAAGTTGATAGCCTCGACATTTGCTTGATTTCTCCTTGGTTACATGGGTTCACACTAGCCATGTAACCGACAATAAACAGATATGTATTAAGTATAATACGCCTATATTAATTATAGCTTTATTTCATTTTTTGCAATGAGCTAGTTTACAGTTTGATTGTGGCTTGCCTGCCATGTTAGGTGTCAAATGTTTTACAAAAGCGTGTTATAATGGTGTTGATTGAATGAGTTTTGCGGAAAACAAGACGAATTTAAAGGAGATTTTAGGAGTGGATATCTGCGGAGGCAGGTATGACAGCCCTTAAATTGATAGGATTATTATGTGAGCAGGATGATGTTAGCAGTGTATACAAACTTGGCTATAGCTATTCAGGCAGGGGGACAATCACGACGTATGGGGGAGGATAAAGGGTTGGTGCTAGTGAAAGGGCGGCCTATGGTAAACTATGTTATTGATATTGTATCACAATTAAGCGACAATGTTTTTATTACAACGAATGAGCATAAAGCATATGAACAATTTGGGTTGCCTTTGGTGGGGGATAAGGAGCCTGGGGCAGGTGCTCTGCCTGGTTTGTTAACGGCCTTAACTTTTTGTGAGCGGGAGCGTTTGTTGGTGGTGGCGTGTGATATGCCGTTATTGAATTTAGATGTATTGCGGTTATTGTTAGATAGTGCCCCAGACGCGGATTTAGTGTTGCCGGAGTGGGGCGGATATGCGCAACCATTACAGGCGGTGTATCGGCGGGAGAGTTGTGTGGCGGCGGTGACGGCGGCGGTGGCTCGTGGGGAGAAACGGATGATTAGTTTTCATAAAGATTTAGAGCAAGTGGTGGTTGTATCAGAAGAAGCAGTTGCGGCGCTTGATCCGGAGGGATATACATTTTTTAATGCGAATACGCCTGAGGATTTATTGTTTGTGGATCAGCAGTTGACTAAGGAGTAACTAATTTATGAGTGAACGTGAGCAGTTAGAACAAGCTATTGCCCATATGGAGTCACAGCGGGCGATATTAGGAGATATGGTTGTTGATGTTTCTTTAGCTGCGTTACGTAAGCAGTTGGCTGATTTAGATGTAGAGCAAGCGTCGTTGACCCAACAGCGGAAATATGTCACGATTTTATTTGGGGATATGTTCGGATTCACGACGATGTCGGAGATGATGGATGCGGAAGATGTTCAAGAAACGATGAATGGTTTGTGGCAGAGATTGGACAAAGTGATTGCGGAGCATGGGGGGCAGGTGGATAAGCACATTGGGGATGCGGTGATGGCGGTTTGGGGGGCGGAGCAGGCGCGGGAAGATGATCCGGAGCAAGCGATTCGGGCTGGTTTGGAGATGCAAAAGGAGGTGGGGCGTTTTACGGAGGAGTTGGAGTTAGGGGTTCGGTTACAGATGCGTATTGGGGTGAATACGGGGCCGGTGTTACTAGGTGAGATTGGGACGACGGGGGAGTATACGGCGATGGGGGATACGGTCAATGTGGCGAGTCGGTTAGAGGCGGTGGCGCCGGTGGGTGGGGTGTTGATTTCGCATGATAGTTATCGGCATGTACGTGGTGTTTTTACAGTTTTGGAGCAGGAGCCGATTGAGGTAAAGGGGAAGCAACGGCCGTTGCGCACCTACGTGGTACAAAAAGCGCGGCCACGCGCTTTTCACCTAACCACACGCGGGGTTGAAGGTATCGAAACGCAAATGATTGGGCGTGAAAAAGAGCTTAAGCAGTTGCAAGATGCTGTCCAGCATGTGTTACATTATCAAGAGATGCGTATGGTAACGGTTATGGGAGAAGCGGGCATTGGTAAATCTCGTTTGTTGTATGAGTTTGAAGATTGGGGTGGGTTATTGCCGGATAATTTTTGGTTTTTTAAAGCACGGTCGAGCCAAGCGATGGAGCGGTTGCCATTTTCTTTGTTGCGGACATTGTTTTCGTTTCGATTTCAGATACATGATAGTGATGATTTAGATACGGCACGGGAGAAAATGGAGAGTGGTTTTGTGAAGTTTATGGGGCAGGCGGGCCGAGAGCGGTCTCATTTTGTGGGACATTTGTTAGGATTTGATTTTAGTGATAGCCCTTATATTCAAGGTATTCGTGAAGATGCACGCCAAATTCATAATCGGGCTTTTCATTATGCGATTCAATTTCTGGCGGCGGTAGCGGTGAGCGATCCGATTTTGATGTTGCTGGAAGATATTCATTGGGCGGATGATGGCTCATTGGATTTTGTCGAATTGATGATGGTGCAATGTGCCCATTTGCCGTTGATTTTGATTTGTTCGGCACGTAATCGGTTATTAGAACGGCGGCCAGAGTGGGGGCAACAAGCGGCCCTCCATCAGCGGTTGGGTTTAACACCCTTATCACGCGAGCATAGCGGTTATTTGGTGGCTGAAATTTTGCGGCGATTGCCAGATATTCCGCAAGTGTTACAAGAGATGATCATTAGTAACGCGGGTGGGAATCCATTTTATGTTGAAGAGTTAATCAAGATGATGATTGAAGATGGGGTCATCAGTAAAGGTGTAGATAGTTGGGAAGTGGTGCCCACGCGATTAACGGAGATGCGGGTTCCGGCGACGTTGACTGGGGTTTTGCAAGCGCGATTAGATCGGTTGCAGCCGGAGGAGCGTGAAGTGTTGCAACGGGCGGCGGTGGTGGGGCGTACTTTTTGGGATGAGACGGTCGCTTATTTGGGAGGGAACAGGAAAGCGGGGGATTTGGAGCAATTGCATGATATTTTGCATGAATTGCATCGTAAAGAGTTGGTTTTTCCCCGTGATTCAGCCGCGTTTGCACATACGAAGGAGTATATTTTTAAACATACGATTTTATATGAAGTGGCCTATGAGAGCGTTTTGAAAATCCAGCGGCGGCCTTATCATCAGCAAGTGGCGGAGTGGTTGGCGGAGAATAGTGGGGAGCGTATCAAAGAGTATGCGGGTTTGATTGCCCATCATTATAAGTTTGCTGGGGTGGAAGTAAAGGCGGCGTATTGGTATGGTGAGGCGGCGCAACAGGCGCAGTCAGCGTATGCGCATGAGGCGGCGATTGATTATTATCATCAGGCTTTGACGGCGTTGGCACAGGGGGGGGATGATGGGCAGTCAACGATTCCGTTTTATCAGGGGTTGGCGACGATTTTTCAGTTGCAGGCGCGGTATGATGAGGCGTTGAAGACGTATCAAGATATGCGGTTGGCGGCCGAGGCGGCTGGAGATGTAGTGGTTCAGGCGCAGGCTTGGTCGGGGATTGCTGATGTGCAAGGGAATCAGGGGCATCATCGGGATGCGTTGCATCATGCGGAAAGGGCGGTGGGGTTGATGCGGCCGTTAGCGGAGACGCATCCGATTGATTTGGCGGATGCGTTGTATCAGCGGGGTTGGGCTTGTTATCGGTTGGGCCGAGGGGATGAGGCGTTATCATTGGGACAGGAGAGTTTTGATTTAGCCAAGGGGAAGGGGGCGGCGCAGGCGATGGCGCGTAGTTTGAAGTTATTGGGGGCGGCACATAGTATGATTGGTGAGTATAAACAAGCTTGGGAGGAGGATCAGCAAGCGTTGGCTATTTGGCAAAAGTTGGGGGATCGTTTTGGGGAGGCGACCAGTTTAAGCAATTTAGGGGAGACGGCACGGTTGGAGGGGCGGTACAATAAAGCGGTCAAATTATTTACGCAGGCGTTGGAGATTGCGCGTGAAATTGGTGATCGGAATGGGGAGATGTTGTATAGCAACAATTTAGGTGGGGCGCAGGTGGGGATGGGGCGGTATCGGGATGCGGCGGTGGTGCTTGAGTCGTTGTTGGAGTGGGTGCCAGAAGATTGGTTTGCGATTGATGAGACGTATCATTTTTTGGCGGAGGCGTATTTGGGTCAAGGGCGGACGGGGGAGGCGTTGACGGCGGCGCAGCAGGCGTTGGCGTTGGCCGAGGGAGCTGATATTCAGGAGGGGATTGGACATGCGTGGCGCGTTTTGGGATTAGTGGCGGCGAAGATGGGGAAGCCGGTGCCACCCGATCCCAGTCATTATGATTATCTATTTGGGCCGGGACCGTGCTTTAAGAAGGCGATAGCTTGTTTTCGGGAGGGGGGGATGCCGCGGGAAGAAGGGTGGGTTTTGCGTGATTGGGCACGGGTGACATTGGCTCAGGGTGATAAGGTGGAAGGGCGTCGTTTATGGCAAGGGGCGTTGGATATTTTTACAAGACTCAAGTTAGATAAATTGGTACAGAAGATGGCGACGGAACGGGTTTTGTTTGATTAAGGGGTTCTTTGGGGACAAGATGTGTGGTATATTTATACTGTTGTTTCCATAACTTAAATTACTAAACATAGCAGTATCCATTAGCACAGGGTGTTTTATGACAAAGACAATTGAAAATGAACTTGATTATTTGAAAACGGCCGTTCATTACCTAAGTTGGGTTTTAGAAGAAGGGTCATTGGTCCCTGATTATGATGAGGGGACGGCGCAAGAGATGGCGCGTATTTTGAAGTTGATGGTTCAGAAAGTGGAGGGTTTACCGCCCAATGTGCCTAAAAATTTGGTGCAGGCGGTGGTGGTGCGGGCGATTGTAGGGGCGAAGGAGTATGAAGCAGAGGAATTGCAAGAGGAGGAGTTGACGGCTAAGGTGGAAGCGAATATGCGCAAAGCGGAGTTGGCCGTGGGGGTTAAGGGACATCAAATTGGGGAGTGGCGTTTAGCGACAGTCGATGATGATGAACCGGAATATGAAGCGTTGTGTTTGAAATGTGATGGTGTGGTTTATGCCAATGCGCGTACATATTACACTTTAATGACAACAGATTGTGATAAAAGCAAGAATGATGATGATGTGGCTATTGATGATCAAACAATCGCCGCTTTATGGGATATGGAGCAGTCGGGAAAAAGTTAGTTATTGGTTGATGGTTACGGTAAAGGGGCCAGAGGCACCTTCAAACCCTTTGACGTTAATGAGATAGAAGCCATCGACCTCAGCGGTAAAGGATACCGTTTCGGGGTCGCCGCCAAAAGAGCTGTCTTGACTAACGAGGGCATTGGCATTGACAACATTTTCAATGAGGGTTTGATCCATTAGATAGATTTCAACAACGTTGTCAAAGTTGGCTCCTGGCTGGACCGTGATATCGGTTGTTGTGCCCGCAGTGGCGAAAAAGGCGTAAGCGACGGAATCATTGGCGGTTACAAGACCTTGGCCGACATCCCCATTGGTCAAACTAAAGACGACGACGTCTTCACTTTGGATATCGACTGTGTAGGTGCCATCTTCACTTTCTAAGTTGCGGATGGCAAGGATATAATCATCAACGGTATTGGGGAGGGTCACTGTCAGTTCTTCGCGGCCAAAGGTGCTATCCTCGGTGCCGATAACGGTACCGTTAATCGAGCGTATTTCGATGGCCACATCGAGGTCTGTATCGACGATCGCATTGACAGTTGTGCCGGCTATCGAGCCAAAGCCAAAGACAGATTCTTGGTTTGCTTCTAGTAGGTAACTGGCGGTTAGACGAGTGCCTGTTATGTTGGGGTCAACAGTGAGTTCATTGTTGCTGTTATTGTTGCCATTGTTGTTGGCTAGGGTGGCCGGGGGAGGGGGGGTATTGTTATTGTCGGTGTTGTTGTTATTGTTGTTATTGGTTTCGGGGGTGTTGTTGACGATAACGGCCGAGCTGGTGGGAGTAGGTATCGTGGTTACTTCGCCGTCATCATCACCACCAAAGAGAAGATAAGCGATGATAAGCGAGGCGAGGCAGAAGATGGCAAAGCCGCCAATAGCGAGAGGGATAACGGGTAATCCTTTTTTGCCCGTTGTGGGGGCGGGTGTTTTGACTGGTTGGGCTGGGGAGGGCATGCTTGGGGTGGGGGCGGTGGTGCTGGTAGGGGCTGGTTGGGCGGTCATCGGGGTGGGGATGGGGGCGGGGGTGGTGGTTGGTGTGGCAACGGGGTCGAGGATGACGGTGCTGGGGGCCGAGGTGCCACCCGTTTGGGCGATGCCAATCGCTTGTTCGAGGTCGTTGGCGAGATCGACCATGCTTTGGTAGCGGTTTTCGCGGGTTTTGGCGGTTGCTTTGAGGATGACGTTGGCGATGGCTTCGTGGAGTTCGGGGGCGATGGTGCGGGGGTCGGGCATGGCGGTGGTGATATGTTTGATGACGAGGCCCATGGGGGTTTCGGCTTGGTAGGGTTGTTGGCCGGTAAAGAGTTCGTAGAGGATGACGCCGAGGGCGTAGATATCGGAACGGCCGTCTAGTTTTTCGCCTTGTCCTTGCTCAGGACTCATGTAGGCGGGGGTGCCGATGATGGCTTCGCCGGTTAATTGTTGGGTGCCTTCGGTGACTTGGGCGATGCCGAAGTCGCCGAGGAGGGCGTTGCCTTCTTTGTCGAGAAAGACGTTGTCTGGTTTGAGGTCACGATGAACAATACCTTGGCGATGGGCATAATCGAGCCCTTCAGCTAATTGGCGGATGATATGGCGGATTTCATCATAACTGAGTTGGCCTTGGCCCATGCGGTCAGCGAGGGAGCCGGTATCGACATAGCGCATAACGATGTAAGTGGTGTGGCCATCTTGCCCGAAATCATAGACGGGTAAGATGGAGGGGTGTTCTAATTGGGCAATCGTTTGGGCTTCCCGTTCAAAGCGGGCGTAAAAAGTAGGATCAACGGCGAGCATATCAGGTAAAACTTTGATGGCTACATAGCGCCGCATTCGTTCTTGATAAGCTTTATACACGGAGGCCATTCCCCCTTGGCCAACACGGGCTTCAAGTGTATATTGGCCTAATTTTTCTCCCGTTAAGTCGCGCATAAATGAATTCCTTTCGGTTTGGATTGGTAAAAGCTACATGGTGACATAATATGGTAGCATTACAACTATAACAAGGGGTGGGCAAGATGGCAAATTATTGGCGGGGGAGTCTGGCGTACTGATTGTTATAATAGTTGAGGGGGAAGTTTAGTAGGTTGTAGCGGATAGAAGTATGGCAGATTTCTCGATTCCATTTTAGCCTGTGGCCATTGGGAGGTTCTAAAGGGGGAGGACGGGTAAAATTTCACTCGAAATGACGTTTAGAGGAGAGTTGTGAATTGTCGAATGTATCTTATTGGAAGAGGGGCTTGGCTACTTATTATAGCCAAGCCCCTCTTATCGTTTAGGGTGTGCCTGGGGTGAGGTTGAAGCGGAAGTCGGCCACGTTGTTGGTGGCGTTGGCGGTGGCGACACCACCGCAACTATCGGCTTGGAGGGAGTAGAAGTTGAGGGGCATGGTGAGGGTGTGGGTGTAGATCATTGGGTCGGGGGAGGTGATGGTGGTGAGGAGGTTGCCGAGGGTGGGATCTTGGTAGGGGGTGTCATGTTGGTAGAGGTGGTAAGCACAATTTTCGGCGGGGTCATCCCAGCTGATTTGGGCGGTGTTAGGGGGGGTCATGGTGATATCCATGGTGGGGGCGACGGCGACGCCAAAGCATTGGTCGAGGAAAGCGCCGAGGATGGCGGCTCGGCCAGCACTCGTTTGAATATCTTTCAAGGCAAAGCCGACAAAGGTGGTGAAGTAATTGGGGGTTGTTTTCATGATACCGGCACCTAAGCCGCTGTAAGTGAAGGCGCGCTCGGCCGTGGCATTCGGTTCGACGCGATCAGGGGCGTTAAAGAGGCTGTTGCTAGAGCGGGTGTAGGGGCCGAGGCCGCCGTAGACAGGGCCAACGCCAGTCACTGAACTATAGAGTTGGTTTTGAGCGACAGCTTGTACGCCGAGGTAGTTGACCATGAAGCTGGTGAGGCCCCAGTCGAGATAATATTCTTGGCTACTGAGGAAGAAGCAACGGCCGTTGCCACTATCTAAATAAGTAGTCAGATTGGCTTCACCGGTGGGGCCGGGGCCGGCTTGAGGAGGGATGGTGGGGGGCAAGAAGCCAAAACCATCGCCGCTAAACCAGATAATGGCTTTGTATTTGATGAGGGTTTCGACGGTTGGTTCGATGCCGACACCGGCGACGTGCCAAGTGTCGTAGGTTTGGCCGAGGGCGTTGAGGGCATTGATGTAGACACCACGGGCATCGCCGAAGGTCTCGCCATCATCATCGACCAGAAGTAGCTCGCGCAGAGCGGCGGTGGTGAAGCTGTATGTGTTAGAGGTTTGTTGGCCGCAGGGGTTGTGGGTGATGATGCGCCAATAGTAGGTTGTTTCGGGGTCAAGGATGACGTTGTTTCGATGATTGGTTTTGCTGGTTACCGCTTCTTCGATGATATTGGTGAAGGCGTCATCGGTGGCAAGTTGGAAGGTGTAGCTGACCGCTTCAGTGGCGGGTAGCCAGTGGAAGGTGGTGAGCATATTTGAATTGGTGATGCTGTTGGTGGGGGTGAGGAGGGAAGCGTTGCCGGGCGGAGTGTCAAATAGGCGGAGTTTGCTGGTTGCGGTAAGGGTACCACTGATATTACTGGCTGTTAGGTTTAGGGTGTATTCGCCGGCGCTGGTGGCGGCGGTGTTGGTGATGGTGACGGTGCCATTGCCGGGCGGGGTGAGGCTGTTAGGGGTGACGGTGCTTACGGTGTTGGTGGGGATACCGGTCAAGTTGAAGTTGAGGTTGCCGCTAATGCCGGTGGGGGGGACGATGATGAAGTTGAAGTTGGCATCTTGAGGAATACAAGCTTGTTCGACGGCTGGTTGGAGGGCTAGCTGGGCACAGTTAAAACAGACAAGGGCGAAATCTTGGTCGGTGGTGTCGCCACTGTTGGGAACGCCGTCATCGGCGATGTTGGTAGCGGTGACGGTGATGGTGATGATGCCGGTGGTGCCAGCGGGGAGGAAAACTGATTCGTAATTATTGGCGCTATCGGGGATACCACCGATGGTTGACCACGCGCCGACGAAGCGGTTGCCGATGTAGTTGGTGCCGTTGATGTTGACGGAAAGATCGAGATTGTTGACTTGGGGGTTACTGCTGTTGACGACACCAGGTTTATCGGTGTAGGCCATGCTGATGCGTAGCGGTTGGTCGGGGTCAGAGACTTGGGTGACGAGGGTCCATGTTTCGCCGGTGTTGTCGAAGGTGGTGTCGGCGCTTTGTTCAAAGACGTGGCGGGGGGTGTCGCTGAGGCCGTTGCCGAGGTTGGGGATGCCGTAGCCTTGGACATTGCTGGGGAGGGTATCGTTGGCGCTTTGGCCGGTGACGTAGGTGGGGTGGGCGATGAGGTAGCTTTTGATGAGGGCGGCACTGGGGTTGGTGATGCCGTATCTGGTTTCAAGCCAGTAATAGTAAAGGGATGCGGCACCGGTGACGGAGGGAGTGGCATGACTGGTGCCACTGGAAGCGGCGAAGATGCTTTGGCCGGAGGGGTGGTATTGGTCGCAGACGGTGGCGCCGGTATAGTCGATGGTGGGGCTGGCGGTGCCTTGGACGTGGGTGCCGGGAGCGACGATTTCTGGTTTGATGCGGTTGCCGGGGGCGGGGCCGCGGCTGGAGAAGTTGATGATGTCCATGGCGCTATCGGCACCACCGGCGTCGATGAGACAGCCATCGGTCCACGTGGGGCGGGGGTTTTCGACGGCACCGACGGTGATGACATTTTTGCCATTGCCGGGGGTGAGGATGGTGTTGGGGTTGGGGCCGCTGTTACCGGCGCCGAAGATAAAGATTTGTTGTTGGTTGCCGGCGGTGATGGTGTCGGCATCGCGGACGGAGGCGTCGAATAGTTGGGAATCGAAGGCGTAGGTGCCGATGGAGGCGTCGTCGCCCCAAGAGTTGCTGCTGATGCGGGTGCCGAGGAGGTAGTTGGTGCGGATGAAGTAGGTGTAATCGTTGTTACAGCGGCTGATATCGAAGCCGGAGGGGTCGAAGAGGCGGGTGGCGGCGAGGCGGGTGAAAGGGCTGATGCCGAGGCCGAGTCTGTAGCCATCGGCGTCTTGGTAAGGGAAACCGGTACGGTCATCATAGCCGCCAGCGATGGAGGCGTTGATGTGGCCGTGGCCGCCGATGCCGCGGCCATCAACTTGGTCGGTACAGTTTTGAATGTAAGCGACACGGCTGGCATTCGCGGGGTTGCCGAATTGGTGGAGGGTGGTATCGCCGCCAGTGGCGGAGCCATCACCGAGGCCATCGTCGTTAAAATTGACGATGGGATAGTCGGCGGGGTCGGTGCTGAAGCCGAGGTCGAGGAGCCAGTTAAGGTAGCCAGGGCTGTCAGGGCCGTCGCCGGCGGCGTTGAAGTTGCCGGCGAGGATTTGGGCTTGGGCTTCATCGAGGAGGCGGGGGGAGCCGATGATGCCGAGGGCGGTAACATCTGGTTGGTGGGCGAGGGTGATGATTTGGTCAAGGGTGAGGGTGAAGGCGGCATTTTCATAGTTGAGGACGGTGTGCCAGGGGGTGGTTTGGGCCGAGGCGAGTTGGTTGAGGAGGTTTTTGGTGGTGGTATTGTCTTTGTGTTGGAAGAGTTGGACATTGATGGTTATTGGTTCGGCTTGGAGATTGGGGAGGGTGAGTTGTTGGCGTAGGGTGGGGTCGAGTTTGAAGTAGGGGTGGTAGGGGCCGTTGTATTGGAGGAAGTGACCATCTTGGGCGAGGGTGGTGAGTTGTTGGCGGCTATCGGGGGTGGTCCAGACGAGGTAGGCGTTGTGGTCGATGTAGTGGATGGGGGTGGCGCCGGTGTGGCGAACGGCCGTTAACCATTCATCTTTAATCGGACCGACAAATTGGATCAGGCTTAAGGTGTAATCGGCGGGTGATGTTGTTTTCAAATGAGGGGGAATTGTTAGGGCGTCACGACTGGTATCGAAGGGGTAGGCGTCGAGCATAATTTGATTGGTATGGGCTAATGATTGGGTTTGGGCTTGTTGTTGAGGAGTTAAGGATTGCCACGCGGTAGCGGTTAGCCGATAGAGGGCGAAAGCGCCATAATCATGCCATAGTTCAATGCCGGGTTGTTGGGCATCTAAGGTATTGGCGGGGGCTAGGAGTTTGCGGTAAGTTTCGGCGGTGGTGGTGGTTGGAGCTGATTGAAAAACGAGCAAAGCTGTTACAAAAAGGATAGTTAGGGATAAAAATGATAGCTTTTTCATGGTGGGTACTCCTCAAAATTATAAAAGGGCAGTTGATAACAAATAGGAAAGCCAGTGGGGAATGGTATTGGACTCACAATCAGTATGAGTAGATAATAAGTATATCATAACATATTTTAAAGTGTGATTCATATTTAAATGAAAAGAGGATTACACTTTTTGGCGATGGTCGGATAAAATGAAGAGTGGATAAAGAGTTAATCAATCATTATGGAGGTTTACCCATGGTTTATGAATCGGAACACCCGTTGGTTAAGCATAAGGTGGCTTTAATGCGCGATGTGGCGACCAAGCCGAAGAAGTTTCGGGAGTTAGTGCGAGAGTTGGCGATGTTGTTGGCTTATGAGGCGACGAATGATTTGGGTTTGGTGGATAAAGAGGTGACGACGCCGATGGGGTCGGCCGAGGGGGCGGAGTTGGCGGAGAAAATCGGTTTGATACCGATTTTGCGGGCTGGTTTGGGGATGGTGGATGGTATTTGGGAGATGATGCCGGCGGCCGAGGTGTGGCATATCGGTTTGTATCGGGATGAAGAGACGTTACAACCGGTATCCTACTATAATAAATTGCCGATTGCGCCGACAGTGCAAGTTTGTTTGGTGCTAGATCCGATGTTAGCCACGGGTGGGTCAGCGATTGCGACGATTGATATTTTGAAGAAGTGGGGGGCAAAACGGATTAAGTTTATGGGGTTGATTGCGGCGCCAGAAGGGGTAGAGGCGTTGCGGGCGGCACATCCGGATGTGGCGATTCATGTGGCGTCAATTGATGCCCATCTGAATGATATTGGTTATATTGTGCCTGGTTTAGGTGACGCTGGTGATCGTCAGTTTGGGACGGGATGAGTTATTTAGTCGTTTTTATAATAGCGATGGGGGGGAGTTTGTTGTTGACGCCGGTGGCCCAACAGTTAGGGCATCGGTGGGGAATGGTGGCTGTGCCGGGTGGGCGGCGTCAGCATAAAGGGTTGATTCCGACATCGGGTGGTATGGCGATTGGGGGAGCTTGGTTATTGGCTGTGGTCGTTATATATTGGTTGATGCCGCCGGTGGGCGATGATGCGCGGCGGTTGCAGGGGGTGGTGTTGGGGACGATTTTTGTGTTTTTGGCGGGCTTGGCAGATGATCGTTGGGAGTTGTCGCCGTGGGCCAATTTGGGGGTGCAGTTGATAGCGGCGATGATGGCGATGGCCCATATTGTGTTTATTGAGTTATTTACGAATCCGTTGACAGGGGAGTTGGTGTGGATTCGGCCGCAATGGTTTGCCTATGGCTTTAGTTTGTTTTGGATGGTGGGGATGATGAATGCGGTCAATTTTTTGGATGGGTTGGATGGGTTAGCGGCCGGGGTGGGGACGGTGGCGGCCTTGTTGTTTGCGTGGCATAGTTATCAGTTGGGGCAGACGACGGTGGCGTTGTTTCCATTGGCTTTGGCGGGGGCGTTGTTAGGGTTTTTGCCGTACAATTTTGCGCCAGCGCGGATATTTTTAGGGGCGGGAGCGTATGTGTTGGGGTATTTGTTGGCCACATTGTCGATTTTGTCGCCGGCTAAGATTGCGACGGCGCTGTTGGTGTTGGCGATTCCTATTTTGGATGTGGCTTGGATTGTAGTGGCGCGGATGCGTCAAGGGCAGAGTCCATGGCAGGGGGATCGGCGGCATTTGCATTTTCGATTAGCGGATAAAGGGGTCCCGACGCGGTGGATTGCGTTAGGGTATTACGGTTTAGCGGTTGGTTTGGGGTTGGTGGGGGTATCGGCGGTGCGGCCGTGGGGGAAATTGTTGGTATTGGTTTTGTTGGCGGGGGCGTTAGCCACTGTTTTATGGCGTTTAAGTTATGAAGGAGAGAAGGATGAGTCATAGCGAGCAAGAAGAGCAAAAAGTGGGGCAAGCATCATTTAGGGTGTGGGTACAACGAGATTCTTTTTTGAGTGTGGTGGTCACGATTTTAAGCATGTTGACAGCGATTGTTGGTTATCAGGCGGCGATGACGAATTCACGGGCGGGACGTATTGCATTGCAGGCGCAGAGGGTTTTGAATGAGGCCAATGGTGAGTTAACAGATGCGGGTCAGATTCAGGTGATGGATTTTAATGCGTTTGTGGCTTATCAGCAGGATGGGGGAGCGACTGGTGAGCGGGTGGGCATGTATGAGGCGTTGTTTTCCGATTTTTTGATGGCGAGTTTGGCCGAGGGGAATAATGAGAATCCGTTTACCGAGAAGTATGAGGATGAGTTGTTGGCGACGGCGTGGGTGTGTTTAGCGGATTCGGATGAGTTATTCGCATTAGGTGGTGATGTGCGCACGTTGGCGGAGCGGTATCAGTTGGTTTTATTTGTCTATGCGTTGGGGTTGGCTTTTGCGGCTTGGGCGTCGTTGGCGAAGGGGCGTGAGCGGTTGCGATTTAATTTTATAATGTTGGCGTTGTTGTTTTTACTGGTGGGGTTGGTTGTTTATGGTCAGGTTTGGTGGCAAGGGTTGGGGACGGATACGAATTTTGTGAGTGAATGTTTGGCGACATTGTTAGGTGAGTGAGGGGGAGTAGAGGGGCCCTCCGCGGGCTCCTCTACTCCTTAGGCGTTATGGTTTTTGTAACGCAGGTAGGTAGTTGTTGTTAAGATTGAAGTAAGTCATCAGCTGTTGTCGTAAGGTTTGGGCGGTGTGGGCATCGGTGGTGATGAGGTTGTCTGTTTCATAGGGGGAGACAGGGGCGAGGTAGTAGAGTTCGTCAAGGTTAGGACGTCCAAAATGATGAATATATTTCCAATTATCTTGGGTGATAGCGTAGATGGCTTGGTCTGGTGCATAGTAATCGGGACTGCTGAGGGCATCGGCACCTTGCTTGACATAGATGGAGCGGTCAGGGAATGGGGTGCCCTGTAGGAGAGGGAGGAGAGATTGACCATCGAGGTTGTCTGGTTTAGGGATTTCGAGGAGGTCGAGGATGGTGGGGAGGATATCGGTGGTTTGGACAGGGGTGGTGATGGTGAGGTTGGGGGAGATAGTACCGGTGTAGCGGAACATGAGAGGGACGCGGAGGACCTCTTCGTAAGCGGAGTTACGATGGACCCAGAGGTCGTGTTCGCCGAACATTTGGCCGTGGTCGCTGGTGAGGACGATGATGCTGTCTTGGAGGAGGCCGAGGCTGTCGAGTTGGGCGAACATGGGGGCCATGTTATCATCCCAGTAGGTGATTTCACCATCGTAGAGGGCATGGAGATAGCTTAAATCACGAACGGTGGGAGTGATTTGGCCGGTGATGACGGGGAGGCCGTGGGCGTAGGTTTCGCCAGTGAGTGTGCCGGTGTAACTGTCATCATACATGATGTTATAGGGCGCAGGTGGGGTGTACCAAGAGTGGGGGTCGTAGTAGTAGAGGTTGAGAAATAAGGGTTGGGTGCCACTGATGGTGGTGCTCCATTCCGTATCGAGCCAAGTGGAGACCGTTTCATTGAGTTGGGTGACACGGACGCTGTTATCATCTTCGGGAGGGGTTAGGCGTTGGTATTGGTCGAAGCCTTGGTCGAAGCCGAGTTGAGGGCTGACGTAGTAGGCGGAGACGAAACCGGCGGTGTAGTAGCCTTCGTCGTGAAGATATTCGGCTAATGTTTGTTCGCTAGGGGGGATGGTGCTGGCAGGGTCGGTCCAGTCGGTGTTGAGGTTATGTGGGGCGCGACCGGTGATGACACCGGCATTAGCGGGATAGGTCCAGGCGGCGGTGGAGGTGGCTTGGGTGAAGTTAGCGCCGGGGAGGGTGATATTGGCTTCGAGGTTGAGGCTGGTGGGGCGAAAATAGCCATTGGTTGAGAGGTGGTCGGGGCGGAGGGAGTCAACGGTGATGAAGATGATGTGGGGCCGAGGGGCGCCATTGTTGGTTAACTTTGTGGTTTGTGTGATTGGTTGATCGGCAGGAGGACTGTAACAGTTGTGAAGACAACTGGTGGGGGTATTAGCGGCCGAGATAAAATGGATCGGTAAAAGCAAGCAGGACAAAAGGGTGAGAACCAAAATTAATTGGTTAGTCGTTCTATTATTCAATTTGACACCTTGATAAAGCACGACTAGAATCTGTAACAATAGTATCATACCATATTAATGCTTAAATTTATGTGATAAACAAATGAGTAACAGTAATAAAAAGTCAAGTAGAAAGCGGGACAGTAGTAAAAGTGAGCGGCAACGGGGCAAGCGTAACCGTCGTCGTCGGCTAGAAAGTCAAAAAGGGGAGAATGAAGAACAGTCCCGATCTGGGCGGTCAGCGCGGCGGCAGAAACCGCGCAAATCACGGTCACGGGTTGATTTGTCGCGGGGCAAAGAGAAAGAGGCATCGTATCAAGATTTAGTTAATGCCTTTGTTAGTTGTCCACGATGCAGTCATTTTTTGATGGGGTATCGGGTTTTGTTTGGTTTGGATTATTTGGCGGCGGCGGCCGAGGAGATAGATGATAATCAATTAGTCGTGGCGGGGAATGCCCATGTGCGGCGTTTGCTTTATAAAGCGTATGGTCATCAAGTTGATGCGTTGGCGTTGTATTATGCGGGTAGTTGTCCCCATTGCCGTCGAGCATATACGTATCAAGTTGATAGCGAACCGCCTGAAATAGAGATTGAGGAAGAGGTTAAAGAGGATGCCGTCAAGGGTCCGGGTTTAACCGAAGGTTTAGAGGATGAGTTAGAGGGGGTGACTTTGGATGCGGAGTTTAATTTTGAATCGGATGATGAGTCGCAGGCGATTGGCCGTGTGCGTGGGGAGATGCAACAGCTAGACACCTTGACTTTGTTTTTGCGATAATCAGAGGCAATAAAAAAAGGGCACCCACCAACGTGGGTGCCCTTTTTTAGTTATGGGGGGAATGAATTACCTATTCGATGGTTTGTACGACATGAAATAAGTTTCCTTCTTCAAACCAGACATAATGGAGTTGGCGTTCGCTAAGGAATTGTATTTCACCACCACCAAAGCTAGCCAGAATGCTACCTTCGATAGGATTTTCAGCACCGTTAATGACAAGTTGTTGTGATTCTCCTTGATTTTGGGCGAGGAAGACAACTCGTTGACTATCGGGGCTGAAAATAGGTGTTGTGACACCATCATACGCATTTGTTTCATAGCCATCGATGACACCTACAAATTGATTTCCTTTTTGGGCGATGTAGGTGAAATGTTGACCATCGGGGCTAAAGGAGAAGGAGTCGTTGGTGATAGCATTGTAATTGGTGTCAGCGATGCCGTTGCGGTTAACAAACCAGTTGGCGTCTAAACGGGCGATGTAGGCAAAGTTTTTGCTGTCATCACTGAAGGTGAGGCTATTGCGTTCGACATAGGTGTAAGGTAGGCTAGCTTCGTCATTGAGAACAACTTGTTGTTGTGCATTGGATTCGACGATATAGGCAAATTGTTGACTGTCAGGGCTGAAGGTCAAATCATGAACCGCATTATAAGGGTTAGAGGATTGGGTTCCATTGAGTACAGCAAATGATTGCCCCATTTCATCAGAAGCGACAAAGGCGTAGCTTTGATTATCAGGGCTGAAAGTCAAGGGTTCATTGTTGATGGCGTAATAGCTAGTACCTACTTCGCCATTGATGACAGCGGCATATTGGCCGTCTGGTTGGGCGGCTATGTACGCTAATTGAGAGCTATCAGGGCTGAAGGTTAAGCTGTTGGGTAAAATAGCGGAGAAGGTGGCTTGTGGTTCATTATCGAGGATAACAGTTTGTCCCTCGGCCGTTGTGGCAACATACGCTAAATGCTCACTATTCGGACTAAAGGTTAAGCTCGTGGCATCAACATCAGGATAGGGTGTGCCCTCTTCGCCATTTAAAACGATAAAAATATTATCAGCGGTTTGGGCTTGATATGCGATATGTTGCCCATCAGGACTGAAGACAGGGTCGCTGATATCGGTGTAACTGGTGGCGGCTTCACCATTGATAACCATCATCCAATTGCCATCGGCGTCTTGGACAGCGTAGACAAAGTGCTCACTGTTGGGGCTGAAGCCGAGAGAGCTGGGACGGATGTTGCTGTAGCTGTCATGCAGTTCGCCATCAACCATGAGCGCGATTTGTTGAAGATCAGCTTGACGCACAACATAAGCGACCCGACGTTGGTTGGGGCTTATGGAGAAGGATTGTTCGATCCAGTTGGCGAAATCGATAGTGTCTAAGTAATGACTAATGCTATTGGCTGGTAACGCTGTGGGCACAGGTGCTTCAGCCATATCGTCGCTGTGTTCGTCGGTGACAGCATCGTCGGTGGCAGCATCATCACTGTGTTCGTTGGTGGTAGCATCGTCGGTGGCGGCATCATCAGTGTGTTCGTCGGTGGTAGCATCGTCGGTGGCAGCATCGTCGGTGGTAGCATCGTCGGTGGTGGTAGCGTCGGTGGTGGCATCATCCGTGTGCTCGTCGGTGGCAGCATCGTCGGTGGCGGCATCGTCGGTGGTGGCATCATCCGTGTGTTCGTCGGTGGTGGTAGCGTCGGTGGCGGCGTCATCGCTGTGCTCGTCAGTGGTAGCGGCATCGTCGGTATGTTCGTCGGTAGTAGCGGCATCGTCGGTATGTTCATCACCGTACGTATCGTCATCATGTGTATCGGTGATAGCATGGGGGTCGATGGCGGGGACAGGGCTGGTGGGATTACAGGCTACTAGAGCGAATAGAGCACAAAGGCAGAGTAGATAGATAAATTTCTGTTTCATAAAAGTGTGTACATCCTTCTTGGGTTATATTTATTTAGATTCAATAAAATTTACTTAGAGAACTGTTTGATAGCTTATAAATGTCAAGACAAAATTATGCGTATATTATTTTACCTGAACTGGATTTAATAGCCAAAACGCCAGGGAAGATTATCCATTAAGAGATCATCGAGTCGTGCTTGGCGTAAGGTTTGGAAGCGGGGTTTCATCTCGGCCAAGCTGTCACCGCCTAATTTTTCGAGGAGGGCATTGGCGAGGGGGATGGCGATCATCGCTTCACCGACAACGGCGGCGCGGGGAACGGCACAAAAATCAGACCGTTCGTAAACGGTTGATTGTTCTTCGCCAGATACGAGGTCGACTGATTTGCGGGGGTTGAGGACGGTTGATATCGGTTTCATGGCGGCTCGGACGATGACGGGTTCACCGGTGGTGATGCCACCTTCGAAGCCGCCAGAGTTGTTGGTGTGGCGGGTGAGGGTTTGGCCATCATCGTCTAGAAAGATTTCATCGTGGACTTCGGTGCCGGGGCGACTGCTGTTGGCGAAGGCGTGGCCGATTTCGACCCCTTTGATGGCTTGGATAGAGCTCATGTACCACAGAAGTTGGCTATTGAGGCGGCGGTCCCAATGGACATGGGAGCCGAGGCCGGGGGGGAGGCCGAGGGCGACGACTTCGAAGATACCGCCGATGGTATCTTTGGCTTGCATAATTTCCCAAATTTTTTGGCGCATCGCTTCAATGTCATCAGGCATGGGGGTGCGGATATCGTTGGTTTCGGCGGCGGCGAAGCGGTCGGGGTAGCTCATGGTGGCGGGGATGTTGGCGGTGACGTCGCCGATACTGGTGACGTAACTGCCGATGGTGATGTCGAAGTGAGCGAGGAGTTGTTGGCAGAGGGCGCCGATGGCGACGCGAACGGCCGTTTCCCGCGCCGAAGCGCGTTCGAGAGCGAGGCGGAGGTCGGTGTAGCCGTATTTGATGGCGCCGGTGAGGTCGGCGTGGCCGGGCCGAGGGATGGTCATCGGGTCGATGTCACGGTGTTGCCATTTGGCAAAGTCACGATTGACGACGGTGATGGCGATGGGGCCGCCGGTGGTGAGGCCATTCATGAAGCCGGCACTGATGTGGACGGCGTCGCTTTCGATTTTCATGCGGCCGCCGGAGCCATAGCCTTTTTGGCGGCGGGCCAATTGTTGGTTGAGACGGTCAAGGTCAAGGGGGACGCCGGCGGGGAAGCCTTCGAGGATGGTGGTGAGTTGGGGGCCGTGGGATTCACCTGCGGTTAAAAAGCGTAGCATCGGTTTACTCCGTGAACCAGCCGAGGTTTTCGGCGGCGTCTAAATTAGTACGATTGATATTGGCGCGATAATGGGTACTGCTCGGACAGGTGCAGGCTTCGCAAACGAGTAAGTTGGTTACTGTGGCGTCATTAACGACGATACCATTGGTTTGGAGATCCATAACCGCAGCATCAAGGTCTGAGTAGGTGAAGGGGACGGCGGAGCCGTCCTCGTTGCATTGTTGTTGTTGCTGTGGTCGTAGAATCCAGACGGTATCAGCCATATCAGGATAGGCGTCGGGGTTTAAGTTTGTGGTGGGAGGTGGTACTGGTGTTGCGGGGGGATAATCAGATGGTAGTGATGTGGCGGTAGGGAGAGGGGTATCGGTATCGGTCTCTGTGGTGGGATTGACAGGTGGATTGGGGTTGGCGTTATCTGGATTTGGCGTCGCTACGGGTTCGTTGTCGGCGTTGGCACAAGCGACCAGAAAAATTGTTAGAAAAAGTAATGTTATTAATCGATTTATTTTGGGCATGAATTTGCTCCTTTTGTTTAGAAGGTAACAAACAATAATCAAATTTTAGAGAATATTGTTTGTGGATTGTTTTCATCTGTTTGTTCGTATGATTGTACCTTATTAGGTAGGATGTGAAAAAAGTTTAGAGAGAGTTTGGGTATTTTCTAATGTGGTATGAAAGTTTGTGGTCGTGGTATGATTAGATTATAAGTAATTGATAGTTTGAAGCTATTTTCTCGGAAGGTGTATGAGAATGGGAGTGTTTATGATGACTTTCTGGGAAAATTTGAGGGTTTGATAATAGTCATTAATGAATAGTGAAGGTGAAAGAATGAGTACAGAAGCGTATATTTTTGAAGCGATACGGACACCACGGGCGAAGGGGAAAGCGAATGGTGAATTATATGAAGTGAAACCAGTGGATTTGGTGGTGACATTGATGGAGGAGTTGGTAGCCCGACATGATTTGGACACGAGTCAAGTGGATGATGTTGTTTTGGGGTGTGTGTCACCGATTGGTGAGCAGGGGGCGGATATCGCCAAAATTGCGGCGCAGAAGGCGGGTTGGGATATTGATGTGCCCGGTATGCAGTTAAATCGGTTTTGTGCGTCGGGATTGGAGGCAGTTAATTTAGCGGCGATGAAAGTGCGTTCGGGTTGGGAAGATTTGGTGGTAGCGGGTGGGGTGGAAAGTATGTCACGGGTGCCGATGGGGTCAGATGGGGGGGCGATGGTGATTGATCCGCAGACGAGTTACGAAACATCGTTTGTGCCACAAGGGATTGGAGCGGATTTAATTGCGACATTAGAAGGGTTTAGTCGTGAGGATGTGGATCGGTTTGCGGTGCAGTCGCAGGCGCGGGCGGCATCGGCGCGGGATGGGGGGCGGTTTGATCGGTCGGTGGTGCCGGTGCGGGATATGAATGGGATGATGATTTTGGAGAAGGATGCATATATTCGGCCAGGGACGAGTTTGGAGGGGTTGGCGAAATTGCGACCAGCATTTGAGATGATGGGGGGGATGGGATTTGATTTTGTGGCGCGGGATCGGTATCCGCAGGTGGAGAAGATCGCGCATGTGCATACGGCGGGGAATTCATCGGGGATAGTGGATGGGGCGGCGTTGGTATTGGTGGGGAGTAAGGAGAAGGGGGAGGCGATGGGTTTGCGGCCGAGGGCGCGGGTGCGTTCAGCGGCGTTGGTGGGGACGGATCCGGTGATTATGTTGACTGGGCCGGGGCCAGCGACGGCGAAAGCGTTGCAGAAAGCGGGGATGGTAATGGGCGATATTGATTTAATCGAGATTAATGAGGCGTTTGCGGCGGTTGTGTTGAAATTTTTGCGCGATATGAATTTAGAGGGTGCAGAGAATGTGAATGTGAATGGTGGGGCGATTGCGATGGGGCACCCATTAGGGGCGACGGGGGCGATGTTGATGGGAACGTTATTGGATGAGATGGAACGGACCGATTGTGAGACGGGTTTGGTCACCCTGTGTGTGGGTGGGGGGATGGGGATTGCGACCATCGTGGAGCGTGTTTGAGGTGTAACTAATGGATAATGCATTAATTCGGTATGAATTTACGGAAGATGGACGGCAAATTATTGATTTGTCGTTCAATGATATTGAGGATATTTATTCATCGTTTGATTATGATGTGCCTCATGTGAATCGGAATTTAGATGAGGCGTTGGTTGAGTATATTTTGGGTTGTGCGACGGAGTTAGGGCGAAATAAGTTTATAATTCGGTTGCAGATTGAAACGGTGGTGGATAAGGAGTTGCGTAAGCAGATTTTGCAGGGGATTCGGTATTATTTTTATTATCGGGCTGGCCGAGTGCGGAGTGAGCGGCGGGCATTGATGTTGCGATCATTGTTGTTGGGGGGGATGGGGGCCAGTTTGTTATTGATGGTGACATTGAGTAGTTTTAATGAAGGGTTGAGTAATCAGTTAGGGTACAACATTATTAGTCAGGGGACGACGGTGGCGGCTTGGTTATTGCTGTGGGAATCGATGAGCACCTGGTTTTTACAGTTGTGGCCATTGCAGAGACGGATTTGGTTATTGGAGAAGATTTGTACGGTTGAGATTGACATTCGGACTGTGGAACGGCAAAAAGGGTGAAAAGGGGGCGAATTTGACCAATTTGGGCCAATTTTCAAATTGGGGGTTGCATTTTATGTAGAAATTTGGTATTATTATATTAGCTCCCCCCCCAAGAGGGTATCTTATTAGCGCCCGCTTTTGAGATACCCTCACTTTTTTTGAGCCCCAATTATTTTAAGACAAGTAAATTGATTATAAGTTTATTCCATTACATTTTGGTTTTTTGACAGTGATCCGATAGTACTAAAAGGTCATTGACAAATAGAGTGGAATGTTATATTGTGTGAATATCAGGAGGCCCACCTGTAAAAGAGTTGGCCTCTTTTTGTTTTACAGGGAAAGCTTGATGTTTTACATTGTAAGATAACTTATCTGAATAGAAAAGATTCAGGCAAGTTATTTGCCAACGTGATTAGTAATTTAAGGAAGGTGTGGCTATGTTAACTGTGAAACAGCGTTCATTGTGGGGGGCGTTGGCGGTGGGAGTGGTGGGTGCGGCGGTGGCGTGGCGCAAATGGCGGGAGGAAGATGAAGGTGCGGATACAGATGTTGTGGCGCAACAAGAAACGTTATTGAAAGATGTCAAAGGGATTATTGAACCGTTCAACCCGCCGAGTTGGTTGCGGAATAAGCATGTGCAAACGATGGGTGCATATTATACACGGGCGTCATCGGGGGTGGAATTTGCTCGGGAGCGGATTGAGTTAGCGGATGGGGATTTCATTGATATTGATTTTGCTGATGTGGGGGCGGTGAGTTGGTCACAGATGGCGGCCGATAGCCCGATTATGCTGTTGTTGCATGGTTTGGAGGGGTCGGCACGGCGACCGTACAGTTATGAATTATATCGGCAGATTAGTGAGCATGGTATTCGGGTGGTGGGGATTAACTATCGGTCATGCAGTGGTGTGATGAATCGGAAAGTGTCGACCTATCATGCTGGTTTGACGGGGGATGTACAGGCGGTGGTTGATTATTTGCGGGGGCGGTGGCCGCAGGCACCCCTTGGCTTGGTGGGTGTGTCGTTGGGGGCTAATCTGTTATTGAAATATTTAGGTGAGTTGGGTGAGGATGGGCGCCAATGGATTCAAGGGGCGGTAGCGATTTCACCCCCATTTGATTTAGATGCGTGTTCGGCCCATATGGCGGAGCATGCGCGGCTGTATCAGTGGAATATTATGCGCAGTTTATTAGAAAAGTTAGAGATGAAGCAGGCGGTATTTGGGGAAGCGATTACAGCGGAGCCGATTAATGAGATTCGGACGTTGCGCGAATTTGATGAGTTGGTGACCGCACCGCTTAATGGTTTTAAGGATGCGGCTGATTATTACGAGCAGATGGGAGCGAAACGTTATTTAGCCAATATAGAGGTGCCGACGTTATTAATTCGGGCTGAAGATGATCCATTTTTTGCGAATGATATCCCTTATCGGACTATCAAACAGAACCCGAATTTGCGGGCGATTATTACGCCACACGGTGGGCATGTAGGTTTTTGGGAGGCTGGCGTGTGGCGGCGACGTTATTGGTCGGAACGGCAAGCGGGTAAATTTTTGGCAACGTTTCTTAAGGGGGAGTAGGGTTATTGGAGGTTAATTAGATTTTCGCTTTTGAGATGTTGAGCAAGTTTTAGGATGTCGTTAATGGCGGTATCTAATTCTATTTGATATTTGTTGGCGATAATGGTGGCATGATCGGCGATAGTTTTTTGGCCATCAAGCATGCCCCATAGTTCGGAGCCGACTTGGTTAAGGGTGAAGAATTTGCCACTGTTGGGCACGACGAGGATGCTTTCGCCGTCGATGGTTTGGTAGGTGACGTTTTCGTCACGAGTTAGAATTGTTTCTTTATTCATAAAAAACCTTTTTTTAATGGTGTGATAATTACTTATATTAAACTAAATGGATTGTAAACTAAATAATCTAGAGTGGGTTCCTGCCTGTGCAGGAATGACAGCGTTCTAGGTTATTTATATTACAGTCTACTAAATATTGTCAACCTATAATTATCTGTAGAAATGAGTATGGGGCAAGTTTTGGGGATTTTAGAAAAGACGGCCTTGTTGGAGGATACGGATATCGGCTGGGGGGAGGCCGATTATTTCTTGGAGGCGGGTGCAGGTACGGGGGGAGTAGCCAGCGAAATCGTTGTTAGCAAAGATGTAGATATCAGGGGTGGTGTTGAGCTGTTTTTGTAGCATGGCGTACCATTTTTGGAGGGTGGGGGTGGGGTCGAGTTGTTCGCTGTTTTTGAGGGGGAAGCGGCCGTGTTGGCCGAGGAGGCGGAGGTAGATAAAATCAGCGGTGGGGATGATGGTTTTGGGCATGTGGATGTAGTCGGCGGCGACCCAAGCGATGTTGAAGCGTTCGAGGAGACGGCGGGTGGCGGGGAGTTGCCAGGAGGGGTGGCGGAATTCGAGGGCGAAGTTGATGTCATCGGGGAGGGTACGGAGGAAGCGGGCGAGGGTGGGGGCTTCGACTTGGGTGAAATCTGGGGGGAGTTGGATGAGGATGGGGCCGAGTTTGGGGCCGAGGCGTTGGCAGACGGTGGTAAATTGGGCCATTTCTGCTTGGGCGGCATCATCAAGACGGTGATCGTGGGTGATGGAGCGAGGGGTTTTAAGGGTGAAGGTGAAGTTGTGGGGGGTGACGGCGGACCAACGCGCGAGTTGTTCGGGGCGGGGGATGCCGTAAAAGGTGGTGTCGATTTCGACGGTGGTGAAGCGTTGGCTGTAGTAGCCGAGATATTGGCGGGGGGCGAGGCCAGGGGGGTAGAAGGTGTTTGCCCAAGGTTTGTAGCCAAAGCCGATGGTGCCGATGTGCCAGTTAGTCATGGTATTGATTATAACAGAAAGGTGGGGAGAAGGGGTATTTGGTTGGGAAGGTGTGTTGTGTTGTGTTGTGTTGTGTTGAGTTTGAGGTGGGGGTTGGTTTGAGGATGTTTGGTGGGATTTGACGCGGATTTTGGGGATTGGGCGGATTTTTTGGTGTTGGTGAGGAGAGGGAAGGGTGTTTGGTTGGAAGGTTGTGTTGAGTTTGAGGTGGGGGTTGGTTTGAGGATGGTTGGTGGGATTTGACACGGATTTTGGGGATTGGGCGGATTTTTTGGTGTTGGTGAAGAGAGGGAGAGGTGTTTGGTTGGAAGGTGGTTATGTGGCAGACGGGCTATGGTAAATCGGGGTACAATTGGTGGCTAAGTGGGTGGTGGTTGGTTTTGTTAATTATGTGTGTGGAGAGTGAAGTTTATGGATGAAGAGAAACGGATTGTGGGTGGTGGGGCGGTGTATATTTTGTTGGGGGCGATGTTGTGGGGGACGACGGGGACGACGCAGGCGTTGGCGCCGGCGGAGGCGGGGCCGTTGGCGGTGGGGGCGGTGCGTCAGGGGGTGGGTGGGTTGGTGTTGTTGCTAGTAGCAGTGGGGCAAGGGCATTTAGATTGGCGTGGCGGGTGGACGGCGGCGAAAGGGGCATCGCGGGCATTGTGGCGGGATACGATTTTGGCGGGGGTGATGATGGCGGCGTATCAGGTGTTGTTTTTTTCGGGGGTGGCATTAGCGGGGGTGGCGGTGGGGACGATTGTGGGGATTGGGAGTGTGCCGATTGCGGGGGGGGTAGTGGGTTGGTTGATTCGGGGGGAGCGGCCGGATGGTCGGTGGTTGGTGGCGACGGTATTGGCGTTGGCGGGGTGTGGGTTGTTGGCGGCGCCGGCCGAGGCGGAGGTGGTTAATGGTTGGGGGTTGTTGTTGGCGGTGGGGGCGGGGGTGGCGTATGCGTTGTATGCGGTGTTTAGTAAGGGAGTGTTGGCGGTGCATACGCCGGATGGGGGAATGGCATTGGTTTTTTTAGTGGGGGGTCTGTTTTTAGCGCCTTTGTTGTTGGTGGTTGATTTGGGTTGGGTGTTGACGCTGTCGGGGGCGGTGGTGGTGGTTCATTTGGGGGTGGTGACGGTGGCGTTGGCGTATGGGTTGTTTGCGCGGGGATTACGGTCGGTGACGGTGGCGACGGCGATGACGTTGACGTTGGCCGAGCCGTTGACGGCGGGGTTGTTGGGGGTGTTTTTGTTGGGGGAGCGTTTGACGGGGCGGGGATTGGTGGGGATTGGGTTGTTAATTAGTGGGTTGATGGTGTTGGTGGTGAAGCGGCGG